>JAEWED010000066.1 GCA_023389745.1 Actinomycetes bacterium
CCGCTGCCTCGGGCGCCGCGGACTCGGCCGCGGCACCATCGCCCGAGGCGCGCAGCTTCGCGAGCGCGGCGCGGGCGGCTGCCGGACCCCCGCCGGAGGATCCGGCACCGGCGTCGTCGTCGGCGTCGTGGGACGGCGGCTCGGCGCGCACCTCGGGACGAGGCGCGGCCGGGGCTGGGGCCGGTGACGCGGGTGCTGGCGATGCGGGCGCAGGTGATGCAGTGCCCGCCGCCTTGGCGGGTGTGCCAGCACCCGGTGCGGCCGCGGGTACACCGTTCGCGATCGCCGCTTCGAGCTGCTCGATCCGCTCGACCAGCGCGTCGAAGGACACGTCGGCCGACGCGGTCAGCCGGACCAGCGCGACCTCGAGCGGCACCCTCGGGTCGGCAGCCTGGCGCATCTCGACCAGCGCTGCGCCGAGGGACTCCATCGCCCGCGCCAACAGCTGCGTGCCGAGCTGCTTCGCCCAGGCCCGGTGACGCTCCTGGTCGGCGGCCACGAGGTGCGGCACCTCGATGCCGAGGGAGACCAGGAAGGTGTCGCGCAGCGAGTCGAGGAACGCCGCGCCCAGCACGCGGGGGTCGTGGCCCTGGGACAGCGCGTCGGCGACGGCGACGACGGCCAGGCCGGTGTCACGCGCGGCGAGCGCCTCGTAGAGCTGCTCGACCGGTTCGGCCCGAGCGACGACACCACCGGCGGCGACGACCTGGTCGAGCGCCGAGAGCGTGTCACGCGAGGAGCCGCGACCCTTCTGCACGACCCAGGCGATGGCCTCGTCGCTGACGTCGAGATCCGCGTCGCCGATGATCCAACGCACCTGGCGCTCGAGCTCGTCGGCCGAGAGCAGCTGGAACTCGAAGTGCTGGGTCCGACTCTTGATGGTCGGCAGGACCTTCTGCGGGTCGGTCGTCGCCAGCACGAAGCGCACGTGGTCGGGCGGCTCCTCGAGTGTCTTGAGGAGCGCGTTCGACGCGCCCGGCGACAGCATGTGGACCTCGTCGAGGATGTACACCTTGGTTCGGCCCGGGGAGCCGACAGCCGAGCGCTCGATCAGGTCGCGGATGGCGTCGACGCCGTTGTTGGACGCCGCGTCGAGCTCGAACAGGTCGAAGCTGCGGCCGGCCTCCATGTCCTGGCAGGGGGTGCACTCGCAGCACGGCTCACCGTTCTGCAGGTTCTCGCAGTTCAGCGCCTTGGCGAGGATGCGGGCGGTCGAGGTCTTGCCGGTGCCACGGGGCCCCGAGAACAGGTAGGCGTGGCCCTCGGTCTCGTTGCGCACCGCGTTGCGCAGCGCCCCGACGACGTGCTCCTGGCCGCGGACCTCGTCGAAGCGACGCGGTCGGTACCGTCGGTAGAGGGACTGGTAGGCCACGGGGGCGATCCTACTGCCGACGCCTGACACGCTCTTCTGCGCCCGGGACGGTCGACCCGCTGCCGGCGACCTACCTGCGGGGGCGAGAACATGTCGTCAGGAGGCGACCAGGCGATCTGCGGCACACCGCAGGTTCCGCTGAGAGCTGCTGCCTTCCGGCCCTGACCCGGTTCACGGGCTGCGGTCGCACAGGACCCGGCCGCCACCTGACGACACGAGCGCCGCCCGGAGGCGGCTTACGTGGCATTGCGGAGTTCAGACTATCGTCTCCGCCCGGAGACGTGCGAGAGCGGCCGAATCGGCACGCTTGGAAAGCGTGTGTGGGGAAACTCACCGTGGGTTCGAATCCCACCGTCTCCGCCAGCGTCCTGTTCGAGCCCCGGTCAGCCATGGCCGGGGTTCGTCGCGTGCACGGCCTCTCGTCCGTGGCCGGGGTCCTCTCGTCCGTGGCCGTCGAGCGCGCACAGCGCACAGTCGCGATCGTTTGTGCGCTGTGCGCGGTCAGCCGCGCACCGAGCACAAACGATTCCGGTTGTGCGCTGTGCGCGCCGCGAGTCCCTCGCCGGGGCGTCCGAGACGGCCGGCTCGGCGGTCGGGCTACGGTCGCAGCCGCCATGGCCACCGATCCGATCCTCGCCGCCGACCCCGAGCACGACCGCTGGATGGACCTCGCGCTCGACGAGGCACGACAGGCCGCAGAGCACGGCGACATCCCCATCGGCGCCGTGGTCGTGCGACGGGCACCCGACGGCTCGGCCCAGGTCGTGGCGGCGCGACACAACGAGCGGGAGCTGCACGACGACCCGACGGCGCACGCCGAGGTGCTCGCGCTGCGCGACGCCGCGACGGCGCTCGGC
This sequence comes from Actinomycetes bacterium, assembly GCA_023389745.1. Classification (GTDB taxonomy): domain Bacteria; phylum Actinomycetota; class Acidimicrobiia; order Acidimicrobiales; family Microtrichaceae; genus JAFAFN01. Next base: position 2,230 of record JAEWED010000066.1, read on the forward strand.
CGGTGGCGACTCGAGGACTGCGTGCTGGTCGTGACGCTGGAGCCGTGCCCGATGTGCGCCGGAGCGGCGTGGGCATCGCGGATCGGTGGCGTCGTGTTCGGGGCCGAGAGCATGGACGCCGGCTCGCTCGGGTCGCTGTACCACCTGGGTCAGGACCCTCGCCTCAACCACGAGTTCCCGGTGCGCGGTCGGGTCGCTGCGGAGCAGTCGGCCGAGCTGCTGCGCCGGTTCTTCGACCAGCGCCGCTGACCCGCTCGACGACAGTCCACGTTCGGCTGTGAGTCCGGTCGAGCACCGGCATACAGTTGCGGAGCGCAATGTGGAAGGGGCGCACGCTCATGACCCAGTTCGTGTGAAGCGCCGCCCGTGTCGCGCAGGCGTGCCGGTCCCGCCGGCCGTGCCGTCGGGCTGCAGAACCGCCCGGAGGGATCGGTTCTGCAGCCCGGTGCGGCGTTGCTCGTTCGCAGACCTCGTCGGAGTCCCGCTATCGTCGTCGGCGGAGAGTTGCCAGAGCGGACGAATGGGACGGTCTCGAAAACCGTTGAGGTTGCAAGGCCTCCGAGGGTTCGAATCCCTCACTCTCCGCCATCGCAGTGCCCGAAACCCCCGCCCCAGCGCGGGGGTTTCGGTGTTCTCGGCGCGACGTGACGGCCGGCGAACGACGAGCCGGCTGGCGAACGCCCTCACCGCGGCAGTTCAGGTTCGAGCAGCGCCCGGCACGGGCCCGTCGGCCGACCACGGGAACGCGATCCACCGATCGGTGCGGCGCCACACGTACTCGGGCGCCACGATCGACTGCGGCTTCTCGTAGAGCACCGCAGCGCGCACCTCGGCCACATGGCCGAGGCAGAAGTCGTGGACCATCGCCAGTGTGTGGCCGGTGTCCGCGACGTCGTCGACCACCAGGACCGACAGGTCGCGCATCGCCACCGGGTCCGGCACCGGCGGGAGCAGCACCGGCAGTTCCTGACGCTGGTCGACGCCGGTGTAGTACTCGACGTTCACGGTGAAGCAGTTCTTGACGTCGAGCGCGTAGGCCACGGCACCGCCGATGACGAAGCCACCGCGGGCGATGGTCAGCACGACGTCGGGTGCGAACCCACTCTCGACGACCTGCAGGGCGAGCTCACGCGCCGCCACGCCGAAGTCGGACCAGGTCAGGACCTCACGCTCGTCGCCGCTCACGGCGCACAGCGTACGCGTGGCACTCCGCGCCCCGAACCGGCGTCTCGGAGCGCTCGTCAGCCCATCGCCTCGCGCAGGACCGCCATGGTGCGGGCCTCTTCGTCGGGGTTGCCGCCCATCGGCACCGCCGTGAAGTCGGTCGCGCCGGACGCCTCGATCTCGGCGAGCTGCTCGCGCACGTACTCCTCGTTGCCGACGATCGACAGGTCACCCAGCCCCTCGACGCCCTCGATGTCCATCATCGCCCGGTAGCTCGGCAGCTGCGCGTAGTCCGCCAGGATCGCGGCGAGGAAACCACGGGCCGGTGCGGGGTCGTCGGTGACCCACACCGGGATCGAGCAGACGATCGACGGCGCGGGTCGGTCAGCCGCTGCCGCAGCCTCGTTGATGACCGGAGCGATGTGGCTCTTGATCGTCCTCGGACCGACGCACCAGAGGATCGTGCCGTCGCTGCGCCGGCCGGCGACCTGGAGCATCTGTCGACCGAGCGCGGCGATCATCACCTTCGGCACGCCGTCAGAGGGCCGGGTCGCCTCGCCGTCGAACGACCAGGCCTGCCCCTGGTACGTCGACGCGCCCGTCGCGAGGAGGTCCGAGAGGATCTCGAGGTAGTCGATCATGTGCCGCACCGGCTTGTCCCAGGCCATGCGCAGGCTCTGCTCGACGTGCGGCTGGTGGTTGACGCCGATGCCGACGACGAGCCGGTCACCGACCAGCGCCTGGGTCGTCAGCGCCTGCGCGGCGAGCATGTGGGGGTGGCGCTCCCAGGTCGAGATGACCGCCGTGCCGAGCTCCATCGACGAACCGGTGTCGCCGTGCGCGCCGAGCAGCGTCAGCGCGTCGATCAGGCCGACCTGTGCGACCCAGTAGCTCGAGAAACCCGCCGACTCCGCAGAGGCGACGTCCTCGAGCACACCGGCGACGCCATGCGTCAGCATCCGACCAGAACCGTTGATCCCGTACCGCATGGCTGCACCCTCCTCCGGCCGCGCCGGTGCGCGGACCCCATGGTGAGTGTAGAAACCCGGTTCAGTGCCCGATCGTCCCGGCGCTCCGGCCGGCGAGATCGACCACCAGGTCGAACGGATCCGAGGGCTGCAGGCCCGAGACCTGCACGGCCGAGACCACGTTGCCGCGTTGCAGCACGACCTGGTCGATGACCGGGCCGGAATCGTCGGGCTGCACGCCGAGATAGCCGTAGGCGAGGTACCGGTAGCCGACCGCCCCGTCGGGCAGGCCGTGGATCTGGGTGGTCGCGAACTGCATGGCCCGCTGGAGCAGCTCCGTCGCCGCCAGCTGCGCCCACGTCGCGGACTCGAAGACAGCGGTCGAGACCCGCGCACCGCCGAATCCGTCGGCCTGCCACGCCGCGGTCCACCCGTCGGACACCCCGTCGAGGTCCGGCGACCAGGCCTCGACCGCTGCCGAGGTGTACCCCGGCAGCTCGGCCTCGATCGGTGCCGGCAGTGCGTACTCCTCGGACCCCGGCTGCACCAGCGCCATCGCATCGACGACGTCGCGGGCGACCGACTCGTGGGCCCCCAACCACAGGTCGGACACACACCCGGCACCTCGATCGCTCGCGACCAGCACCCGCCACGTGGTGGTCGACCCGCTCGCCGAGGTGACGCTGTACTCGATGCGGCGGTCGCTCGGTTCCGACCACGGCAGGTCGCGGACGTCGTCCAGGACGAGCGGACCCGACGTGTCCTGCACAGCGGCCACATCACGCTCGATGTCGGCAGCGGTGTCGAAGCGGAACCCGTCGCATCGCAGCGCGTTCGCCGCGTCGATGTCGCCGGTGAGGGTCGCCTCGACCTGCTCGCGCACCACGTCGACCGCGTCGGTCGGGCGCTCCTCGGGGCCACCACCGGTCGACGTGCTCGGTGTCGTGGAGTCCGAGCACGCCATGACCAGCAGCGCCACCCCGAGGGCGAGCAGCGCCGGTCGATGACCGGACCGTCGGATCGTCATGGTCGAACGCCGCCCTTCCGTCGCGTGCGCGCACACCGTATCGGCGAGCCGGGCCGGATCTGCTCGGCCCGGCTCAGCTCGCCATGACCTGTCGGGTCGTGCCGACGAGCAGGGCGAGCTGTCGGGACTGCGCGACGAGCACGCCGGTGGAGTCCCAGATCTCGACATCCTCCTCGTGGTAGCCGCCCGTCACGAACCGGGTCGAGGCACGCAACGCGAGCCAACCCGGGGCCGGGCGTGCCCGGCAGTGCAGCGTGAGCTCGATCGTCGAGGAGCTCGCTGCTCCCAGCTCGAGGACCACCGGCGCGACGGCGTCGACCAGGAACGCCAGACCGACCAGGTCGACGTCGCTGCCGTCCGCGAACCGCACCCAGCACTCGAGCGACGGATCACCCGTCGGCTCACCCCGGAGCCAGCCCGGCGCAGTGGTGACCCGGTACTCGACGCGGTCCGCGACGGTGCCGCTGGGACGCAACGCCTCGAACGGGTCCCGGCAGTCCTCCGGTGGGGGCAGCGACGGCGGACCACCGAGGACCAACGAGGGGCCATCGGCCGCGGCGAGGTCGGCGAAGTCGGCGAGCACCCGCAGCCGTTCGGTGTCGCCCTGGACGAACCTGGCCTCGGCGGTCTCGACGCTCCGGCCGAGGCGCACCTGCTCGGTGCCGATCGACGCCGCCCCGTGCTCGGCCGGGCGCAGGAAGTACGCCGACGCGCAGAGCAGATCCGGGAACGAGGAGCGGGCCTCCAGCGATCGGAGCGCCACGGCGAGCGAGTACCCGCCCAGCGGTCCGCCACCGAGGCGGTCCCAGCGGTCCGACAGCTCGGCACGGAACGCGCCGTCGCCGTGTGGGACCACCGCGGTGTCGGCCTCGAAGGACCGCGGCCCGGCGATGGAGTCGGTGGCGGGACCGGTGGCGGTCATCGCGCCGCGGCTCGGTCGAGGGCTGCGGGATCGAGCGCGACCAGCTCACCGAAGAAGCCGACGACACCGACCAGCTTGTCGTCGTCATCGACCTCGGCGATGTCGGTGCCGGTGATCGCCGTCGTGCCGTCCGGTCCGGTCAGCGTCCAGCCGTAGCGGGCGTAGCCGTGGTGTGCGTCGACCTCGGTCGTGCGCTCGAAGCGGTGACCCGGGTAGTGCGCGAGCACCGCATCGACCAGCTCCGCGATCGCGTCGATGCCCTGGCCTTCGAGGGGCGGATCGAGCAGACGTCCGGCAGGGTTCCACGCGGCGGTGAGCAGCTCGAGTCGCCGCTCCCGGTCCGGTTCGCAGTAGCCGGCGAGGTGGGTGTCGATGGTGCGGGTGAGGGTGGTGGTGTCGTTCATGCCGTCGATCGTCACGCCCGCGGGTCGTGACGGCGATGACCTGTGAGGTCATGGGCGCACCGAGCGGCGCTCGGTACGGTGCGTCCCATGCCCCGCTCACACGTCGGTCCGCTGCTGCGCGAGTGGCGTCACCGTCGACACCGCAGCCAGATGGACGTGGCCTTGGGCGCCGGCGTGTCGCCCCGCCATCTGAGCTTCGTCGAGACCGGCAAGTCCCGGCCGTCGCCGGAGCTGCTGCTGACCATCGCGGAGCACCTCGAGGTCCCGCTGCGCGAGCGCAACGACCTGCTGGTCGCCGCCGGGCACGCCCCGCACTACCCGCGCACACCGCTCGACGACAACTCCATGACGACGATCCGCGCGTCGCTGCAGCGCATGCTCGACGCGCACGACCCCTACCCCGGTGTCGTCGTCGACCGCTGCTGGAACGTCGCGGTCTCGAACCAGGCGGCGCGGCTGCTGATCGCCGACCTGCCCGCCGCGGTGCTCACTCCGACGATCAACGTGTTCCGCGTGTGCCTGCACCCCGACGGGCTGGCAAGCCGGACCGCCAACTTCGGCGAGTGGAGCCGCTACCTGCTCAGCCAGCTCCAGCGCACGCGCTCGCTCACCGGTGACCCCGCGGTCGCCGAGCTCGAGGCAGAAGTGCGCGCCTACCCGAACGTCGCCGCGCTGGACGGCGAACCCATGCCCGTCGACGACGGGGCCGGACTGCTGGTCCCCTTCGTGGTCGACCTCGGAGGTCGACGTTTGTCGATGTTCACGACGCTGACCACGTTCGGCACACCCCGCGACGTCACGCTCGACGAGCTGGCCGTCGAGCTCTTCTTCCCAGCCGACGACGAGACGGAGCGTGCGCTGCGGACTCGGTGACCGGCCGCTGCGGTGACCGGGCGCTGGGGCCGGGCAACCGGGGCGGGTCGTCAGGCGTTGATGACGCCGGCCAGGATCAGCCCGCCGGTGAGGGTGGCGGCGACCAGCCGATACCAGCCGAAGATCGCCAGGCTGTTGCGCTGCAGGTAGCCGATCATCCACTTGATCGCGACCACGGCGGACAGGAACGCGAACAGCAGACCGATGAGCGGGTCGAGGATGCCGAACTGGTCGACCAGCGTGCCGCCGTCGGAAAGCAGCGAGTAGCCGCTCGCCGCGGTCAACGTCACGAAGCCGAGCAGGAAGCTGAACTCGACGGCCGCCTTCATCCCGACCCCGACGAGCAGCGCGCCGAGGATCGCCATCAGCGAACGCGACGTGCCGGGCCACATGGCGACGCACTGCGCCAGCCCGATGATCACCGCCTGACGGACGCTGATCCCGAGCAACGGGTCGGACCCGTCGTCGTCGCCCGCGTCGCCCGAGTGCGGGATGAGCCCCGCTCGTTCCAGGCCGAGGATCCCCAGTCCGCCGATGAACCAGGCGGCCACGATCGGCCACGGCGAGAACAGCGCGTCCTCGATCATGTCGTCGAACAGGAAGCCGAGCACGGCAGCCGGGGCGAACGCGACGACCAGGACGATCAGCAGGTGCCGGCCGGCGTCGGAGCGTCCGATCAGGCCGAGCAGCATGTCGCGGAAGCGTCGCCAGAACAGACCGGCGACGGCGAGGATCGCGCCGAACTGGATCGCGATCGCGTACGTGTTCGCCGCTTCGATGTCGGCGTCGCTGGTGCCGAGGCCGAGCAGCTCGGACGCCACGAGCAGGTGACCCGTCGACGAGATCGGCAGGTACTCGGTGACGCCCTCGACGATGCCGAGGATGGCCGCCTTCCACCACGTCATCGCGGTCTCGGTCGTGGACTGCACCTGGGCGCCGAGTGCACCCGCGGTCGAGGGACGCAGCACGATCAGCGCGACGATCGCGGCGAGCGTGGCGGCCGCAGCGACCTGGAGTCGCCGATCGGACCGGGCCTCCTCGCCGATCGCAGTGGTCCTCACCGCAGTGGTCCTCACACGGGCCGTCCCGGTCGATCGCATCGGTACAGCGTGGCCGCTGGCCGGGCGCCCCACCAGCCACGGGCTCCGCCGACGAGGACCGGGCGGTCGCCGCACGGCACCTCGGGGATCAACCTGCGGCGACGGTGGTGCGTCCGAGCAGCTCGTCGAAGGGTCCGGTGACCTCGTAGGTCACACCGATCGGCACCCCCGCCACACCGGCAGGTCCGCGCTGCGAGCTGAAGTAGAGCCGCTGGCCGTCGGGGCTGAAGCAGGGACCGGTGATCTCGCTGTGGTCCTCCTGCCCCGGCAGGCGGATCACCGACTCCAGGCTCGAGTCGGGACGCAGCACGACGACCTCCATGTCACCGCCGTCCTCGGCGACGAGCAGCGCACCGGAGCCGACGTCGAACCAGAGGTTGTCGACACCGCTGAGGATGCTCGGCTCGCCCGCCTGGTAGCGCAGCGACATCTCGCCGCTGACCAGGTCGTACTGCCAGATGCGGTCGTCGCCCTTGGTCGAGAACCAGACCAGGTCGCCGTGCGTGGCGACGCCCTCGCCGCCGCTGAAGCGGAGGGTGCCGGTCACCTGGTTGCGACACGCCGTGTCGAACACCGACGGGTCCGGGTTCGGCACCTCACGCCAGGTGACGGGACCGATCGTGTCAGGCCCGGTCGCGACTTCGAGCACCCCTGAGGACAGGTCACCCGGAGTGTCCGGGGTGAACCGGTAGAACGCCCCGTCGCGCCGGTCCTCGGTCAGGTACACCCGGTCGTCGGACGCGACCGCCGCGGCCTCGTGGGTGAACGCTCCCATCGCGGGGCGCCGTCGCTGGGGCTCGCGTCCGGTGGGGTCGCACTCCCACACGTGGCCCCAGTCGAACTCCTCGCAGGTCAGCCAGGTGCCCCACGGCGTCGGGCCGCCGGCGCAGTTGATGCCGGTGTTCTCGCAGATCACCTGGGCGTCGGTGATCGTGCCGTCGGGCGCGAAGCGGATCGACGTGACCCCGCCGATCGCGGGGATCTCGTGGTTCACGGTCAGGTACCAGCCACCGGGGACCTCGTGGTCGACGAAGGTGGCCGCGCCGTCGGGGAACCAGCGGTAGTCCAGTCCGGTGTTGCCGACCTTCTCGTCAGCCCGGGCGATGACCCTGCTCGTGAAGCCCGGCAGCAGCACGACGCCGTTCGCGTCAGCCCCCTCGGACGGGTCGATCGTCGGTGCGCACGCCGCGGTGACCGCCGCGGTCGCCGCCAACATCCCCGCGCTGCCCGACCAGCGCAGCACCGTGCGACGCGACACCTGTCGGGCGGGCCTCGACCCGCGGAGCTCCTGGTTTCGCCGTTCCCCCATGGGATGCAACGTACCTGATCGACACCTGCTGTCCATGAGGCGTTCACCTCGGGTAACCCCCGGTCGTCCGCCCCGGTCGTCACAGCGCGCCCGGTAGGTTGTGCCCGGGAAGTGACCGCTGTGGCACCGCCACGTGACCGACGAACGAGGGACCAGATGCACGCGCTGATCGCCACCGACGGCTCCGAGGTGTCCCTCGATGCAGCACGACGAGCCGTCGAGCTGCTGTCGCCCACTCGCGTGACCCTGCTGACGGTGGCCGACACCTCCGTCGCCGAGGACTCCGGTGCCGGCGGGTTCGAGAGCAACCTCATGTCCCCCGCCGAGTCCGCGCAGGCCCGCCTCGAGATCCTCGACGAGGGTCGCGACGAGCTGTCCGACACCATCGGGAAGATCGGCCTCGACCCGGCGATCGTCGAACGCCGCCTCGAGGAAGGCGCCGCAGGGGCGATCATCTGCTCGGTCGCCGAGGAGATCGACCCCGACGTGGTCGTCGTCGGCTCGCACGGCCGCGGGTTCTTCAAGCGGATCGTGATCGGCTCGGTGAGCGAGTACGTGACCCGCCACTGCGCCGCACCCGTGCTCGTCATCCGCCACGAGGACGCCCCGCGCTCGACATGAGCCGCTCGAGATGACCCCAGCGCTCGACATGACCAGGGTGCACATCGGGTGAGCGAGCTCGACGAACCACAGGACCCGACCTGGTCGGTCGGCGAGCTCCACGAGGCACTCAACGGCGTGCTCGTGCACGTCTTCGGCGACGAGGTCTGGGTCGAGGGCGAGCTGCGCAACTTCAAGCGCTCGCAGAACCAGCACGTCTACTTCGACCTCGTCGACCCCGACGCCGAGAGCGACGTCAACCGACCGATGCTCGCCGTGACGCTGTTCGCCCGGGAACGTGCGATCGTCAACCGCTTCCTGACCCGACAGGGCGGCGCGGTCCGCATGGGCGACGGCATCCGCGTGCGCATCCGCGGCACGCTCAACGTCTACGCGGCGCGCAGCACCCTGCAGCTGCGCATGACGTGGATCGACCCGGCGTACACGCTCGGGGTGCTCGGTCAGGAGCGCGACCGGGTGCTCGCCGCCCTCGTCGCCGACGGTGTGCTCCGGGCGAACGCCGGGGTCGAGCTGCCGGCGGTGCCGCTGCACGTCGCCCTCGTGACGAGCCTGGGCAGCGCCGCGCACGCCGACGCCCTCGACGAGCTGCGGCGTTCCGCGATCGGGTTCCGCATCTCGGTGATCGACACCCGGACCCAGGGACCCGAGGCGGCCGGCTCGATCGTGTCCGCGCTGCAGACCGCGGAGCACCTGGGCGCGGATGTCGTGCTGCTCGTACGCGGCGGAGGAGCGCGCACCGACCTGGCCGCGTTCGACACCGACGAGGTCGCCCGGGCGATCGTGGCCGCACGCATCGCGGTGCTGACCGGCGTCGGTCACGAGACCGACCGAACCGTCGCCGACGAGGTCGCACACACCGCGCACAAGACGCCGACCGCGGCAGCGGCCGCGGTCGTCGAGTCGGCTCGCCGGTGCGCGCAGGACGTCGCCGCTGCCTGGGCACAGCTCACCTCGGCGAGCAACGGGCGCCTGCTGCGAGCGCAGCAGCAGCTCGACGAACAGGCCCGTCGGGCGGGACGCGCCGCGAACACCCACCTGCGACGTGACACCCAGCTCGTCGATCACCTGGCCCACCGTCTCGCCCTCAGCGCGCCGCGTTCGACCGCCGCGGCCGCACCGGCGCTCGACGACCTGGCACGCCGGCTGGCGGTGGCCACCGAGCGACAGCTCGACGAGCGCTCACGCAGCCTGGAGTCGCTCTCGTCGCGGGTCCGGGCGCATGACCCCGCGCTCGCGCTGGCCCGTGGGTGGAGCATCACCCGAAGCGCCGATGGACGTGTGCTGCGCTCCGTCGACGACGCCTCGCCCGGCGACGAGATCCTCACGACCCTCGCGGACGGCACCGTGCGCTCGACGACGATGTCGACCGCACCGCCAGCACCGACGGGGGACACCGATGACGACTGACCTCCCCCACGACGACTGACTTCCCGAGACCAAGGAGCAACCCATGGACACCACCGCAGCGCTCGACGAGCTCGGCTTCTCGGCCGCGATCGAGGAGCTCAGGGGGATCGTCGAGGAGCTCGAGTCCGACGACCTCGACGTCGACCTGCTCGCACCCCGCGTCGAGCGTGCCGCGGCGATCGTCGAGTGGTCCCGCGCGCGCATCGACGGCACCCGCTTCCAGGTCGAGGAGATCCTGACGCGCCTGTCGGCCCCCGTCGACGACGCGGACTGACCCCGTCGGTCAACCGCCGGGCGATCCCGCGCCCACCTCGCGCGAGGTGCCACGAACCCGACATCCGACTCCGAATCGGTGTCACCACCTCGAATCCAGACCGGATTTCGAGGCTGGTGGGGCGCATGACGGGTCGGCGGGGAGGACTCAGGCCGAGTCGGCGTGGCCGGCGTAGAAGCGCAGGGCGTCCGCGACGCTCGAGCGACCGACGCCCGGTTCGGACGCGACGGCCGCGAGCCACTCGGGACGGACGACCGCGGCGACGATCACCGGCTTGTCGAGGCTGCTGCGCTCGACGATGAAGCGGACATACGTCTGCGCGTAGTCCGGCGGGCGCACGTCACGGGCGAGCTCGAGCATCGCGAACGGGTCCGGCGGGCTGACCACGTCGGGGGCCGGGTAGGCGGTCATCGGCGAGCCGGGGTGCACCCCGCCGCCGACCAGTCCGGGGCCATCCGTCAGCACCGCGCCGACGACCTGTGCGGGCCTGGCCGCGGCGACCAGCAGCGCGATGTAGGCGCCCAGCCCCCGACCGAGGATGGTCACCTGACCCAGGCGGTCGAGCGCGGCGTCGACGTCGCCGACGAGGATCTCCGAGGTGTACCCGCCGCCGACGGGCACCGTCGAGCGACCGTGTCCGGTGAAGTCGAGCCCGAACACCGGCCCGGGCCACTCGACGGGGAACGTCACGTGCGACGGCGTGCGCTCCCCCAGTCCGTGCAGCAGCAGCAGCGGGCGGAAGCCGGGCTGGGTGCCCTCGGAGAGGCGGTGCAGCGCCAGGTCGATCCGGTTGTGCCGCAGCCAGGTGATGCCGGTGCCAGAGGTCGGGCCAGACGTCGGGTCGGCGGTCGGGTCGGTGCGTGGGTCGCTCATGTTCGGCCGCCCCGTGCCGGTGGGTCGCCGAGGAAGTCGAGCACCAGGTCGGCGACGAGTCGTGGCTGCTCGATGTGCACGAAGTGCCCGACGCCCTCGAGCGTCTCGAAGCGGGCGCCCGGCGGCAGGAACGGCAGCACGTGCTCGGGGCGGGTGCCCCAGCCCATGAGCTCGACCTCGAGGCCCAGCACTCCCATGACCGGCACGCCGATGCCGGGCAGCCGCAGCATCGACCACTCGGGCCGCCACGGTCCGAACCCGCCCATGCGCATGGTCGGGTCGAGCTTCCAGCGCCAGCCGTCCTCGTCCTGGGTCGCGCCGACGGTGACCAGGTAGCGCAGCCAGTCGTGGGACAGGCGCGGGTTCATCCGACCCCGGCGCTCGGCGAGCTCGTCGATCGTGCCGGGTCGACGTCGTTTGTCGACGAGGGTGCGGCGGTGCGCGAGCCATGCGTCCATCTCGTCGCGCAGCCGTCGGGTCCGCTCGTGCTCGGAGACGTCGGACATCGTGCCGTCCGAGGGCAGGCCGTCGAGGTTGACCAGCTGCGAGACACGGTGGGGCATCGTGTTCGCCAGGTGCATCATCAGGCTGCCGCCCTTGGAGTGCCCGACGAACGGCATCGGCCCGTCGGGCAGGGACGCGATGACCGCGGCGCCGTCACGCTGGTCGGCCTCCCAGCTGTAGAGGTGCGTCCAGGCGGAGTCGCCGTGGCCACGCTGATCCCAGCTGACGACCCGCCAACCGGCGTCCGCGAGCATCGGAGCGAACACGTCGAGGGTCTCGGCGAAGTCGAAGCCGCCGTGTGCCATGGCCAACGGCGGCGCGTCGGGTTCGCCCCACTCGACGACCGAGATCCTGACGCCCGCCGCCTCGACGTCACGGCGGCGATCCGGCCGCCGGGCGCCCGGGAAGTGGACCGTCTCGGCGCCGGGGTCGGGGGCCGAGGTGGAATCGCCCGCGTCGGTCATCCCGGCGATGTTACGGCCACGGTCGACCGCCTCGGTCCAACCCGGGACGGGCCGTCCGGTCGGTCCCGGATCACGCATCGGTTCCGGGCAGCTCGTCGGTAGGGTGTCCGCCACGGAGCAGAACACGACCACCACCGATTCGCGGACACCGAAGCGGAGTGGGAGCGGGGACCTCCGGGTCGACGAGACCGTCGCCGCACTCCGGACCCTCCGGTACGGCGGCATCGATGACGCGACCCGGCGGATCGCCCTCCCGCCGTCGGTGCGCGCCTCTGTGTCGCCCGCGATCTCAGCGTTGCGCTGGGGTGCGGTCGGCTACGGCCTGGTGCTCGTCGCCCCCGACGCCTTCGGCGGGTCCTACGCCGCCGTCGTCACCGTCGCGGTGTGCCTGTTCATCACGACCTGGCGCACCATCATCCCGATCCGGCTGGCGTCACCGCTGCTCGCCGACCGTGCGCCCGCCTTCGGCGACGTCGTCGTCATCGGCCTCGCCGTGGGCTACGGCGGCGGCATCGAGAGCCCGTTCATCTTCTCGTTGATGATCGTGATGCTCGTCGCGGCCTTCGGCTGGGGCTACACCGCGGGCGCCGTCGCGGTGCTGACCGGCTTCGCCGCGATGATCGCCGGGGTGCTGCTCGGCCCCAGCACGCCCGCGGCGCAGTTCAACGACCAGCGCGACCTGACGGTGTACCTCACGATCATGTTGGGAGTGATCACCGCGGCCGCGGTGCGGGCCCGTCTGATCGAGTCCGAGAAGCGGCGCGTCGCGCTCGCCGGCCAGGTCGAGTCGCTCAGCGAGGCGAACGGCCTGCTCACCCTGGTGAACTCCGTCGCCCGCACGCTGCCGACCAGCCTGACGCTGCGAGAGGCGCTGCACACCGCGCAGCGCCAGATCACCGACACCTTCGACGCACGCGTCGTCTGCCTGCTCACCCTCGACGAGAACGCCGAGGAGTGGGTGCCGAAGCTGGCCGAGGGCTGCGTGCTGCGACCCGGCTACCGCACCGAGGGCCTGCCGTCGCCGCTGCTCGACGCGCTCGCGAGCAACGGTCCGGTGCTGCGCACCGACCTCCGCGACCCGAACCGCTCGCACGGCATCGTCGAGTCGAGCGGCAGCGGCCTCTACGTGCGTCTCGAGGCGCGCGACACCGCGATCGGCCTGCTCGGGCTCGAACATCCCGAGGTCGGCCGCTTCGACAACCGCGACGTCCGGGTCCTCACGGGCCTTGCCGAGGTGCTGGCACTGACCATCGACAACGCCCGGTGGTTCGGCCGCCTGCGCTCGCTCGGCGCCGAGGAGGAGCGGGTCCGCCTGGCCCGGGATCTGCACGACCGCCTGGGTCAGTGGTTGACCTACATCGGCTTCGAGCTCGAGCGGATCATGGCCAACGACACGCCGAGGGTCGAGGACCTGGATCGGCTCCACCACGACGTGCAGGCCGCGCTCGACGAGCTGCGCGAGACGCTGCGCCAGCTGCGCTCCGGGGTCACCGAGGAGCAGCCCCTGGCGGTCATCGCCCGTGACGTCGTCGCCCGCTTCGGCGAACGGGCCGACATCGACTGCTCCTTCACGGTGCTGCACCCGGAGAACCGTCTCCCGGTGCCGGTCGAGAACGAGCTGCTGCGCATCCTCCAGGAGGCGCTCAACAACGTCGGCAAGCACGCGAAGGCCGAGCAGGTCGACGTCGTGTGGAACCTCGACGGCGGCAACTTCGAGCTCACGATCGTCGACGACGGCCGTGGCTTCGAGACGGCTCGCGGCGTGCGCGACTCGGCGTACGGTCTGGTGGGCATGCGGGAACGGGCTGACGTCATCGGTGCCCAGCTGATCCTCGACAGCCGCCCCGGCGGCGGCACCACGGTCCGCGTCGTGGCGGGAATCGCACCGGGGTCTTCAACAAACCGGCCCTCCGTGCCGATGGGACGGACATGACCGCTGCGCGCCCCACCCCCGAGAACGCTGGAGCCAACCGATGAGGGTCCTGCTCGCCGATGACCACCAGATCCTGCGCGACGGCATCCGCCGTGGGCTCGAGGCGGCGGGTGAGACCGTCGTCGGAGAGGCCGACAACGGCGAGGAGGCCGTCGAGCTGGTGCGCGCCACCACACCCGACATCGTCCTGATGGACCTGTCCATGCCCGTGCTCGACGGGGTCAGCGCCACCCGCCGCATCGCCGAGGAGTTCCCGTCGGTGAAGGTCGTGGTGCTCACCATGCACGACGACCCGCAGCGCACCCGGGCGGCCCTCGAGGCCGGCGCCCACGGCTACCTGACCAAGGGCACGTCGTTCGCCGACGTGCTCGACACCCTCACCCGCGTCATGGCCGGTGAAGAGGTGCTCAGCCCTGCGCTCGCCGCGTCGATGCTGCAGGCCGCGGACCAGGCCGAGGCCACCGAGGAGCTGCTCTCGGAGCGTCAGACCGAGATCCTGCAGATGATCGCCGACGGGCTCAGCACCAAGCAGGTGGCCCGCGAGCTGGGGATCACGCAGAAGACGGTGCACAACCACCTCAACGCCATCTACCGCCGCCTCGACACCCAGAGCCTGACCCACGCCGTGCTCTCGGCGGTCCGTCTCGGCATCATCGACCTGCGGGACGGGTCCGACGAAGACGCTGCCTGACGGTGCCGTTGCCGGTGCGGTTGCCGGCGCCATGCCACGTGGGGCATGCCGCCGGACGCCCGCCGAGCGGTAATTGCCCATTCACGAGCGGGCGGATCTGGACGAGACTGCTCGACTGATGGTGAAGGAGTCGAGCAAGCGGGCGATGCACCTGGGCGCGCTGGGATCTGTGTCCCTGCGCGTCGTGCTCGCGCTCGCCGCGTCGACCGGGTTGACCGCAGCGGTGGCACTGCCGATGGCGTACCAGGCGCACGCCGCACAGGACGAACAGGACCGCCGAACCCCGCCCGCCGCGGTCGTGGCCGGCACCAGCATCGTGCCCGAGGACCCCGACGCCGTGTCGTCCGACGGCCTGCACTGGACGACGGGCGTGCCCGAGCTGCCCGCCGCCGAGCTCGCCGGCGCGACGCTGGCCGAACCCGTGCGCATCTTCGTGGCGGTGCCGCAGCTGACGCGGGTCGACATCCGGCTCGGCGAGGAACCGACGCGCAGCGACTTCGAGGAGCCCTTCGAGCTGCGCGACGGCCAGGCGCTCGACGCCGGCGCGCTCGAACCGGGTGAGCACACGGTCACCGCGACGCTCACCTTCGACGACGGGCGCACCGCCCTGCGTCAGGCGACGTTCTCGGTCCCCCCGAGCTGACCCGACGTGCGCGACGGGATCGCGAGCAGGCGTACGATCCGTCCCGCAGGCGCACTCGACGGTGCGGACCACACGGGGGAACGCAGATGACTCGGATCGAGGGGACGACGGCCGCGGGCTTCGACGAGGTGCGCGACGTGTTCGCACGCAACTTCGACGAGCACGGAGAGGTGGGCGCGGCGTTCGCGGTGTACCTCGACGGCGAGCCGATCGTGGACCTCACCGGTGGCACCCGGACCGACAGCGCGCCGTACGACGAACGCACCCTGCAGATGGTGTTCTCGTCGACCAAGGGGGCGACCGCGTTGTGCGCGCACCTGTTGGCCCAACGCGGCGAGCTCGACCTGCACGCCCCGGTCGTCGAGTACTGGCCCGAGTTCGGCGCCCACGGCAAGGACCAGATCCCGGTGTCGTGGCTGCTGTGCCACAAGGCCGGCCTGATCGACACCACCCGCCGGATGACCCACGACGAGATGCTGGACTGGGACACCGTCGTCGCGGCGCTCGCAGACACCGAGCCGCTGTGGGAGCCCGGCACCCAGCACGGCTACCACGCGGTGACCTACGGCTGGCTCGTCGGTGAGGTCGTCCGCCGTGTCAGCGGCCGCAGCATCGGCCAGTTCTTCGCCGACGAGGTCGCCGGTCCGCTCGGGCTCGACTTCTGGATCGGGCTGCCCGACGACCAGGTCGACAGGGTCAGCAAGCTGATCCCCATGTCGCCGCCTGAGGGGTTGCCGATGATGATGGCCGAGGAAGGCACTGCGTCGTCCGACGGCAGCGGCGACGCGCCGACGGGGCTCGTGCAGCTGCTCGACCTGCTGCTGGGTCCGGGCAACCTGGCGGGCCGAGCGCTCTCCGCGCCGGGCGGCGCGTCGGGCGACGAGAACGTCTGGAACGAGCCCCGCACGTGGGCAGCGCAGATCCCCGCGGCCAACGGCGTGACGAACGCCGTGTCGCTGGCGCGCATGTACGCCGCGACCGTCGGCGAGGTCGACGGCGTGCAGCTCCTGTCACCCGAGCAGGTGAACGCCGCGATCGAACCGCAGGTCGAGGGCGCCGACGCGGTGCTGATGTTCCCGATCCCCTTCGGGCTCGGCTACATGCGGCACTCGGACTTCTCGCCCTTCGCCGGCGCTCGCTCCTTCGGCCACTACGGCGCCGGTGGGTCGGTCGGCTTCGCGGACCCGGACCGTCGCCTCGCGGTCGGCTACACGATGAACCAGATGCACTTCGGCCTGGCGGGCGACCCGCGCACCGCTGCGCTCATCGAAGTGGTGGACCGACTGGTCGGCTGACCGTGGCACGCTCGGTGTGACGGTCGCGAGTTGGCGATCGGCCGACACCCGGGGTTCCATTGCCGGGTGAGCTCACCCGCCGATCCTGCCGCCGAGGCATCACGACGCCGCACCTTCGGCATCATCTCCCACCCCGACGCCGGCAAGACGACCCTGACCGAGAAGCTGCTGCTCTACGGCGGCGCGCTCGGACGCGAAGCCGGCTCGGTCAAGGCGAAGGGCGAACGCCGCTCCGCGACGTCGGACTGGATGGAGCTCGAGCAGCAGCGAGGCATCTCGATCACCTCGACCGTGCTGCAGTTCCCGTACCGCGACTGCGTGGTGAACCTGCTCGACACGCCGGGACACCGCGACTTCTCCGAGGACACCTACCGCGTGCTCACCGCCTGCGACGCGGCGGTCATGGTGCTCGACGCGGCGAAGGGCATCGAGGCCCAGACCCTCAAGCTCTTCGAGGTGTGCCGCAGTCGCGGTCTGCCGATCCTCACCTACATCAACAAGTGGGACCGTCCGGGTCTGAGCCCGCTGGAGCTGATCGACGAGATCGAGTCGAAGCTCGGCCTGCTGTGCACCCCGGTGACCTGGCCGGTCGGCATCGCGGGTGACTTCCGCGGCGTCATCGACCGCCGCAGCGGAGACTTCATCCGCTTCACGAGGACCGCGCACGGTTCGACCGAGGCCCACGAAGAGGTCGTGCCGGCCGAGCGAGCCATCGAGGAGGAGGGCGCCGCGTGGACCGACAGCGTCGACGAGCTCGAACTGCTCTCCGGTGCGGTCCACGACGAGGAGATGTTCCTCGAGGGTGAGTCGACGCCGATGTACTTCGGGTCGGCCCTGACGAACTTCGGTGTGCGCGTCCTGCTCGACTCGATCATCGACGAGGTCCCCAGCCCCGGCCCCCGGCCGGACGTCTCGGGCACTCCCAGGCCGCTCGACGCGCCGTTCAGCGGGTTCGTCTTCAAGGTGCAGGCCAACACCGACAAGTCGCACCGCGACCGCACCGCGTTCCTGCGCGTCTGCTCCGGTCGCTTCGAGCGCGGCATGGTCGTCACCCACGACCGGACCCGCAAGCCGTTCGCCACGAAGTACGCGCACTCGGTGTTCGGCCAGGAGCGCGAGACGCTCGAGGACGCCTACCCCGGCGACGTCGTGGGCTTCGTGAACGCCAACGACGTACGCGTGGGTGACACGCTCTGGGCCGACGAGCAGGTGACCTTCCCGACGATCCCGAGCTTCGCTCCGGAGTTCTTCGCGATCGCGCGCACGACCGATGTCAGCCGGTCGAAGCAGTTCCGCAACGGCGTCACCCAGCTCGACGAGGAGGGCGTCGTGCAGGTGCTGCGCGACCCCGACTACGGCGACCAGTCGCCGGTGCTCGCCGCGGTGGGAGCCCTGCAGTTCGAGGTCGCCAAGCACCGGCTCGAGAACGAGTTCGGCGCACCCATCGAGCTCGCGATGACGAACTACAAGGTGGCGCGTCGCACCGACGAGGCGTCGCGTGCCGAGCTGCGGGCGATGCAGGGCGTCGACGTGCTCACGCGCAGCGACGGCATGCTGCTGGCCCTGTTCGAGTCGACCTACTGGCTCGACCGCCTCGAGAGCGAGCACCCGGAGCTGACCCTGGAGCGGCTGGTCGCCGAGGGCGAGCTGCGGCAGTAGCTCCTTTGCGCCGTGCAGAAGCACGGCGGGCCGTCCCCGGTGGGCGATGATGGTGCTGTCATGCCAGGTCCCCGCTACGACGACTACCAGTTCCGCCGCCAGCGGGAGCTCATCCCTCCGACCAAGGAGATCGCCCGGCGGCGCCAGCTGATGGCCGGCACGGTCACCGCGATCGTGGTCGTCGCGATCGTGGTCGGGCTCGTGTCGCTCTTCGGCGGCGGCGGGGACGACGAGCCGGCCGGCGGGGGCGGCGGCGAGACCGCGGCCGACGTCGACACCGAGGCCCAGGGTGACGGCGCGGAGGCCGAAGAAGAGGCGCCGGCCGAGGAGAAGGACTGGTCGCAGGTCCCCGTCGAGCGCATCGACGGCCAGCTGGTGAACCCGGCCAGCTCGGGGCACATGTGGTCCGAGACCGTGCCGGGCATCCTCACCTTCAGGGGCAACCCGACGCGGACCTATTACGGCCGTGGCGACGTGCCCAAGGCCCCCAAGGTCAAGTGGTTCACCCCCTCCGATGGCGGCATGTGCTCGTCCTCCTCGGCGAAGGGCGAGACCAAGACGTGGTGCGGCATGGGCTGGACCGGTCAGCCGGCGGTGTTCGAACGCGACGACCGGACGTGGGTCGTCTTCGGCGCCTACGACGGCGCGGTCCACTTCAAGGACGGGGCGACCGGCGAGGACATCCTCCCGCCATTCCAGACCGGCGACATCATCAAGGGCTCGGTCACCGTCGACCCCGACGGCTTCCCGATCGTCTACTCCGGCAGTCGCGACAACTACTACCGGGCGATCGCGATCGACCGTCCGGGCGAAGCCGTCGAGCTCTGGAAGATCTCGGCCAACGCGGTGTCGCCGACGCTGTGGAACAACGACTGGGACGGCTCCGGCCTGGTCATCGACGACTTCCTCTTCGAGGGAGGCGAGAACAGCCAGTTCCACATGGTGAAGCTCAACCGCGGCTACGACGCGCAGGACCTGGTCACCGTCGACCCGAAGCTCGTGTTCAACACGCCGAGCTGGGACCAGCAGGTGATCAACGACCTGGCCGGCAACCGGGCCAAGGAGATGTCGATCGAGGGCTCCGTCGCCATCACCGGCAACACCGTCTACTGGGCGAACTCCGGTGGCCTGGTCATGGGCTGGGACGTCGGCGACCTGGTCGCCGGCACCGGTCAGCCTCGACAGACGTTCCGCTTCTGGAACGGCGACGACACCGACGCGACGATCGTGATCGACGCCGAGGGCTTCCTGTACGTCTCGGCCGAGTACGAGCGTGGCAACAGCCGCGCTGCCGAGGTCGGACAGCTGATGAAGCTCGACCCCCGCAACCCGGACGCCCCGCTCGTGTGGTCCTACGAGGATCGTGTCGCGGCGACCGCCGGCTTCTGGGGCACCCCGGCGCTGCACGAGGACGTCCTCATCAACGCGACGAACGGCGGCAAGCTGCTCGCCCTCGACCGCGAGACGGGCGCCGAGCGCTGGTCGATCAAGCTGACCGGCCCGACATGGCAGTCGCCCGTCGTGGTCGACGACGTCCTGATCTACGGCGACTGCAACGGCGTGCTGCGCGGCTACGACGTGTCCGACACGTCGGTCGCCCCGCCGCAGCTGTGGGAGGTGCGCCTCGGCGGCTGCATCGAGGCGACGCCGGCGGTCTGGAACGGCACGATCTACGTCGGCACCCGCGGGGGCAAGTTCTTCGCCCTGAGCGACGACGGCACCCTCGAGTCCCCCACGGCGAGCCTGTCGGGCGGCGGCGGGGACTGACCCGCTCCGTCGTGCGTCGGGGCTCACGGAGCCTCGCCCGGGATCCGTGCGCCCGGAATGCATGCGTCCGGAATCCATGCGCACAGAACCCTTGACGCGCGAACCGCAGGGTGGAAGAGTTTTCGGCAGCCCGGAGGCGACCGGGCTCATCCGTTTGGGGGAAACCAATGAAGAAGTTCCGTCTTGCCGGAGCCTGCTTGACCGCGGGCCTGGCACTCGTGGTGGCTGCATGCGCGCCACCGACCACCGGTTCACCGAACCTGACGCCCGTGGCGGTCGCCTCGGCGTCGCCGCTCAGCGGGACCGCACCGCTCGAGGTGACGTTCAGCTCGGCGGGGTCGTCGGACCCCGACGGCAGCATCGTCTCGCACGCGTGGGACTTCGGTGACGGCAACAGCTCGACCGATGCCGATCCGGTGCACACCTACCTGACGGGCGGGTCGTTCACCGCGACGCTCACCGTCACCGACGACAAGGGAGCCACCGCGCAGGCCACCGTGCTCGTCGACGTCACCGCTGCACCCGTCAACCAGCCGCCCACCGCTGCGGCCGACGCGTCACCGAACCCGGCCCTGACCGGTCAGCTCGTGACCTTCTTCTCGGCCGGCTCCGGCGACACCGACGGCACGATCACCTACGCGTGGGACTTCGGCGACGGCAACACCTCGACCGAGGCGGACCCGACGCACCGCTACGCGACGGCCGGCTCGTACCCGGTGACCCTCACCGTCACCGACGACGACGGCGCGATCGACGTCGACACCGACACCACGGTGACCGTGAACGACGACCCGACCGGGCGCTACGTCGCGACGACCGGCTCCGACGCCGGGACCTGTGCCTCGAGCGCAGCACCGTGTCTGACCGTGAACTACGCGGTCGGCCAGGCAGCTGCCGCCGACACCATCTACCTCGCCGCCGGCTCCTACGGCGAGATCGTGAACCCGAGCAAGGCACTGACCTTCAAGGGCGCCAACTCCGGCGTGTCCGCCGGTGTCGACGCCGGCGAGCGTGGTCCGGAGTCGACCGTGCGCGGCTTCCGTGCCTCGGTGCTCAGCAGCGCAGCGGCTCGCAACCTCGTCATCGACGGCGTCGAGATCGACCCGACGAGCGACCCGGCGCTGCTGACCAACGCCACCGCGATCCTCAACGTCTTCGGCGGTCCGACGGTCTCGGTCGTGAACAACGTGTTCACCGGCGGCCACACGTTCGTGCCGGACTGCGGCTTCACGTGCACCAGCATGGGTGATTACGCGTTGCAGATCCGCGGCGGCAACATCGACATCAGTGACAACGCGTTCGTGAACTGGCGTCGCCCGCTCAACGTGGTCCAAAGCGAACTGGCCGCTCCGATCACCTCGGCGCAGATCACCGGCAACTCCTTCACCGGCATCACCTCCCGTGCGATGTCGATCGGCGCTGCCACCGGTCAGCACAACATGGCCGGCGTGATCGTCGACGGGAACTCGGTCGACGCCACCGGCCGTGACCTGACCGCGTCGACACCGGCCGGCATCACCATCACGAACCACTCGAACCAGGTCACGAACAACACGTTCACCGGGCTGAGCTCCGGCGTGTTCATCAACCTGTGCAAGAAGTTCAGCACCGACAACAACACCGTGACGGGCAACACCTTCGTCGGCAACGGCGGCGCCGTGAACATCACGACCATCCAGGACGGCTCGCAGTGCGTCACCGGCGCAGCGCCGGGCAACCTGGGCTGGGTCGCCGGCGGCGGCGAGGCCAACGGCACCGAGATCCACGGCAACACCTTCATCGGTCAGACGGCGTACGCCGTCCGGTTCAACCCGAACTACGGCATCTACACCACGGTCGTCACCGACGATCCGATCGATGCCACCTGCAACTGGTACGGCGACGCCGCCGGACCCGGGGGCACCAACGGCATCGTGCAGGGTCCGCCGACGAACGCACAGATCACGGCGACCCCGTGGCTGACCGCAGCGGGCGGAGCGTGCGACGGCGGCCTCTGAGCCAGCGGGCGGAGCGTGCGCCGGCGGCCTCTGAGCCAGCCGGCGGAGCAGTGCGACTCTGAGTGCAGCGTCGACTGACGAACGACGGTGGGACCGCTCCGGTCCCACCGTCGTTCGCGTCTCGGACCGTCGCGGCCACACCCGAGGGTCCCCGCGTCGGCCCCGCGACCTTGTGCAGCACAGGTCATACGCCCGAAACAGTGGCGCAATTGCAGCGTGACCTGTCGTTCGTAGCTTGCCGCTCCAAGAGGCAACCCCGCCCCTTGAGAGAGGACGAACATGAATCGACGAACGTCACGCTGGCTCCTGGCGTCGACCGCGGTCCTGTCGGTCGCGCTGCTGGGATGCAGCAGCAGCGATGAAGCAGACACCGGCGGCGGCGAAGGAGAGGCCGCCGCATCCGGAACCTGTGTCGAGGGCGACACCGTCAAGCTCGGTTTCCTCAACTCGACATCGGGCCCGATGGCGATCAGCGAGCAGACCGTTCGTGACTCGCTCATCATGGCCGCCGACGAGATCAACGCGGATGGCGGCATCCTCGACAAGCAGATCGAGTACGTCGAGGAGGACGGCCAGAGCGAGCCGACCGTCTTCGCCGAGAAGATCAACAAGCTCCTGACCCAGGACCAGGTCGCCGCCGTCTTCGGCGGATGGACCTCGGCGTCCCGCAAGGCGATGCTGCCGGTGGTCGAAGGTGCCGACGGACTGCTCTTCTACCCGGTCCAGTACGAGGGCCTCGAGGCGTCGGAGAACATCTACTACACGGGCGCGACGACGAACCAGCAGATCATCCCGGCAATGGACTTCCTCGCCTCGAAGGGTGTGAAGACGCTGTTCCTGGCCGGTTCCGACTACGTGTTCCCCCGTACCGCGAACAAGATCATCAAGCAGTACGCCAAGGAGCTCGGCATCGAGATCGTCGGCGAGGAGTACGTCCCGCTCGACAGCGACGACTGGACGACGCAGGTCGCCAAGATCGCGGCGGCCAAGCCGGACTTCGTGTTCAACACGATCAACGGCTCGTCGAACGTCGGCTTCATCAAGGCGTACTACGAGGCCGGTCTCGGCCCGGACAACTCCCCGATCATCTCGGTGTCCATCGCCGAGGAAGAGGCACCCGCGATGGGTGAGGACGTCACCGGCCAGTTCGCCGCCTGGAACTACTTCCAGAGCGTCGAGAACCCGGCGAACGAAGCCTTCATCACGGCCTTCCAGGAGAAGTACGGCGCCGACCGCCCGACCTCGGACCCGATGGAAGCGGCCTACGTCTCCCTCTACCTCTACAAGGAGATGGTCGAGAAGGCCGGTTCGTTCTGCGTCGACGCGGTCAACGAGGCAGCCGACGGCGTCACCTTCGAGGCGCCCGAGGGTCTGGTGACCGTCGACGGCGAGAACCACCACATCGCCAAGACCGGTCTGATCGGCCAGATCAACGCCGACAACCAGTTCGACGTCGTGTGGAGCTCCGAGGAGCCGATCGAGCCCGATCCGTTCCTCGATGGCTACGACTGGTGGGACCCCAACAAGGAGTGAGCCACTCGCCGATGGCGAACTCCTGAACCACCGGGACCGGGTGTGCGGCGTTTCCCCCCTGAGCGTCGTGCACCCGGTCCGGGGGTTCCCTCTCCGAACCGATCCCCCACCGATCGAACCGAAAGCCAGGGCCTTGGACGCACTCACCACACCACTACTCACCGGTACCGCCACCGGCGCCATCCTGTTGCTGGCCGCACTCGGCCTGACGCTCACCTTCGGACAGATGGGCGTGATCAACATGGCGAACGGCGAGTTCCTGATGGCCGGCGCCTACGTCGCCTACGTGACCCAACAGGTGGTCACGAGCACCGGCCTCTCCATCGTGGTCGCCATCCCGGTGGCCTTCCTCGTCGCCGGCCTGCTCGGCCTGCTGCTCGAGGTGTCGATCATCCAATGGATGTACCGACGGCCGCTCGACACGCTCCTGGTGACCGTCGGCGTGGCCATGGTCCTCCAGCAGGCCGCCAAGGACATCTTCGGCGCCCAGGGCGACCCGGTGAAGCCGCCCACCTGGATGCGGGGCAGCATCTCGGTGTTCGGCTACGCGTGGCCCCACCGCCAGCTCTTCACGATCATCCTGGCCGTCGCCTCGCTCGCCGCACTCGGCGCGGTCCTGAAGTACAGCTCCTTCGGACGACGGATACGGGCCACGGTGCAGAACCGTGAGCTCGCCGAGACCATGGGTGTCTCGACCCGGAACGTCGACCGCCTCACCTTCTTCCTCGGCTCCGGCCTCGCCGGTGTCGGCGGCGTCGCCATCGCCCTCATCTCGGGCACGAACCCGACGCTCGGCACCACGTACATCATCCCGGCCTTTCTCGTCGTCGTCGCCGGCGGCGTCGGCCAGCTCAAGGGCACCGTGATCGCCGCCTGGGTCGTCGGCGTCGCGACCGCGTTCCTGACCGACTGGACGAGCGGCTCGATGGCCCAGGTCATCACGTTCGCTCTCGTGGTGGTCTTCCTGCAGGTCCGACCGCAGGGTCTGTTCACCGTCCGGACCAGGGCGCTGGCATGACGACCTCGACGACCTCCGACTCCTCCGACACCCCGGGCGCCGCCGAGCCAGGCCCCGTCGACACGGGCGCCGCCGACACGGCCGGCACCTCGGCGACTCCGCGGTCCGCCAAGGCCGTCGCGACGAAGCTCTTCTCGACCTACGGCGGGCTCATCGGCATCGCGATCGTGGCCCTCGTGCTGCTGGTCTGGGCGCCGAACTCGCTCACCGCCTTCCGACTGGGCAACCTCGGCAAGTACGCCTGCTGGGCGCTCGCGGCGGTCGGCATCGGCCTCGCCTGGGGCCGCGGCGGAATGCTCGTCATGGGCCAGGGTGTGTTCTTCGGCCTCGGCGGCTACGCCATGGCGATGCACATGAAGCTCGAGGCCGCCGGTCCGGGCGAGGTCCCCGACTTCATGGTGCTCTACGGCGACGCCACCATGCCCGGCTGGTGGGAGCCGTTCCGCAGCGGAGCGTTCACCTTGTTCGCCATCGTGGCGCTGCCGGCGGTCGTGTCGTTCGTGCTCGGCTACGCCATCTTGAAACGACGGGTGAAGGGCGCGTACTTCGCGATCCTCACCCAGGCACTCGCGGTCGCGTTCGCCACGCTCCTGATCGCCACGATCAAGCAGACCGGCGGGTTCAACGGCCTGAACACGTTCACGACGTTCTTCGGCCAGAACCTGTACGACCCGACGGTCAAGAAGAACCTGTACATGATCGCGGCGGGTCTGCTCATCCTCTGCATGCTCGTCGTGTGGCAGCTCTACCGCAGCCGCTACGGCGAGCTGCTCGTCGCCACCCGCGACGCCGAGGAGCGGATCCGCTTCCTCGGCTACGACCCCGCCAACATCAAGCTGGTCGCGTTCGTCGTGGCGGCGATCATGGCGAGCATCGGTGGCGCGATGTTCGCCCCGATCGCCGGCATCATCTCGCCGTCGAACGTCGACGCCGCGGCGTCGATCATGATGATCGCGGGCGTCGCACTCGGCGGACGGGCCTCGCTGCTCGGTCCGGCGCTCGGCGCCATCGCCGTGGGCTACGGGCAGTCGACGCTCTCGGAGCGCTTCCCCACCCAGTGGACGTACTTCCAGGGGGCACTGTTCATCGTCGTGCTGCTGTTCCTGCCGGGCGGCATCGCATCGCTGTGGACGAAGCTCAAGGCGCTCCGTCTGAACCGATCGAGCGACACCTCGACCACTCCGGCCGAGCAGCGTCCGGCCGAACCGATCGGTGCGGAGGTGGCGCTGTGACCGTCTCGTTCCTCGGTGAGGACTACCTCGAGATCCGCGGGTTGACCGTCGACTTCGACGGCTTCAAGGCGATCCAGGACGTCGACCTCGACCTGCGTCAGGGGCGGCTCCACTTCCTGATCGGCCCGAACGGCGCCGGCAAGACCACGCTCGTCGATGCGCTCACGGGCTTGGTGCAGGGCACCGGCGACGCCCGCTTCCGCAACCACAACCTGCTCGAGATGAAGTCGCACAAGATCGTGCGCCTCGGCATCGGTCGGACGTTCCAGACCGCGACCGTCTTCGAGCAGCTCACCGTCCTGCAGAACCTGGACATCGCCGCCGGGCTGCACCGCCCGACGCGGTCGCTGGTGCGGGCACGTCGCAAGGTGCCCGAGAGCGTCGAGACGGCGCTCGAGACGATCGGTCTCACCGCGCTCGCGGATCGGGCCGCCGGCATCCTCGCCCACGGCCAGAAGCAGTGGCTCGAGGTGGGCATGCTGCTCGTGCAGGACGCGCAGGTCATGTTCCTCGACGAGACCGTCGCCGGCATGAGCACCGAGGAGCGCGAGGAGACCGGCGCGCTGCTCCAGCGGATCGTCGGCGACAGGACGATCGTGATCATCGAACACGACATGGAGTTCATGCGGACCTTCGCCGACTTCGTGACCGTCATGCACGGCGGCAAGGTGCTCGCCGAGGGGACGGTCGCAGAGATCCAGGCGGATCCGCAGGTCCAGGAGGTCTACCTGGGCACGGTGACGGAGGTGGCAGCACATGACTGAACCGATGCTCTCGATCGAAGGGGTCACCGCGGGCTACGGACGCTCGATGGTGCTCTTCGACGTCGACGTCTCGATCCCCGTCGGCGGCGCGGCGGCCGTGATGGGCCACAACGGCGCCGGCAAGACCACGCTGCTGCGAGTCGCTGTCGGGCTGATCCCCGTGAAGTCGGGCAGGGTGCTGCTCGACGGCGAGGACGTCACCGGCATGGCGCCCAACAAGCGGGTCAAGCGCGGCCTGGGCTACGTGCCCCAGGGTCAGCTCTGCTTCCCGCAGATGACCACGCTCGAGAACCTGCAGCTGGTCTCGACCGAGAAGTCGGCGATCGACGAGGTGCTCGACACCTTCCCCGTGCTGGCCGACTTCCTGAGCCGTCCCGCCGGCCTGCTCTCGGGCGGTCAACGCCAGCAGCTCGCCATCGCCCGGACGCTGCTGACCAAGCCGCGGCTCTTGATCCTCGACGAGCCGACCGAGGGCATCCAGCCCAACGTCGTCGCCGAGATCGAGCAGGTCATCGTCGACCTCACCCAGCGCGGCGACCTCACCGTGCTGCTGGTCGAACAGCACGTGGGCTTCGCGCTGCGATCGACCGACAGCTACTACGTGCTCGAGTCGGGCCGCATCACCGGCAGCGGCGAGGGCGGCGCCGACGCGCTCGACGAGGTGCGCATGGCGATGGCGGTCTGAGCGCACGCCGTCGGCCAGGGTGCCCGCGGCGGCCCCGCTCAGGGGCCGTCGTTCAGGATTCCTCGATGTGGCGGCGCACCCGGTCGCGGAACTCGACGTACGCCGACAGCGAGCGGGCGTCGTCGGGGCGATCGTGGCGCCCGGCGAAGGGGCCGGGCTCATCGAACACGACGCGGCCCGGGCGCGGGCTGAGCACGACCACCCGATCGGCGAGGTACGCGGCCTCGTCGACGCCGTGGGTGATGAACACGACGGTCTTGTCACCCGAGGAGCGCAGGCGCAGCAGTTCGCGCTGGAGCCGCTCCCGGGTGATGGCGTCGAGCGCCCCGAAGGGCTCGTCCATGAGCAGCAGGTCGGGTTCGTTGGCGAGCACGCGGGCGATCTGGCAGCGCTGCTGCATGCCGCCCGACAGCTCGTAGGGACGCAGGTCGGCCGCGTCGGACAACCCGACGAGCCGGAGCTGCTCGTCGACGACGCGCCGCCGCTCGGCCTTCGGCACCTTTCGCATCCGGGGGCCGAACTCGACGTTGCCGCGCACGGTCAACCACGGATACAGGTTGGGCTGCTGGAACACGACGCCGCGGTCCGGTGCCGGGCCGTCGACGGGCTCGCCGCCGACGAGCACCTGTCCGGAGCTCGGCTCGAGGAAGCCGGCGATCGCCTGCAGCAACGTGGTCTTGCCGCAGCCCGACGGGCCGACGATGCAGAGGAACTGCCCGTGGTCGACGGTCAGGTCGATGGTCTCGAGTGCCTGGACCGCGGTGGGGCCGTGTCCGTAGACGTGCGCGACACCACGCAGCTCGATGTCGCGCCCGAGGGCGGGGACGGCACGGCCGTCCCCGCCCTCGGCGCGGTCACCCAGAGAGGGTGCGGGTGAGCTCACCGCTCAGCCACCCACCTTCTCTGCCCACTTCGCGACGACGGCGTCGGTGTAGGCGGACTCGGGCTTGACCTCGTCGATCTCACCGAGCTCCTTGTTGAACTGCGCCGCGGCGTACAGGTTCGTCGCGAGCCCACCGCCGAGGTAGTCGGCGCCTGCCTGCTCCTCGGCGGTCAAGAAGATGAGGTCCGCGGCCTGGGCCTTGGCCTCGTCGGCCGAGATGTTGAGCTCGGCGGCGATGGCCTCGACGGCGGCGTCCTCGTCGCTGCGGTAGAGCTCGACGGCCTTGTTCTGCTGCTCGACCCAGGTCTGCACGGTGTCGGAGTACTGCTCCGCGAACTCGGTGCGAACCACCGCGAGATCGTAAGTGGTCTTGCCCTCAGCAGCGAGGTCCTCGCTGGTGATCAGGATCTTGCCGCCATCCGCGACGATGCTGGCCAGGTTGGGGTTCCACAGGTAGGCGCCGTCGATGTCGCCACGGGTCCAGGCGGCCAGGATGTCCGGCGGCTCGGAGCCGATGATCTCGACGTCCGAAGCCGACAGGCCCTCGGACTCGAGGGCGGCGAGCAGCGAGTAGTGGGCGGTCGACGCGAGCGGCGTCGCGATCTTCTTGCCCTTCAGGTCCTGGATCGAGGTGATGTCCTCGGTGACCACGAGGGCTTCGGCCTTGCCGATCACGTCGTGGATCCACGGGACCTGGTACTCGATGCCGTTCGAGATGCCACGCGACACGGGGCTCGAACCGGCGAGGCCGATGTCGATGCTGCCCGAGACGATGGCCTCGTTGACCGCGCCGCCGGAGTCGAAGAGCTTCCACTCGATCTCGGTGTCGGGCAGCGCCTCTTCGAGCCAACCCTCGTGCTTCACGATCAGGTCGCCGTTGGGGATGTTCTGGTAGCCGATGACCAGCTTCTCGGGTGCGGACGAGCCGGCGGCGGCGGTGCCGTCGGAGCCCGAGTCGCTGGCGTCGTCGTCGCTGCTGCACGCTGCGCCGAGGAGGCTCAGGGCCGCGACCGCGGCGATCGCGATGGTCAGCGCGCCACGACGGCGCTGGTGGGGGTTCTGTCTCATTTGCTGTTCCCTCTCAATTGGACGGTCTGGGGTTCCGACCCGCTCAGCTGGTCCCGCGCCACGGGATCAACCTGCGCTCCATGAACTTCACGAGCTGGTCGAGCACGATGGCCGTGAGGCCGATGACGATGATGCTCATCACTGCGATGTCGGTCTGCTGGTAGCTCTTCGTCGTCCACGCGAGCCCGCCGATCCCGGGCAGGCCGTTGACGGTCTCGGCGGCGACGACGGTCGTGAACGCGAACCCGATCGCCAGACGCAGGCCGGTGGACAGCTCCGGCAGGACCGACGGCAGGATCGTGTGCACCAGCACCTGGCGGCGGTTGGCGCCGAGCGAGCGCGCCGAGTTGATGCGCCCGGCGGGCACACCCCGGACACCCGAGAGCACCGACAGGGTGATCGGCGCGACCGCGGCGAGGAAGAGCAGCCAGATCTTCGAGGTGTCCTCGATGCCGAACCAGATGATCAGGAGGCTGAAGTACGCGAGCGGCGGGATCGAGCGGATGAAGTCGACGAACGGCTCGGTGATGCGCCGGACCGGTTCGACGGTGCCCATGAGCAGACCGAGCGGCACGCCGACGAGCAGAGCGAAGCCGATGCCCTGGATCAGCCGCCAGAGGCTCGCCCAGAGGTGCTCCCACAGGTAGTAGTTGCTCAGGCCCTTGCGGCCGTCGTGGATCGTCACCGACTCGATGAAGCGGGACCAGACGTCGCGGGGGTGCGGCACGAACACGGGGTCCCAGATCTCCATCTCGGCGACGACCCACCAGAGCGCGAGGAACACGACGATCGCGCCGACGCTGAGCAGCCAGCCGCGATCTCGGCGACGAGGTGACGACTCGTCGCTCATCGTTCCTTCTCTACATTGCCGATCATATTGGTCGGGTTTTATATCGCAGTGGTTCCCACCACGCAACACTCGCACGCAGAGGCCGAACGTGTTCGGCGGTCGGCGTTCGAGCCGATAGCATCGGGAGGCCCTCGGGGCGGTAGCTCAATTGGTAGAGCATCTGCTTTGCAAGCAGAAGGTCGTGGGTTCGATTCCCATCCGCTCCACACTCCGGGGACGTGTCGGGCAACGCCCCGTCCCCGGCCACCTCGGTGAGCCCGGCCCACCCACCGAGGGTGAGGCGCAGGCGGACCGCCGGGTGCGACACTGCGTGCCGGGAGAGCGTCCCCCTCGGGGTCGGAGGTCGAAGCAGTGCCCATCTCGGATCGCACCACGTGGCTCGAACGCAGGGTGCCCGGCGTCCGCGCGGTGCGGACCTACCAGCGCAGCTGGCTGCGGCCCGACCTGGTCGCCGGGCTGGTGCTGGCCGCGATCCTGGTGCCGCAGGGCATGGCGTACGCCGAGCTGGCCGGCCTCCCGCCGGTCACCGGCCTCTACACGACGATCGCGTGCCTGGTCGGCTACGCGATCTTCGGGCCGTCCCGTGTCCTGGTGCTCGGCCCCGACTCGTCGGTCTCGCCGCTGATCTTCGCCGCGATCGTGCCGCTCATCGCCAGCGACGACCCGGCGACCGCGATCGCCCTGGCGGGGATGCTCGCCGTGCTGGTCGGCCTCATCGAGATCGGGCTCGGGCTCGGCAAGCTCGGTTTCGTCGCCGACCTGCTCTCGAACGAGGTGCAGGTCGGCTACATGAACGGGCTGGCCATCACGATCATCGTCGGGCAGCTGCCGAAGCTGTTCGGCTTCTCGACCGACGCCGACGGGTTCGTCGACGAGCTCGAGCAGTTCGTCCGTCACCTCGGCGACACCAACACCGCGACCCTCGTCACGGGCCTGGCGGTGCTCGCGGTCCTGCTGGTCCTGCCACGCGTCGTGCCGAAGGTGCCGGCGGTGCTCGTCGCCGTCGTCGCGGTGACGATCGCGTCAGCCGCGTTCGACCTGGCCAGCGAGGGCGTCTCGACGGTCGGGTCGCTGCCCCGCGGCGTGCCCGTGCCGGCGCTGCCGTGGACCGAGCTCGGTGACGTCGTGCCGCTGCTGATCGCCGCGGCCGGCATCACCCTGGTGTCGCTGACCGACACCATCGCCACCGCGACGAGCTTCGCCGCGCGTCGCGGCGACGAGGTCGAGCCCGACCAGGAGATGGTCGGCATGGGCGCCGCGAACGTCGCAGCCGGCCTCTTCCAGGGCTTCGCGGTGTCGACCAGCGGATCGAGGACCGCTGTCGCCGAGCAGGCCGGCGCACGCAGCCAGCTGACCGGGGTCGTCGGCGCGGGACTGGTGGCCGTGCTGCTGCTGTTCCTGAACTCGCTGCTCGCCGACCTGCCCCAGACGGCGCTCGCCGCAGTCGTGATCACCGCCGCGCTCTCGCTCGCCGACCTGTCCGCGGTCCGCCGCTACCTGTCGATCCGGCCGACCTCGTTCCTGCTGTCGATCGTCGCGACCCTGGGTGTCGTGTTCTCCGGGGTGCTCCAGGGCATCGTCATCGCGATCGTGCTGTCGATCCTGCTGTTCTTCCGGCGCAGCTGGTGGCCCCACGGCGCGGTGCTGGGCCACACCGACGGCGTCGAGGGCTGGCACGACCTGCGGACCTACCCGGATGGACAGGAGCTGCCGGGGATCATCGTCTACCGCTGGGAGTCCCCGCTGTTCTTCGCGAACGCGACCGCGTTCCGCACCCAGATCCGGCGCCTCGCCCGCGAACGCGAACCCAGGTGGATCGTGCTGCAGTGCGAGGCGATCACCGACATCGACGTGACCGCGGCCGACATGCTCCGCGCACTCGACGACGAGCTCAACGCCCAAGGCGTGCACCTGGCGTTCGCCGAGCTCCGGCACCGGTTGCAGGACCTGATCCTGCGCTACGGCCTGTTCGAGACACTCGACCGGGAGCACTTCCACGACACCCTCGACGAGGCGCTCGAGGAGATCCGAGCACTCGACGACGAAGGGGGTCCACGTTGAACACCGCACCAGGGGACGCCCCGAACGACCCGCCGGACCGGCATCGCCCGCCTCGTGCGACCGATCCCGAGCGCCGCGTCGCCGCCATCGCCTCGCTCGGTCTCGTGGCGGTGCTGGTCGCGCTGCTCGTCGTCGTGCTCTGGCGCAACGCGGCGACGCTGCTCATCGCGCTCGCCGGGCTCGCGCTCACCGCGTCGGGAGGCTGGTGGGTGGCTGCGCACCCGATGCCGCGTCGAGCGGTGGGCGCCCTCGGTGCGCTGATCGGCCTGGTCGTGATCGCGCTGGCGTTCGCGGACGCGTTCAGCGACGCCGAGCAGGTGGTCGTCCGGTTCGTGATCGTCGTCGCCGTCGCCGTCGCGGCGGCGCTGTGCGCCAGGTACGCGTTGCGCCCGGCGGCCCGCCCGGACACGGCGACGGGTGGGGCCCAGGTGCCCCGCCACCCGGTGCTGCTGTGCAACCCGTGGTCGGGGGGCGGCAAGGTGGAGCGCTTCGGCCTGGTCGAGCTCGCCGGCCAGCTCGGCGTCGAGGTCGTGATGCTCGACCACGGCCTCGACCTGGAGCAGCTCGCCCGCGACGCCGTGGCTCGAGGCGCCGACTGCCTCGGCATGGCGGGCGGCGACGGCTCCCAGGCGCTGGTCGCGTCGATCGCGATCGAACACGGGCTGCCCTTCGTGTGCGTCTCGGCGGGCACGCGCAACCACTTCGCGCTCGACCTCGGCCTGGACCGCGACGACCCCCGGGCTTCGATGGCCGCGTTCGTCGACGCCGTCGAGCGACGCGTCGACCACGCGACCGTGAACGGCCGCCTGTTCGTCAACAACGTGTCGCTCGGGATCTACGCCACGGTGGTGCAGCGCGACGAGTACCGCGACGCGAAGGCCGCCACGTTCGCGTCGAGTCTGCCGGAGCTGCTCGGCCCCGGTACCGAACCGTTCGACCTGCAGTTCAGCGAGCCCGACGGCAGGGGGGTCGGCGGCAGGGAGGTCGACGGCGCGTTCCTGGTCCTGGTCTCGAACAACCCGTACGTGATCGGCGCCGAGCTCGACAACTTCCAGCGACGATCACTCGATTCGGGCCTCCTGGGCGTGGTGGCGGTCGATGCTCCCGGGGCCGGCGAGGCGGCCAGGCTCGTCGCCGCGTCGGCTGCCGGACTGCGGCGACGGAGCCGGTACTGGCACGAGTTCACCTGCAGCGAGTTCGAGATCCGCTCCCGCTCGGGTCGGGCGTTCGTCGGCGTCGACGGCGAGGCGCTCGAGATGGACACGCCGCTGCGCTTCGAGATGCACCCCCGAGCGCTGCGGCTGCTCGTGCCGGCCGGCAACCTCGAAGCCGCGGACCGGCGACTCGCACGAGGTCGGCACCTCGGCGAGCTGGTCGACGTCGCGCTCGGCCGCGGCGCCTGAGCACAGGCGCCGCTATCAGCCCTCGGCGGCGGCGCGACCCCGCTGCGCGTAGTCACGCAGCCGGGCCTGGTCCTCGACGCTCAGCAGCTCGATCACGTCGAACACCGGCTTGTCGGGACCGCGCATCACCTTGAGCGACTGCGCGCCCGCGGTCCCGCGCGCCGGGGCGTCGGTGGTCAGCAGCACCAACGGCAGCCCGTCGCCGCTCTCGTGCAGCACCGAGGCCTTGCCGAGCGCCTTCCAGAGCGTGTCGGTGCGACGCAGCCCGCCCCGGTTCGACGTGAACGCGCCCGACACGTCGAACGCCCAGTCGTCACCGAGCTGGTCAGTCGCGACGAAGTTCAGGGTGATGCCGAGGCCCCGCGGCTTCACCTCGGTGCGCAGGTTCTCGAACCCGCACTCCTCGAGCAGGATCGCCGCGAGCTCACGGGCCTGGCGGCCTTCTCGCACTGCGCGCGCCTGGTACCCCTCGTCGTCGTCGGCCGGGGCCACCGCCGGCAGCTCGACGCGGAACGGGACGCGCTCGGTGTCGGCCTGTGCGAGACGGTCGCGCTCCTCGGCGACGCGACGTTCGGCGATCTCGATGTAGTCGGAGTCGGTGTCGAAGCCGACGTAGTGGCGACCGGTGCGCACCGCGGCGACGGCGGAGCTGCCCGAGCCCATGAACGGGTCGAGCACCAGGTCGCCCTCGTAGGTGTAGAGCTCGATCAGCCGGCGCGGCAGCTCGACCGGGAACGGCGCAGGGTGACCGACGCGCGTCGCGCTCTCGGGACCGATCTCCCACAGGTCGGTCGTCGCCTCCATGAACTCGTCACGAGAGATCGTGGCGGTCGACGGCAGTCCGGCCTCGGCACGCTTCGTCGGCGTGAGCGCCCGGTCGAAACGGCCCTTGCTGGCGATGACGACCCGCTCGGTGATGTCACGGAGGACCGGGTTCGAGGGACGCTGGAACGTGCCCCAGGCACACGAGCCACCCGCCGCGCGGCCCTTCCACCAGACGACCTCGCCCCGGAGCAGCAGCCCCAGGTCCTGGAGGATCTGGGTGATGTCGCCCGAGAGCGAGCGGTACGGACGGCGGCCGAGGTTCGCGACGTTCACGGCGATGCGGCCACCCGGCTCGAGCACGCGCTTGCACTCGGCGAACACGTCGTGGAGCAGCTCGAGGTACTCGAAGTAGTCGGCGGGCACGCCGTCGACGCCGAGCTCCTCTTCGTAGGCCTTGCCGGCGAAGTACGGCGGCGAGGTCACGACGAGTGCGACCGAGTTGGACGCCACCTTGGCCATGTCGCGCGCGTCGTGGGCGTGGATGACGTCGAGGTCCGACGGGGTCGCGACGGTGGCGTCGGTCGAGACCTCCGGAGCCACGAAGCGGTCGTAGAAGGCGGTGGCATCGTGGCCCTCACGTCGACCGGAGCCGAAGTTGGCCGTCGCCGTCGCGGCACGGGCGCGGCGTGCGGTGGGCGAAGAACCGCGCGAGGTGCTCACGCGTCACCGCCGGCGCGCGCCGCGTCGAGGACGCCCGGGCGAGCGGCGTCGAGCACCGTCGCCGCGCTCGGTAGGCGGTCGAGGAAGTCCTCGACCGCCCGGTTCACCAACAGGTTGACCGAGACGTCGCGGTCGGTGGCGGCGTCGTGCAGCCGCTGGTGCAGCGACTCGGGCAGGCGGACCGCCGTGGCGATGCGCGGTTCGTCGCAGACTCGTGGTCGACCCATGGCTCCGCACCGTACCCGTGCACACCGACAGTCACGCGGATAGACGCGCGCAACAACGCGCGCTGTGCCAGGAGTCATCGCGCGAGGCCCGGTCGCGGCACCGCGCCGTGTCTCGTCGGAGTCGACTTCCTGTTCGCGAACCCGAAGATCTGCGGTGCTGCGGCCGATCTGACTGGTGACGGCCGACGATGCAGCGGCCCGGAACGAGGAGAACGACGTGGCGCACTACGACGAGGACAGCCTGATCGCCGAGGCCAGTGCGGTGATCGGTGACCGCGAGACCGTGCACGGGGCGGGCGTCTTCGCGCCGGCGGACATGTCGATGGCCAGCGCCGCGGGTGCCGCCGTCGGCGGCGGCGCGGCGAGCGGCGCCGTGAACCTCCTCACCGACAACGTCGTGGCGGACACCGCCGGCAACATCGCGGGAATGGTCGCCGGGCGTCACGCACTGATGGAAGGCGTCGCCGCCGAGGAGCACCTGAGCGTGCAGCTGCTCGTCGCCGTGACCGACGAGCACATCTACGTGCTCAACCGGAACACGTCGACCGGCCTGCCGCCGATCGCCCGCGCCTTCGACCGCTCCACCGCGCAGGTCACCATCAAGAAGTTCGGCGCGTCGCGGCGCATCACCCTCGAGGACCCCTCCGGCCAGGTGGAGACGATCGAGGTCACCGGCGGCACCGCCTTCTTCGCGCCGACGGGCAAGGGCGACAAGATCGTCCTGGCGCTGCTCTCGAGCTGACGGGCCTGTCGAGCAGACCGCGCTGTCGAGCTGACCGAGTTCCGGACGTCGTGTAGAACGGGCGACGATGTTCGACGACCTCCTGAACGCCAACCGCCGCTACCAGAGCACCTTCGTCGATCTCGGCCTCCGCGGCCGAGCGGCTCGTGAGCTCGCCGTGGTCACCTGCATCGACTCGCGGATCGATCCGCTGGCCATGCTCGGGTTGTCACCGGGCGACGCCAAGATCATCCGCAACGCCGGTGCGCGCATCACCGACGACACGCTGCGCTCGTTGATCCTGGCCACCAACCTGCTCGGAGCGAAGCGCATCTGCGTGGTGCCGCACACCGACTGCGCGGTGGGTGGGTCCAGCGAGGAGCAGATGCGAGAGAACGTTCGCTCGGCGACCGGGCACGACACCGGCGACTGGGAGTTCCTGGCGACCACCGATCAGGCCGAGACGGTTCGCAGCGACATCGCACGCATCCGCGACTGCGAGCTGATCCCCGCCGACACGCAGATCGGCGCCTTCATCTTCGACGTGCACACCGGGGCCCTGCGTCCGATCGACCAGATCCGGCCGGTCGACGAGAGCTGACGTGCCCCCGTCCGAGGGCCCACCTGCCGGAGAGGTCGCCGACCACCTGGCGATCTCGCAGCTGCAGAGCGCCTACGCGGACGTCATCAACCGCCGGGCCTGGTCCGAGCTCACCGAGCTGTTCGTCGACGACGCACCGGTGCGGATCGACACGGTGTCCCGCGACCCGTTCCAGCTCGCCGGACCGGAGCAGGTCGGCGAGTTCATCGCCGGCGCGATCCAGCGGTTCGCGTTCTTCGAGTTCGTCATCCTCAACTCGCGCATCAACCTGGCGACCGACGGCGACATCGACCGGGCGGCCGCACGCATCTTCATGTGCGAGATCCGACTCGAGACCGCGACCGACGAGTGGTCGACCGCGTACGGCGTGTACCACGACCGCTACGTGCGCACCGCAGGGGGCTGGCGGTTCGCCCGGCGCGACTACCAGTCGCTCGCCCGCACCACCGGTGAGGTCTTCGAGTTCCCCCACCACCACCGCATCGACTGAACCGCATCGACTGAACGGCATCGACGGAACCCGGCTCCGGCCGGCCGACCGACCCACCGCGACAGGACCTGCCGCCTACGGTCAGGCCCATGCTGATCACCACAGGCTTCGACTTCCCCGGCTACGAGATCACCTCCGTGCAGGGTGAGATCTTCGGTCTCACCGTGCGATCCCGGAACATCGGCGCGGGGTGCATCGCCGGGCTGCGCTCCATCGGCGGCGGTGAGATCCCCGAGTTCACCAAGCTGCTGT
This sequence comes from Actinomycetes bacterium, assembly GCA_023389745.1. Lineage (GTDB taxonomy): Bacteria > Actinomycetota > Acidimicrobiia > Acidimicrobiales > Microtrichaceae > JAFAFN01. Next base: position 39,398 of record JAEWED010000066.1, read on the forward strand.
CGCAGAGCCGCAGCGAAGCGATGGCTCGCATGGTCGAGGAGGCCCGACGACTCGGCAGCACGGCGATCCTCGGCATGCGCTTCGACTCGGGCGCGATCGGGCAGTGGAGCGAGATCTGCGCCTACGGCACCGGCGTGACCGTCAACCCGCTGACGGAGTACGCCCGGCAGCAGTTCGACCACATCATGACCACCGGTGGGCTGCCCCAGCAGGGCTCGTACCAGACGGCGGTGAGCGAGTGGGGACCCACGACCCACGTCCCGACGCAGGCGCAGCCGCAGCCGTCCGAGCAGCCGCCGGCACCGCCACAGGTCTGAGGACACAGACCTGAGTGCGCCGGTCTGAGCGACGCCCGGATTCCAACGCGGCGGTGGCGTCGCCTAGAACGTCGGGGTGCGCCATCCGCTCCGCCATCGGTTCCTGCTGACCATCTCGCTCGCCGCGGCGGTGCTGGCTGCCGGATGCGGTGGCGGTGGTGACGACAGCGCGGCGGCGTCCGACGGCGGTGCCCGCAAGGTGACCGTCGCCGGCGACTCGATCTCGGTGGGACTCGGAGCGGCCCTGCGCGATGCGGTCGATGGAGGGGCCGTCGGCGAGGGGACCGAGGTGAAGGTGATCGGCGAGCCCGGCACCGGGCTCGCACGGGCGGACTCCTTCGACTGGAACGCACGACTCGACGAGCTCGCCCGCGACTTCCCGCCCGACGTGCTGGTGTTCTCGCTGGGTTCGAACGACGCGCAGGACCTGGTCGACGCCGACGGTGACGTCGTGGTCACGATGGCCGACGACGACGCGTGGGACGAGGAGTACTCGCGCCGGCTCGCCGCCGCGTTCGACGCCTTCGAGGACACCGGGACGACGGTCGTGTGGGTCGGCCACGTGCGCACCGAGGAGGACCGCGTCGGTCTGACGAACCGCGGCGTGCACCGGCTCGCCGCCGACGTGGCAGCAGATCGCGACTGGGTGGTCGTGACCGACCTGGCCGAGATGCTGGGCTCGGGCGAGGAGGTCGCCGAGGACTGCCTCACCGACGACGGCCTGCACCTCACCGTCGACTGCCTGGAGCGCGCCGCGAGCGCTCTCGCCACCACGCCGCCGATCGGCTGACCGCCGACATCCGATCCGGATTCGGAGCGATCGCTCCGAATCCGAGACGGAATTGCGGCAGTGAGGGGCGGGTCCTCGGCGGGAGCCGCACGGTGAGCGGGCCGCACGGCGGGGCCGCGTCAGGCGCTGCGCAGCTCGACGGGGGTCTCGGAGAACTCGAAGGTCGCACCCGTCGAGAACCGGGTCAGCGCGACGTCGGAGGACTCCTTGGCCGGCTCCTCGGCTCGCCACACCGACCAGGCTGCGAGGCCGTCGGGGCTCGGGTCGACGCGTTCGGCCCGGAAGTGCAGGTCGACACCCTGGACCAGGGTCGTGATCGCCGCGTCGTGCCCGGCGTGCAACAGGGTCAGCCAGTTGTGCTGGTCCGGTTCGTCGACCGCGGTGCACGGTCGCAGCTCGAGTCGGAGCGTGTCGGCGGCCTCGTCGACGTCGACCGCCACGTCGACGTAGCTGCGCGGCTGGAACGCCGGGTGCAGCTCGAGCACCTGGGCGAGCCCCGCGATCGAACGTTCGATGCCGAGTGCGTCGCGCAGACGTTCCGAGGTCAGCCCGACGCTGCCGGCGAAGTGGCGAGCGCCGATCTCGACGGCGTCCTCGGCGCCGTGACGGCGCCGCACCGAGGCGGTGAGCGACATGGTGAGCAGGTGCGACTGCGTCGCGATCTCACGGGCGAGCGCGACCAACGCGGCACGCGAGAACTGCTCGAGGCGCAGGTCCGGGTCCATCGGCGCGGTGTAGTCGTGCCACCCCTCGCCCACCGGCTCGAACTCGGCCACCGGCGACGCGGCGAGCAACGTGCCCATGATCTCGACCGCCTCGGCGGGGTCGGGCAGCGGCTCGACGTCGGGGTCGATCGTCGCGGTCCAGTGGCAGTGCGGGTGACGATCCGCCGGCGCCCGCGGCGGCCGGTGGATCGGACGGATCCGGGCCCTGCGGTTGGTCGCGATCGCGGTCGCGTCGAACGTCGGGTCCTCGATCGTGTGGCACATGGTGTGCACGTAGTCGTCGCCCATCGGCTCGACGTCCATCAGCGCACCGCAGTGATCGAGCCAGAACTCGCCGTGGGTGTCGTCGATGACCCGCAGACGGAAGTCCATGAACTCCGGCGGTGCGCCGATGTCGAGCTGCAGCCCCTTGAACATCGTGTCGATCGTGTCGCCCGAGTAGCCGAGCAGCTGCTGCACCCGCTTGGTGTAGATCGGGCTCGCGCCCATCCACTCCTCGATCGCGATCTGACCCATCTCGTCACGGCCGTACCGACTGATCAGGTGCGGCATGCCCGCACGGTCCATCAGCTGACCGGCCAGCAGGTACTCACGGGCGAGCACCGCGAGCTCATCCCGGTCGAGCTCGTCGAGACGACGGATCGAGGTCATGTGTCCGGCGCGTCGAGTCCCAGCGCGACGCGCAGCTTCGACGCGGCCAGACCGGCGAGCGGGAGGTCGACGCCGAGCTCCTCGCCCATCTCGACCGCGAGCTCCAGGTCCTTGCGACCCAGGACCGCCGAGTGCTCGAAGATCGGACGCAGGCCGTCGTCGGGCGCCATCGCCGTCGCGGTCGGGCGCACCATGATCGCTCCCGGTCCGCCGGTCACCCGGTCGGAGTGGCGCACGACCTCGCCGAGCTTGCCCAGGTCGAGCCCCGCGGCCTCGGCGAGGCGCTGCGCCTCGCCCACCACGGCGTAGCTGGCGAACGTGATCAGGTTGCGAGCGATCTTCGTCGTCGTGCCGGCACCGACGGGTCCCATGTGCTGGACCATCGAGGCGAAGTGCTCGAACACCCGACGGCACCGTTCGACGGCCTCGTCGGGGCCCCCGACCATCACCGCGAGCGAGCCGTCGTGCGCGCCCATCGCACCACCGCTGACGGGCGCGTCGACCAGATCGACACCGGAGCCGGCGGCCAGCTCGGCGAGCGCGATCGCGCCCTCGGTGCTGATCGTCGAGTGCACGGCCACGACCGTGCCCGGCAGCGCCGTCGAGAGGATGCCCTCGGGCCCCTCGAGCACGTCGCGCACCTGCTGCTCGTTCTGGACCATCACGCAGATGACCGACGCGAGCGACGCGACCTCGGCGCCGTTGGCGGCCGCCGTGGCGCCCTTGGCCACGAACGGCTCGAGCGCCGCCGGCAGGGCGTCGCAGACGACGAGTCCACCGGGGTAGTTCCGGAGACGCTCGGCCATCGGCGCGCCGATGTTGCCGAGCCCGATGAAGCCGACCGATCGCCGCTCGGCGAGATCCTGTTCCGCACTCGTTCCGGTGCTCATGCTCGTACCCCTCGTGTCGTGTCCACCGCTCGGCCGTCCCTACTGCTGGCGCTCATGCTCGGACGACCTGTCCCCCGTCGACGTTGAAGATCTGCCCGGTGATCCAGCTGGACTCATCCGACAGCAGGAACTTCAGCATGCTCGCCATGTCGCCCGGCGTGCCGCGCCGCTTGATGGCCAGGCCCTTGACGATGTCGTCCATGATCGAGCCAGGCACCACGGTGCGCGACGCCTCGGTGTCGGTCGGTCCGGGGGCGATGGCGTTGATGCGGATGTTCGCGCCGCCGAGCTCGTGGGCGAGCTGGATCGTCAGACCGTTGATGCCCGACTTCGCGAGGCCGTAGTAGTTCGAGTACATCCACGCCGCCGTCGACGACTGATTGACGATCGAGCCGCCCCCACCCGCTGCCATGTGCTCCCAGCACGCCCGGATGCACAGCAGCGCACCGTCCATGTTCACGCTCATGAAGCGGCGGTAGTAGTCCCAGTCGACCGTGAGCAGCAGGTCGATCTCCATGCCCCCGAAGATCGCCGCGTTGTTGACCAGGTGGTCGATGCGGCCGAACTCGTCCATCGTCGCGGTGGCCATGTCCGCGGTCGACGTCGGGTCCGACACGTCGACGCGCAGGCCGAGCGCGCGACCGCCACCGGCGACGATGTCCTCGGCGACCTTCACGGCACGCTCGACGTCGATGTCGGCCACGACCACCGCCGCGCCCTCGGCGGCGAGCGAGCGTGCGTACTCCTCGCCGATGCCACCGGCGGAACCGGTGACGATGCTGACCTTGCCCTCGAAACGTGCCATGTCGGCTCCTGTCCCCTCGTTGCTGTGCGCCGTCATCGACCGATCGCTGACGCTCTGCTCATCTGCCGATCGCGATCACTCTGCTCATCTGCCGATCGCGATCGCCTTGGACTCGAGGTACTCCTCGAAGCCCAACCTGCCCATCTCCCGGCCGATGCCGGACTGCTTGTACCCACCGAAGGGCACATCGGCCGAGTACCAGACCCCGCCGTTGACCGCGAGGGTGCCGGTCCGGATCCGACCGGCGACGGCGAGCGCCCGCTCCTCGTCGGCCGAGAAGATCGCTCCCGACAGGCCGTAGGGCGAGTCGTTCGCGATGGCCACCGCGTCGTCGGTGTCGTCGTAGGGGATGACCGTCAGCACCGGGCCGAAGATCTCCTCACGGGCGACCCGCGACGAGTTGTCCAGACCGACGATCAGCGTCGGGTCGATGAAGTAGCCGCGATCGAAGTTCGGCGACCGGCCGCCGCCGACCGCGAACGTCGCACCCTCGTCCTTCGCGAGCTGGAGGTAGCCCTCGATGCGCTCCCGCTGACGTGCCGAGATGACCGGGCCGCAGATCGTGCCCGGCTGCGACGGATCCCCCGCAGCGAGGGCTCCCATAGTCGCGGCGGCCGCCTCGACGACCTGATCGTGCAGGGCACGCGGCACCAGCAGACGAGTCGTGATCGCGCAGCCCTGACCGGCGTGGGTGCTGGCCATGAACCCGGCGAGCCCCGCTGCGGACGCGACGTCGGCGTCGTCGAGCACGATGAAGGCCGACTTGCCGCCCAGCTCCAGGAACACCTTGGTGATGTGCTCCGAGGCGGACCGCATGACCGCCCGCCCGGTCGCGGTCGACCCGGTGAACGAGACGATGTCGACCCGCGGGTCACCCGAGAGCTGCGCGCCGAGCCCGTGGTCCGAGCTGTTCACGACGTTGAGGACACCCGCGGGGATGTCGGTGTGCTCGGCAGCGATGGTCGCGACGGCGCTCGCGCACCACGGCGAGTCGGGCGCCGGCTTGAGCACGACCGTGCAGCCCGCTGCGAGTGCCGGACCGAGCTTGGCGAAGTTGATCTGGTGGGGGAAGTTCCACGGCGTGATCGCGCCGACGACGCCGGCGGGCTCACGCCACAGGTAGCGCTGGCTGCGCACGCCGACCGGCGAGGCCTCGCCCAGGTCGACCTGCCACCCGTCGTAGGACTCGACCAGGTCCGCGTACCAGCCGAGGTCCTCGACGGGCGCGTCGAACTGCGGTCCCGACGTCAGGAACGCCGGGGCGCCGACCTCGACGGTGGTGAGCGCACGGAACTGCTCGCCGTGGGCGACGAGAGCGTCGCGCAGCTGCCGCAGGCACCGGGCACGGAACGCCGGGTCGGCGGCCCACGCGCCGTCGTCGAACGCGCGACGGGCGGCGCCGATCGCGGCATCCATGTCGGCAGCGGTTCCGTCCGCGGCGACGCCCAGGACCTCTTCGGTCGCCGGGTTCGACGTCTCGAACGTGCCGCCGTCGCTCGCGGCGACGAGCTCGCCGTCGATCAGCAGACGGTCGAGCCCGGGCAACGTGGCGGCGAGCGCCGTGAGATCGCCCATCACCGGTCCCAGATCTTCACCGGCGAGGTGCCCGCCGGGTAGTAGCCCGGCAGCGGCCCGCGCATCGAGCGGTTCATGCGCTCGGTCATGCCCTCGGAGAGCACACCCGCGCTCATCATCTCGAGGAAGACCGCCGCCGCGTTGCCGAAGTCGAACCAGTCCCGCTGCCACGACCACTGGAAGTTGCCGCCGTAGCGGAACCAGCTGCCGCCGATGCCGTTGACCTCGTAGGCCGTGCCGTCGTCGCGCTTTGCGTCGGCGACCTGACGCCAGAACCCGACGACGAAACCCTGCTGGTCGTCGATCAGGATCTCCTCGTAGGGGTACTCCCAGCCGTCGAGGCCGCCCATCTCGGCACCGAGCGCGAGCTCACGGATCTCGTCGCGCCCGACGGCCATGAAGTCGGTGTGCGTGCCGTAGTTCCAGCCGTACGTCGCGTCCTCGGTGTACAGCTCGGCGAGCGGCTTCCAGTCGCCGATCGCCTCGCAGTCCCGGTTGGCCTGCAGCCAGCGCTGCACCATCTCTTCGAGCTCGGCGCGTGGGTAGGCGGTCATGTGGTTCCCCCTGATGTGGTGTTCGGTCGGATGTGGTGTTCGGTCGGATGTGTGATCGGGTCGATCGGCGCTCACGCCGATGGGTGTCCGGTCGCTCAGTCCTCGACGATCGACAAGGCGTGGGTCGGGCAGTACTTGACCGCCAGCTCCAGCGCCTTTCGCTGGTCCTCGCCCGGGTGCTCATCGAGGACGGCGACCTTGCGGTCACGGTCGACCTCGAAGAGGTCCGGCGCCTCTGACTCGCAGACGCCGTGGCCCTGGCACAGGTCCATGTCGACGACGATGCGCAGGCCCATCACGCGACCTCGGCGGCCGGCGCCGGGCGTTCCCGTCGGCGGTAGCGCACGCGGCAGGGCTGCTGCAGCTGCACGACCATCTTCGAGTGGTCGTTGCGGTACGTCTCGGGCGGCTGGGCCAGCTCGAAGGTCCAGTCCTGGAGCAGCACCGAGAAGATCGCCTTGAGCTGCATCATGGCGAAGTTCGCTCCGACGCAGCGGTGCCGACCGGCGCCGAACGGGATCCAGTTCCACGGGTTCTCGACGTCCTCGTTGCGAGGATCGAGGTAGCGCGCCGGGTCGTAGCGGTCGTGGTCCGGGAACGCCTCGGGCAAGCGGTTCGACACCGTCAGCGACGCACCGACGAGCTTGCCGGCCTCGACGGTGAAGCCCTCGACCTCGAAGGGGACCGCCGCGAGTCGCAGCAGCAGGATCAGCGGCGGGTGCAGTCGCAGCGCCTCCTTGATCGACGACTCCAGGTACGGGATCTCGCGCAGCGCCTGGTAGCTGACATCCGAGCCGTCGGCGTACAGCTCGTCGAGCTCGGAGGTCACGGCATCGAGGTGCTCCGGGTTGCGCAGCAGCTCGATCAGCGTCCACGCCGCGGTGCCCGAGGTGGTGTGGTGACCGGCGAACATCATCGAGATGAACATGCCGGTGATGATGTCGGCGTCGAACTGCGGGTTGCCGTGCTCGTCCTTGATCGACAGCAGCACGTCGACGAGGTCCATGTCGTCCTTGTCCGGCGCGGGCGCGGCACGACGCTTGTCGAGGATGCCGTCGATCATGGCGACGAGCTCGCGGCGCGACTCGTCGCGCACCCGGAAGCTCTCGATGTCCATGTACGGGTCGACGAACGCGAGCGCGTCGGTGCCCTGCTCGAGGCCGTGGAAGACCTGCGAGTAGCGCACGTCGAGCTCCTCGCGGAACTTGGGGCCGATCAGGCACGACGACGACGTGTAGATCGTCAGCTCGGCGAAGAAGTCGAGCAGGTCGATCTCGCCCTCGTCGTCGAGGCCCGCGACCATCCGGTCGACCTCACGCTGGATCGTCTCGGCGTGACCGCGCATGAACTTGTCGCGCAGCGACTGGTTGTGCAGCGCCCTGCGGCGGTCCTCGGGGCTCGCGTCGAACACGACACCCTCGCCGAACACCGGCGTCATGAACGGGTACGCGGCCGCCTGGTCGAGCTCCTCGTCCGAAGCTCGGAAGAAGACCTCGTTGGCATCCGCGCCGGTCAGCAGCACGACTTCCTTGTCGGCGAGTCGGAACTCGCCGACGTCGCCGCACTCGTCGCGCACGCGCTGCATCAGACCGATGGGATCGACGCGCAGCTCCTCGAGATGCCCGGTGCCCCCGTCGTCACCGGAGACTCTCGGGATCGTCGGGCTGGTCGGTTCGGTCATGAGTCCCCCTCTGTGGTGTCGCGCTCTGTGGTGTCGCGGCCCTCGGTCGGGTCGCGCAGCAACGGCGCTTCGGGTTGCACCTCGAGCACCGCGTAGCGGGTGCCCTTCGGCGCCGAGACCATCGCGAGCACCGCGCCGGCGAGCTCGGTGGGTCGCAGCGCCCCGTTGTGGCGGAGCAGGCCCCAGTGGTCCCACGAGGCGATGACCTCGTTGACCGTGTCCTCGCTCCAGCTCGTGCCCTGCTCGGTGCTCGACGGGCCGGGACGGACGATGCCGACGCGCACCCCGGTGCCCTCGCACTCCATCGCCATCGCCTGTGCGAAGCCCTCGAGGCCGGCCTTGGACGCGACGTACGCCGCCATGTGCGTGCGCGGGTTCAACGCGACCTCGGAGGTCACGAACACCACGTCGCCCCGACCACGTTCGAACATGGCCGGCACGACGGCGTGCACGAGCGCCTGCGCGCCGAGCAGGTTGACCTGCAGCTGGCGGGTGAACTCCTCGGGAGCGGCGCCGACGGTGGTGATCGGCTGCACGTCACCGGCGTTCGACACCAGGACCTCGATCGGACCGAGCTTCGCCTCGGCGTCGCGGGCGAACGCCGCGATCGAGTCATTGTCGGTCAGGTCGAGCGGCAGTGCGAGCGCTTCGCCGCCGGCGTCGCGGATCGACGACGCGGTGTCCTCGCAGCGGTCGACACGTCGGGCGCCGAGCACGACGGGGTGCCCCGCCGCGGCGAGCACCTCGGCGGTCGCACGCCCGATGCCCGACGAGGCACCGGTGACGACGGCCGCACGCCGGTCGGGATGGGGAAGGAACCTGGGCATCAGCTGACCTCTCTGGCGGCGGAGGATGCGGGCCGCGGGACCACCGAGGTGGGCATCGCGGCGAACCCGCGGACGTTGACCGAGTGCACCCTGGCCAGGCCCGACGGGTCGAGGTCGTAGGACCCGAACGCGGCCACCAGCTCCTCGAGGGCGACGCGCGCTTCGAGGCGGGCGAGCGAGGCGCCCAGGCAGAAGTGGCGGCCGAAGCCGAAGCTGGCGAGCTGCGGCAGCGGTTCGGTGCGGTCCAGGTCGTAGCGGTCGGCGTCCGCGAAGACACGTGGGTCGCGGTTGGCCGACCCGGCGAGCAGCACGACGCGGTCCCCCGCGGGGATGACCTGGTCGTACAGCTCGATGTCCTGGGTCGCGATCCGGGCGAGCATCTGCGACGACGTGTCGTAGCGAAGCGTCTCCTCGATCCACATCGGGACCCGACCCGGATCCGCGAACGGCTTGTCACGCTGGTCGGGGTTGCGCCACGCCCAGTACCAGGCGTTCGCGAGCAGCTTCGTGGTCGTCTCGTTGCCGGCGACGACCATCAGGAACAGGAACCCGGTGATCTCGTCGTCGGTCAACCGTCGCCGTCGATCTCGGCCGCGAGCAGCGCCGAGGTCAGGTCCTCGGTCGGGTTCGCCTTCCGCTGGGCGAGCATCTCGGCGTAGTAGACGACCAGCTCGAGCGCCGCGGCCATGCCCTCGGGCGGCACGTCGTTGACGCCCTCCTCGCGGTGCACGAGCAGGTCCGACAGGCGCCGCAGCTCCTCGCGATCGGCGACCGGCACCCCCATCATCTCGGAGATGACGTCCATCGGCAGGCGGCCGGCGAAGTCGGTGATGAAGTCCAGGTCGTCGGGCCGCTCGAGCATCGACGCGATGTAGTCACGGGCGATCTGACGGATGCGCGGCTCGAGCTCGGCGACACGACGGGGCGTGAAGCCCTTCGACACCAGGCCCCGCATACGTCCGTGCATCGGGGGGTCCATCGCCAGGAACGACATGGTCCGGTGGGCGTGCGGACCCGACGCCGCCGGGTCGAGCGACACCCCGTACGCGTTCGACAGGCGTTCGTTGTCGCGGAAGCCCTCGATGACGTCCGCGTGGCGCGACAACGCCCAGAAGCCCATCTCGGCGTTGTGGTAGAGCGGCGCCTCCTCGCGCAGGCGCTCATAGGTCGGGTACGGATCCTCGTGGATCTCGTACGAGTACGGGTCGTACACGACCGCGTCCGTGGTGCTCACTCGCTGGCCCCTCTCACTGCTCCCCCTGTCATGACGCCCCCTGTCACCGCTCCCCCGAGTCCGCCGTGCTCAGCGCACGACGAGCTCGACCACCCGTGCCATCTCCGCCGGCAGCTCGTCGTAGGACATGTGCCCCATGCCGGCTCGCAGCAGCGCACCCGAGATCGCGAACTCGAGCGTCGCGAGCACGACCGGGTCGGCGGACTCGCCGAGCGCCGCCTCGAGCCGCCGGTGCCACTCCCAGCCGATGCGGTCGCGCAGCAGCTTCACGTCCGGGTCGGTCGCCAGCATCGCGACGGTGCACGCGGTGGCGAGCGCCGGCTCGTCGGCCACCAGCAGCGTCAGCTCGGCCATGGTGTCGCTCACCCGCCGCTGCGGACCGGTCCGGCCGTCGAAGCGCGTCTCGGGCAGCGCGGTCAGCCGGCGCCAGAAGACCTCGGACACCAGGTGCTCGCGCGAAGTGAAGTAGTTGTACGCCGTCGCGGGGGCGACACCCGCACGCCGTGCCACGTTGCGCACGGTGAGGCCGTCGTACTCGGTGGCCCGAAGCTCCTCGACCGCCGCGGCGACCAGCCGCTCGACGGTCTGCGCCTGCTTGTCCGAGAGGTGGCGGCGCGTCGACTCGACGGTCGCGCCGGGCGGACCCGGGGACTCCGACGAGCTGGCAGCACGGACCGAACTGGACATGTGTCCAAATAGTAGTCCAGTCGGTGGCGTCGGTCACCCCCCTTCCTCCGAGGGCGCCCTGGGCGAGGACTCGGCGACTCCTCAGCCAACTCCCAGACAGGGGTGCTTCGATGAGGCCATGGACCCGACGACCGACCCCCTCGAACCGCCGACCCGCCGACCGACCGGGCCGTTGTCGCGCCGGGCGGCGCTCGGAGCAGGGGGTGGAGCGGCCCTGGCCATCGTGCTCGCCGCCTGCAGTTCGGGGTCGGACGAGGGCACCGGCACGACGACGACCGCCGGCTCCGGTGCGACGAGCACCACCGACGGCGGCACCGACGCCGGGTCCGACACGCCGGCCGGCACCGACGGGACGGCGACGGGCACGCCCTCGACCACCGTCTTCACCGCGGCCGACTTCGCCGCACTCGGCGCCTGCCTGCTCTCACCCGACCAGACCGAGGGGCCCTACCCGACGATCACGCAGATCGAACGACGTGACATCCGTGAGTCGCTCACGGGTCACCCCCTGCGGCTGGGGCTCCAGGTGGTCGACGAGACCTGCGAGCCGGTGCCGGGAGCCGTGGTCGAGATCTGGCACTGCGACACCGACGGCGACTACTCCTCATACCTCGACGGCGGGACCGAGGACGACGCCGGCGAGGGCACGACGTTCCTGCGCGGATCGCAGACCACGAACGGCGAGGGCATCGTCGAGTTCGTCACCAACTACCCGGGGTGGTACCGGGGACGCGCGGTGCACATCCACACCAAGGTGCATCTGGACGACACCACGGTGCTCACGTCGCAGATCTTCTTCGACGACGACCTGAACAGCGAGATCTTCCGCGGCTCGCCGTACCACGGCGACCCGGACACCACGAACCTCGAGGACTCGATCGCCGGCGGCGACCCCGCCGAGAACGGGACCCAGGCCGTCGCGTCCGAGGACGTCGAGCTGCAGGGCACACGGGCGCTGCTGGTGCTCGGCATCGACCCCGAGGCCGAGTCGACGGGCTCCGGGGGCGGTGCCTTCCCAGGCGGCGGACCAGGCGGCGGACCAGGGAGCGGACCAGGCGGAGGACCCCGCGGTCCAGGAGGACCTCCTCGCTGAGCGACCACCCGACGGCGTTCCGGCGATAAGGTCCCGCCCGGGCCGACGAGCCAGGGGGACGTCGAGTGCAGACCAGGGGTGCCGCGCACGTCGCGGACGATCAGCTGACCGAGCTCGCGTTCTACACGCTCGCAGGCCATTCCGGCACGCCCCGGGACCTGGTGACCGAGGTCGCCGACGCGGAGGCCCTCGGGCTCGGCACGGCGTTCATCTCGGAGCGGTTCAACGCCAAGGACGCGGCGACGCTGAGCGGCGCCGCGGGAGCAGTCAGCACCCAGCTGGGCATCGCGACCGCGGCGACCAACCACAACACCCGCCACCCCGTGGTCACCGCGACGTTCGCCGTGACCATGCACCGGCTGACCGGGGGGCGGTTCGCCCTCGGGCTCGGCCGCGGCTTCGACATGTTGTTCGACATCATGGGGCTGCCGCGGGTGACGATGGCGCAGCTGACCGACGTGGTCACGCTCCTGCGGCGGCTCTGGCACGGCGAGGTCGTGTTCGGCCACGACGGCCCGGCCGGCAGCTTCCCGATGCTGTGCCTGGACCAGTCCTTCGACGAGGACATCCCGGTGATGATGACGGCGATCGGTGAGCGCACGCTCGAGTTCGCCGGCGGACTCGTCGACGGCGTCGTGCTGCACACCTTCTTCACCGACGAGGCGCTCGCCAACAGCGTCGCTGCGGTGCGTCGCGGCGCCGAGCAGGCCGGTCGGGATCCCGACTCCGTGCGCGTGTGGTCGGTCCTCGCGACCATCGGCGACCACCTCGACGAGGAGCTGCGCCTCAAGAAGCTCGTGGGCCGGCTCGCCACCTACCTGCAGGGCTACGGCGACGTGCTGGTCACCGCGAACGGCTGGGACCCCGAGGTGCTCGCCCGCTTCCGAGCCGACGAGTTCGTGTCGTCGTTCGGCGGGGCGTTCGACGCGGTCGGCACGACCGACGACCTGGAACGGGTCGCAGCGCTGCTGCCCGACGAGTGGCTGGCCGCCGCGGCGACCGGGTCGGCCGAACAGTGCGCCCGCACGGTGGCCGCGCAGTTCGACCTGGGCGCCGACGGCGTCGTGCTGCACGGCGCGACTCCCCAGGAGCTCGATCCGGTGGTCCGGGCGTACCGAGGGCTGCGGCCCGAGGGACGCTTCGACCACCTCCCCGCCAACCCGGGCCTCGTGACCACCGCAGAGGAGCGCGCGACATGACCGACGCACCCGAACGACTCGATCACCGCGACCACGGTGTGATCGACACCATCGAGCAGGTGACCGCGGAGTGGCTCACCGGCGCGCTGCGCAGCGAGGGCCACGACGTGACCGTCGAGTCGCTGACCACCGAACCGGTCGGCACCGGCCAGATGGGCTGCAGCTACCGGATCGTGCCGACCTACGGCCACGGGGGCGACGCGCTGCCGGCGACGTTCGTGGTGAAGCTCCCGGCGAGCGACCCCGCCAAGCGCGGGCTCGCTGCGGGGATCTACCGCACCGAGGTCGCGTTCTACCGCGACCTCGCCCGGACCGTGCACGCCGGGGCACCGCGGTGCCACCACTCGGAGCTGTCGTCGAACTGGAACGAGTTCGTGCTGCTGATGGAGGACCTGGCACCGCGGGTCCAGGGCGACCAGATCGCCGGTTGCACCATCGAGCAGGCCGAGGCCGCGGTGATCAACCTGGCGGGGCTGCACGGCCCACGCTGGTGCGACCCGACGCTGCGCGACCTCGACTGGATCGCACCCGTCGCCGGTGACGGCGCCACGATGCTCGGCCTGGTGCTGCGCGACGCGACCAACCGCTACGTCGAGCGCTATGCGGGGCGGATCAGCGACGCCGACCTGGAGCTGCTCGACCGCCTGCCCGACGCAGTGCCCGCGTGGGTCATGGCGCGCACCGAGCGCTTCGCCCCGCTGCACGGCGACTACCGGCTCGACAACCTGCTCTTCGGCGACCCCGACGGCGACCGGCCGGTCGCGACGGTCGACTGGCAGACGGTCACCCTCGGGCTGCCGGGCAGGGACCTGGCGTACTTCCTGAGCACCGGGCTGCGCTCCGAGGACCGTCGGGCGCACGAGGACGACCTGGTGCGCACGTACCACGAGGCGCTGCTCGGCTATGGCGTCGAGGGGTCTGGCATCGAGGGCCACAGCCTCGAGCAGTGCTTCGACGACTACCGCTTCGGCATGCTCCAGGGTCCGCTCATCGGCATCATCGGCGCGGCCTACAGCGAGCCGACCGAGCGCGGCGACGAGATGTTCCTCGCGATGTCGAGCCGCTTCTGCGAGGCGATCCGCGACCTGCACACGTTGGACCTCATCGGCTGAGGCGCGGCGAGGTCAGCGCGAAGTGGCGCCCCGGCTCAACTGAAGACGGCGCCCACGACCTCGTCGGGGCCGCCGGCGCTGTCGAGGACCTGGCCGGCGCTGTCGAGCAATTGCGTGCGGACCAGGTCGGCATAGAGGCCGCCCTCGGCGAGCAGCTGCTCGTGGGTGCCGCGCTGCACGATGCGTCCCCGCTCGAGCACCAGGATCTGGTCCGCGTCGCGCACCGTGGCGAGGCGGTGGGCGATCACGAGCGACGTGCGCCCCTCGAGCGCCGCGGACAGCGCCTCCTGGACCGCGGCCTCGGACTCGGAGTCGAGGTGGGCGGTCGCCTCGTCGAGCACGACGACGGCGGGGTCCTTCAGCAGGAGCCGGGCGATCGCCAGGCGCTGCTTCTCGCCGCCGGAGAGACGGTGGCCGCGGTCGCCGACGAGGGTGTCGAGCCCGTCGGGCAGCGCGGCGACCAGGTCCCAGACCTGCGCGGCGCGCAGCGCCTCGACGAGCTGCTGCTCGGTCGCGTCGGGGCGTGCGTAGAGCAGGTTGGCGCGCAGCGTGTCGTGGAACAGGTGGGCGTCCTGGGACACGACGCCGACGCGTTCGCGCACCGACTGGATCGTGGCGTCGCGCACGTCGGCATCCGCGAGCAGCACCCGCCCGCCGGTCGTGTCGTACAGGCGTGAGACCAGCCCGGCGATCGTCGTCTTGCCGGCGCCCGACGGCCCGACGAGTGCGACCATCTGACCGGGCTCGATGCGGAACGACAGGTCGTGCAGCAGCATCGCGCCGGGCTCGCTGCTCAGCCGGTCGGCGTCGATCGACTCGAGCGAGGCGAGCGACACCTCGGCCGCCGAGGGGTAGCGGAACGACACCGTGTCGAACTCGACCGCGGTCGGTCCGGCCGGCAGATCGACGGCGTCGGGCGCCTCGTCGATCGCGGGCTGCAGGTCGAGCACCTCGAAGACCCGTTCGAAGCTGACCAGCGTCGTCATGATGTCGACCTGCGCGCTCGACAGCGCGGTGATCGGCCCGTAGAGGCGGTTGAGGTACGCGGTCAGGGCGACGAGCGTGCCGATCGCGAGGGTGCCCTCGACCACGAACACACCACCGACGCCGTAGACCAGCGCCGTCGCGAGGGCGGCCACCAGGGCGAGCGAGACCATGACGACGGTCGAGAACATCGAGGTCGTGACGCCGATGTCGCGCACACGCCCCGCACGGCGGGCGAAGGTCTCGGACTCCTCGTCGGGCCGTCCGAACAGCTTCACCAGCAGTGCACCGGCGACGTTGAAGCGCTCCGTCATGGTCTGTCCCATGGCGGCGTCGACCTGGTAGCGCTCCCGGGTGATGGCCGACAGCTTCGGGGCGAGCCGCCGAGCGGGCAGCAGGAACAGCGGCAGGAGCACGAGGGCCATCGCGGTGATCTGCCACGACAGGAAGAACATGGCCACGAGCGTGGCGGTGAGCGTCGCGGCGCTGCCGATGACGTTCGACAGCGTCGAGGTGAACGCCTGCTGGGCGCCGATGACGTCGGAGTTGAGTCGTGACACGAGCGAGCCGGTCTGGGTGCGGGTGAAGAAGGCGACCGGCTGGCGCTGCACGTGGTCGAACACCGCGGTGCGCAGGTCGAAGATGAGGCCCTCGCCGATGCGCGCCGAGAACCAGCGCTGCGTCAGCGAGATCGCCGCGCCGGCGACCGCCAGGCCGACGAGCACGAACGCGAGTCCGACCACGAGTCGAGTCCGCTCGTCCGCGATGCCGACGTCGATGATCTGCCGGTAGACCAGCGGCGTGACGGCACCGAGGCCGGCCTCGAGCAGGATCAGCGAGATGAAGACCGTCAACCGGCCCCGGTAGGGGCGGGCGAAGCCGCCGATGCGGGCGAGCGTGCCCGGCGCGAGCCGGTGGCGCGTGACCGAGCGGTCCTGAGCGAGGGACCGGACCGCTCCGTACCCCTGATGTCCACCTGGCACTGCCATGTCCTCAACTCCGTCGCTTCATCGGATCTGCACAGCCGCCGGCCGCGCACCACTTCAACACGGGCTCAGGGTCAACACGGGCTCACGCCGTGCCAGTCCCCACGGCCACCGGGGTGCGCACGTCGTGCACGGCCTCGTCCTGCGGTGCATCCGTCGGCTCGTCGGTCGGCCGCCGAGGCTCGTCGAGCCCCCGGCGCCGGACCACCCACAGACCCCAGCTGCCCGCCGCGACACACGCGAGCGCACCGAGTCCGACGGCCACGCGGGCACCGAGGTGCTCGGCGACCCAGCCGAGGATCGGCCCACCGATGGGCGTGCTGCCCAGGAAGACCATGGCCTGGAGGGCCAGCACCCGACCCCGCATCTCGGGTTCGGCCTCGGTCTGCACGATCGCGGTCGACGCGGTCATGAACGAGATGCTGGCGATGCCGATCAGCGGGCCGACGACGAACGCCACGGCCTGGTTGGGAGCCAGGGCGAGCGCCGCCATCGCCACGCCGAAGCCGAGGGCGGTCATGCCGACACGACGCACCGACGACGACGTCCGGCGGGCCACGGCCAGGGCACCGATGAGCGAGCCCAGGCTGAGCACCGAGAACAGCAGGGTGAACGTGGACTCGGTGCCGCCCAGGTCGTCGATGACGAACACCGGGAACACGACCTGGAAGTTGAAGGCGAAGGTGCCGATCACGGCCATCATCACCAGCGGGACGAGCAGCTGCGGCACGCTCGCCGCGTAGCGCAGCCCGGCACGCACCTGGCCCTTGGCCCGGGCGACGAGCGGCGCGGAGTGCAGCTCGTCGGGGCGCATCAGCAGCAGACCGGTGAGCACCGCGACGTACGAGACGCCGTCGATCAGGAAGGTCCAGCCGAACCCGACCGTGGCGACGAGCACGCCCGCCAGTGCCGGTCCCACGACTCGGGCGCCGGTCATCACGGCGCTGTTCAGGCTGACCGCGTTGTTGATCTGGCCCCGGGGGACCATCTCGACGACGAAGGAGCGGCGGGTCGGGTTGTCGAACGCGGTGAGGACACCGCCGGCGACGGCGACCGCGTAGATCGCGGCGACCGGCGGCGTGCCGGAGAACGCGAGCGCTGCGAGCACGAAGCTCTGCAGCATCGACAGCGACTGCACGACGATCAGCAGTCGCCGCTTGTCGGACCGGTCGGCGACGACTCCGGCCCAGGCGCCGAGCAGCAGCACCGGTCCGAACTGCGCGGCGGCGAGCAGACCGAGGGCGATGCCGCTGCCGGTCAGCTCCAGGATGAGCAGCGTCTGGGCGACCATGCACAGCCAGGTGCCGATCTGCGACACGGCTTGGCCCATGAAGAACAGGCGGAAGTTCCGGACGTGCAGCGATGCGAAGGTCTCGCTCGTGGCGAGTCGGAGCTTGGTCATCGTTGCTCCGAGGCGCTCAGCTGCTCGAGCACGACGGCCGCTGCGGCCAGGTGGGCCAGCTGCTCTGCGTCGAGCGCGTCGAGTCGTTCGGCGAGCCAGGCGGTCTTGCGCTCGCGTGAGGCGTCGAGCAGGGCTTCGCCGGCGTCGGTGGTGACCACCCGGCAGACCCGCTTGTCGTCGGGATCGACGATGCGCTCGACCAGGTCGTCGCTCTCGAGCCGGTTCACCACTCGGGTCACCGTCGGCGGCGACACCCCTTCGAGCTCGGCGAGCGCGCCGAGGGTGAGCGGACCGTGCACGTGCACGATCGCGAGCGCCGAGAGCAGGCTCGGCGAGAGTCCCATGTCGGCGGCCTGTCGCAGGCGCCGGGCGAGCCGCGTCACGCTCAGACGGAGCTCCGCAGCCAGCTGCGCGGCGTCGGCCACCGAGTCGGCCACCGAGTCAGCCACCGAGTCAGCAGTGGAAGCGGCGGCACTGGAGCGGGTCGGGGCGGGCATGGAAGTTAGTTTACCAAGCTAAATGATTTCGATCCACGGATTTCCGCGAGCCACCGGTCACCCCGGCTCCCCCGACATCCCCCCGAAACCCCCGAAACCCCCAACTCCGCCCGAAATCCCCAACACCGCCCGAAACCCCTCGAAATCCGACTCCGATTCGGCGGGATGACCCCGAATCGGAGACGGATTTCGTCAAGTGTGGGTCGGATGTCGAGGTGGAGGGGTCGCTCAGTCGGGGGTCGCTCAGTCGCTCGTCGCGGAGCCGAGCGGCGGCGAGTACACGTTCACCGAGCGAGCGGTCACCATCGAGGGGTTCTCGAGGGCGTGTCGGTGGGTCGCCGCGAACTCGGTCGTCTCGCCGACGGGCAGGCGACGACGGTGCTCAGCGCCGCCGTCGACCACGATCTCGGCGAGCTCGCCGTCGATCACGTGCAGCACGCCCAGGGAACCGTCGTGATCGTGCTCGGCGATGGTGGCACCGGGGCCCCAGATCATCACCCAGGCGTCGTAGCCCTCGGTCGCGAGCACACGAACACGCTCGATCGCACCCTCGCCGACCGCATGGGGCGGTCCGACCGACGCGGCGAGACCGCTGGCGATCTCGGCCAGGATCTCGAGGTCGAGCATCTCGCCCTCGAGGTGGCGCGGTGCACGCAGGCGCGCCGCGGACTCGGCCGGCTGCGGCACCGCCGAGGGCACTCCGGCGTGCTCGGCGGTCGGTGTCAGGACCAGGTCGGCGTCGCTCGTCGCGGGTGCCAGCGGATCCGAGGCCGAGGTCGACATGGCGGTCACCGTAGGTGATTGCTGACCGAATTGGTCATGATTTTTCCTCACCGTGAGACGACGCTCAGGTGAGCTCGCAGCGGTCATCTGCTGACGGGCTTCCTCGACCGGTGCTGGCCGCCGGAACCCTGGCCGCGGCCGCCCTGGCCCGACCCCTGGCCGGCCTTCTGGCCGCCCGATCCCTGACCGGACTTCTGGCCGCCGGAACGCTGGCCGGCTCCTGACTTCTGGCCGGAGCGACCCTTGGGGGCCTGGCCGTTGGGCCGACCGCCCTGACGGCGCGAGCGACCGCCGTTGGGGCGTCCACCGCCGCCCGGACGACCGCCACCCGGACGGCCCGATCCGGCGGGACGACGATCCGACGCGGGCGGCGCCACGAACGGCGGCGCCTCGGGCAGCCCCGCGGGGTCTGCGCCGACGATCTGGATGTCACGGCCCAGCCCGCGCTGCTGGCGCACCATGTCGCGGCGCTGCTCGGAGCTGACGAAGCTGATCACCGTGCCCTCGGCGCCCGCACGACCGGTCCGACCGGAGCGGTGCACGTAGTCCTTGGCGTCCTCGGACGGGTCGAAGTGGATGACACAGGTGACACCGTCGACGTGGATGCCCCGCGCGGCGACGTCGGTGGCGACGATCGCCAGGGCACGGCCCTGACGGAAGTCCTCGAGCGCACGCTCGCGCTGGTTCTGGCTCCTGTCACCGTGGATCGCCACGGCGGTCACGCCGCGCTTGTCGAGCTGCTTGGCCACGCGGTCGGCGCCGCGCTTGGTGCGGCAGAACACGACGGTCGGGCCGGTCCGGGCGATGATGCGCGCCGCCACCTCGAGACGGTCCTGGCGCTCGACGCCCCAGAACACGTGCTCGGCGTTGTCGCCCATCGTGTCGTCGCCGGCGAACTCGTGACGCACGGGTCGGTCCATGTAGCGACGGATGATGACGTCGACGTCACCGTCGAGCGTCGCCGAGAACAGCAGCGTCTGACGCTGCTCGGCGCAGGCGTCGAGCAGCCGCTTGACCTCGGGCAGGAAGCCCATGTCGGCCATGCGGTCCGCCTCGTCGAGCACGACGAGCTCGACGTCGCCGAGCTTCACCTGGCCCTGCTGGATCAGGTCCGCGAGACGACTGGGACACGCGACGGCGATGTCGACACCCGCGCGCAGTGCGCGCAGCTGGGCGCCGAAGCCGACGCCGCCGTAGAACGCCTCGACCGACTGGTCGGGGTCGGCGAGCTGGCGCAGCTCGTCGCAGATCTGCGCGGCGAGCTCACGGGTGGGTGCGAGCACGAGCGCGGTCGGACGGTGCGGGGCGGCGCGCCGCACCCGCTGCACGAGCGGGATGCCGAAGGCGAGCGTCTTGCCCGCGCCGGTCGGCGCGCGGCCGCAGACGTCCTTACCGGCGAGTGCGGGCGGGATCGTGGCGGCCTGGATGGGGAACGGTGCGGTGATGCCCCGAGCGGTCAGCGAGGCGACGGTCGCGGCAGGCACGCCGAGCGACTCGAAGGTGGGGGCGTCGGGGTCGACGGTCGTTCCGTCGACGGCGGACGGGACCGCGTCGGTCGACGCGGCAGGTGTTGCAGACAAGGGTGCTCCAATGAAGTGGCCCCGGCCGGGTACGGCACGGTGGCGGGCGCCGGGCGGCGCGGATCGTCAAGGTGGTGTTCGGCGGGACGAGGCATGGACCGCCGGGAAGTGGACTGGCCGAGCGCTGGCACCGGACGCCCGCCCGTCCCGCTGGACCGCACCGATCTGTGTCGGAGGTGTCGCCGGGACCGGGGACCGTTTCAACGCTGCCTCTGGGCGCATTGCCGGCCAGTTGGTACCGGTGCACTGTAGCCGAACCGACACACGGCTCCTCCATCCGGCCCTCAGCTCCGTCCATCTGGCCCTCAGCTCCGTCGATCTGGCCCTCAGCTCCCTGGATCCGGCCCTCAGCTCCGTCGATCCGGGCGGAACGGGTGGCGGGGGTCACGCCCTAGCCTGGCGGGGTGCACGACTCCCCAACGCCCGCTGGTACACCCGCGCTCGGGACGCCGAGGATCCCCGGAGCGCCGTCGCCGGCAGCGCTCGAGCTGTTCTACGACCTGGTGTTCGTCGCCGCCGTCGTGGTGCTGTCGCACTCGTACTCCATGTCGCCCACGGTGCCGGACCTGGTCTGGCTCGTGCTGGTGTTCACCGTCATCTGGATCACCTGGCTGCAGACGTCGCTGCTGTTCAACGTGCACCGCTCCCAGCGGCTGACCATGCGGTTGCTGGTGCTGAGCCAGATGCTGCTGCTGGTGCTCGCGGCGGTGTCCGCGTCGGACGGCACCTACCGCCACAGCGAGTACGTCGGCCCGATACTCGGGCTCATCGTGATCGTGCTGGCCGCGATGCAGTGGAAGGCGGAGCGCGACGACCCCGACATGCGCAGCTACGTGCGGCCGAGGATGGCCGGCAACGCGATCGCCGCCGTCCTGCTGCTGTCGACCCCGCTGTGGCCCGACCCGAGCTACATCGTCGGCTGGCTGGCCGCGATCGCCGCGATCCTGGTGCCCACGCTGCGACCGGATCCCCTCGCCGGGCAACGACGCGACCGCGAGCACCTCGTCGAGCGGTTCGGGGCCTTCACGATCATCATGCTCGGCGAGTCGTTCGTGAAGACCGCCCTCTCCGCGACCGAGGAGCAGATGGAAGGGCTCGATCTGATCTGCCTCGCCGGCACCTTCGTGATCGTCTTCGCCATCTGGTGGATCTACTTCGCGGACGTCCCGGTGGCGGGACCGCCGAAGCAGCACAACGGCCACCATGCCTGGATGCTCCTGCACCTACCGCTCCACCTGGCCATCGTCGGCATCGCGGTCGGTGCCGCCCGCGTCGTGCTCATCGACGAGCACGCCATCGCCGAAGAGGCGATCCCCTACCTGGCGATCCCGCTCGCCGCGGTGCTGGTCTGCCTCGCGCTCATCGCCCGCCTGAGCAGCACCGGACGGACCGGCCCGGTCGTGGCGACCCACCTGGGTGCTGCGGTGGTGGTCGGAGCGATCGGAGCGATCGCATCGATCGCCGATCCCGGGGGCATCGAGGGCACCAGCGTCGTGCTCGCCGCGGTCATGGTGCTGGTCGTCGTCGCGATCACCCGGATCCGGGCCTCGGCGAGCGCCACGGTCGAGGTCGGCGCGGGTGGCTGAGCCGACGCGTCGACGCCTGCGCGGCGCCACGCTGGTCGCCGCTCCGCTCTTCCTGGTCGGCGTGATCGCCGCGACCCTGCTGGTGGCCACCGCCCTGTGGGGCCTCTGGAACGACCAGCACCTCGGCGCCTCGTTCTGGGCGGTCGTCGTCGTGAGCGGCGTGATCGCCGCGGTGAGCTTCGCGGCGGGGCGCGGCTGCTTCATCGAGGTCGACGACACCACGGTGCGCGACGTCGTCGGCTGGGTCACGGTCCGACGCCTGCCACGGCGTGAGGTCGCCACGGTCCGCGTGCGCGCGGGCGGCTGGCGGTGGTTCGAGGTCGAGATGCAGGACTCGTCGCAGCACGTCCTGATGGGTGCGGGCCCGGCGCAGTTCCCGGCCCGGCTGCTGCCCGGAGCCCGCGAGCAGGACCTGGCCGCGCTCGACGTCATCATGGGTGACGACTGACTGACCTGGTGACAGCTGGCCGGCCGCTGTACGCCGGCCGCCGCGTCGGCTTCACTGGGATCATGACCACCCCGGCACGGCGCCGTCGGCCGCTCCCCGAGGTCCCGTCGGCCGTCCAGCTCGACGAGAAGCCACGGACGATCCTCCTGCGAGGGCTCTTCGGTCGCTGCCCCGTCTGCGGCGGTCGCCGCCTGTTCCAGCGGTGGTTCACGATGAAGGAGCGGTGCCCGACCTGCTCGTTCCAGTTCGAGCGCGTCGACGGTCACTGGATCGGCGCGATCGGTGTCAACACGGTCTGCGTGATGGGCCTCATGTTGATCGTGCTCGCGGTCGCGACGTTCTCGTACTTCCCCGACAGCCCGCCGATCTGGCCGCTGCTGATCGCAGAGGTCGTGATCGCGCTGCTCGGCCCGATCGTCTTCTTCCAGTCCTCGAGGACGCTCTGGTCCGCGATGGACCTGCTCATGCGGCCGCTCAAGCCGGGCGAGGTCGACCCCCGGATGGTGGTCGTCGACCCGCTGCGCGACAAGACACCTCGCTCCTGAGGACTGCCACGGCTGGGGCATCTACCCCGCCTGCGACCCTTGCCACTCCGGCGCGCGCTCCGTACCGTTGACCTCCGGCAGCGGCGCCCGACCGAGCCGATCGAGCCACCCCGCTGGGGACCGCCGTCGGGCGGACGGAGGAGAGCAGTGCGAGGACGAGACCGAGGGACGCCACGTGCGATCGGTTGGGTCGCCCTGGTCGCGGCGATCGCCGTGACCGCGGGCGCGTGCTCGTCGTCGGCCGACACCACGGCGCTGTCCGCCGAAGAGGTCAGCGCGAACGAACCGGTGCCGACCACCGTGGTCCGCCGCGGGCCGCTGCCCACGACGACCACGACCACGACGATGCCCCGGCGCACGCTGCCGACGGCACCGGCGGTCGACGCCACGCTCGCCTCGATGATCTCGCAGATCGCGGCCGACCCCGCCCTGCTCAACGGCCTCGCCGGGCTGCAGAACATCGACCTGGCCGCGCTGTTCGACGTCGACCTGGCCGCGATCGAGCAGGCGGCGATCGACGCGTCCGGCCTGCAGGACCTGGGCGCCCTCATCGTCGGCGCCCCGCAGATCGACCTGAACCAGCTGATCCTCTCGCAGATCGACCCCGAGATCCTCGCCCGGCTGTCGGAGTTCGCCACCCAGATCAACACCGCCTCGATCGCAGCGGTCGACGGGCTGAACCAGCAGCTCATCCAGGCGATCGCCACCACCGTGTCCCGGATCGACCCTGCGACGCTCAGCGGGCTCAACACCCTGCTGACCGAGGTCGACCCGCAGGGCCTCGGCCAGCTCAGCGTCGAACCCTCGGCCACCTCGGTGCTCGCCGTGTTCGCGGCATCGGTGCTCGAGTCGAACCCCGCCGTCGCACAAGAGGCCCATCAGCGCTTCGCCGCCGAGCCCCGTCTGCAGGCCCTGCTCGGACACCTCGACGCGATCGGTTCGCTGCTCGACCCCGCCACCGCTGCCGAGGTCGTGCGCGTCGGACTCCGCGTGACCCCCGAGGCGCTGGTCTCGCTGACCCGCCTGGTCAGCCTGCTCAACGACGCCGAGGTGCAGGACCTGCTCGGCCGGCTCAACGTGCCGCCCGGCCAGTTCGGCATGCCGGGCTGAACCCGCCGGCTGCACTGAACCCGCCGGCCACGCAGGTGACCGGCGGGCCAGGAGCGGGGGCTCAGCGGTAGAGCGCCTCGATCTCGTCGGCGAACTTGGCGTTGACGCCGCGACGCTTGAGCTTCGACGTCGGCGTGAGCAGCTCGGAGTCCGGCATCCACTCCTCGATCAGGATGTGCACCTTCTTCACCTTCTCGGCGTGGTTGAAGTCGGCCATGGCCACCTCGACGCTCTCGTGGATCGCGGCGATGACGTCCTCGCGTGCGGCGAACTCCTCGAGCGTCGAGAACTCGATGCCGTTCGCCGCGGCCCAGCCCGGTGCGACTTCTGCGTCGATGACGACGAGCGCCGAGACGAAGGGCCGCTGGTCGCCGATGACGGCGGCCTGACCGATGAGCGGCGCCGTCTTCAGCGCGGCCTCGAGGTTCGCGGGCGAGATGTTCTTGCCGCCGGCGGTGATGATGAGCTCCTTCTTGCGGTCGACGATGCGCAGGTAGCCGTCCTCGTCGATCTCGCCGATGTCACCCGAGTGCAGCCAGCCATCCGCGTCGATGGCCTCGGCGGTCTTCTCCGGATCGTTCAGGTAGCCCTGGAACACGTGGCCACCCCGGCAGCAGACCTCGCCGTCGGGGAAGATCGCGACCTCGGTCCCGGGGAGCGCCACACCCACCGAGCCGGGCTTGACCTTGGTCCGCTCGAAGGTCATCGGTCCGGTGTTCTCGCTCATGCCGTAGACCTCGGCCAGCGGCAGGCCGATCGCTCGGAACCAGCTGATCAGCGGCGCAGGGATGGGCGCCGCACCGGTGACGGCGAGCTCGACCTCGTCGAGACCCAGCAGCGCGCGCAGCAGGGCGAAGTTCGCGGCGTCGAGCTCCTCGAGACGAGCGGCCTCTTCCGCGGTGGCGGTGCCCCAGGTGACCTTCTCGCGCAGGGGGATCGCCTCGTCGACCGCGGCGTTGAACTTGGGGGCGTTCTCCGGATCACCCGCGACGAGCGCGGTCAGTCCCGCGTAGACCTTCTCCCAGACGCGGGGCACGCCGAAGACGATGTTCGGCTTCACCTGGCCCAGGTACGTGGTGAGCAGCGAGGTCTCCGGGCAGGTCGAGACCTCGATCGCCGCGGCGACCAGGTTGTAGTGCGACACCATGCGCTCGGCGATGTGCGCCATGGGCAGGTACGACACGACCCGCTTGCCGGCCATCTCGGCGCGCTCCCAGCCGAAGCTGGCCAGCAGGGACTCGAGGGTCCACACGATGTTGTAGTGCGACAACATGACGCCCTTGGGGTTGCCGGTCGTCCCCGAGGTGTAGATGATCGTCGCCAGATCGTCGGGCTGAGCGAGCGACGAGTGCTCGACCAGGTCGATCGGCTCGGCGTCGTCGAGCTCCGAGGCATCGAGCACGCCCTCGGGCAGTTCGGCGGGGGCGTCGAGCACGACGACCGCCTGCAGGCCCGGGAGCTCCGGACGAGCGGCCGACACGACGTCGAGGAACGACTGGTTCTCGACGATCGCGACCTTGGCCTCGCAGTGGCCGGCCAGGTACGCGACCTGCTCGGCCGACGAGGAGTTGTAGATCGACACGGGCGTCGCACCCAGGAACACCACGGCCATGTCGAGCCAGTGGAACGCCGGGATGTTCCGCATCATCAGCACGACGCGGTCGCCGTGGCCGATGCCCAGCGAGCGCAGCCCGGCCGCGGCCGCCGCCACCCGGTCGGCCATCTCGCCGAAGGTCATCGAACCCCAGGAGCCGTCGTCCTCCGCCCAGCGCAGCGCGACCTGATCACGGTGCGCCTCGACGGTGGCCAGGAACTCGGTCGCGACGGTGCGGCCCTTGACCATGTCGTCGATCGTTTCCTTGGTGAGCGTCGCCATCGGGAATCCCCTCGGTCCTGGCCCGGCCGGCATGTCGAGCGCCGTTCGGGCACGGTTCGGTCGTGCAGAAGTTGACGTCGAACTGTATCGGTGTGATCGACGTCACCGCGCCGCGCGCTTTGACCCCGGGGCCGCACGGGTGAAGAATCTTGACCGGTCGGTCAAGTTGGCCGGTTCCGGGGGACCACAGCGAGCTCGTCACGTGGGGTACACGGCGCGAGGCGACGGTCCGTCGGGCGGGGGTCCTCGCGGGCCCCACCTGCAGCACCGCGCCGGCAGGCGCCACACCAATCAGGAGAGCACGACATGCCCGAAGCAGTGATCGTCGATGTCGTCCGGACCGCCGGCGGCAAGCGCAACGGCGCCCTGGCCGGCTGGCACCCGGTCGACCTGGCCGCCGAGACCCTCAAGGCGCTCGCCGAGCGCAACAACCTCGATTCCGAGCTCGTCGACGACGTGATCATGGGCTGTGTCATGCAGGCGGGCGCCCAGGCGCTGAACATCGGCCGCAACGCCGTGCTCGCCGCCGGCTGGTCCGAGTCGGTCCCGTCGACCACCATCGACCGCCAGTGCGGTTCCTCGCAGCAGGCGTACCACTTCGCCGCACAGGGCGTCATGGCCGGCGCCTACGACATCGCCGTCGCTGCCGGTGTCGAGGTCATGAGCCTCGTGCCGATGGGCGCCTCGATCTCGCGCAACGTCGGCTTCCCCTTCGGTGCCGCCGCCGACCGCTACGCGGACGTCGAGCTGCTCGAGGGTCACCCGGGCCTGATCGGCCAGGGCCTCTCCGCCGAGGTCATCGCCAACGAGTGGGGCATCAGCCGCGAGGAGCTCGACGCCTTCGGCGCCCTGTCCCAGGAGCGTGCCGAGACCGCCACCAACGAGGGCCGCTTCGACAACGAGATCATCCCGGTCGTCTCCAAGATCCGCGACAAGGAGACCGGCGAGGTCAAGGTGCTCGACACCATGCACACCCGTGACGAGGGCATCCGCCCCGGCACCACCGCCGAGGGCCTGGCCAACCTGAAGGCCTCGTTCCTCGAGGGTGGCAAGGTCACCGCCGGCAACAGCTCGCAGATCTGCGACGGTGCCTCGGCCGCACTGATCATGTCGGCCGAGAAGGCCAAGGAGCTCGGCCTGACCCCGCGTGCCCGCTTCCACAGCTTCGCCCTGGCCGGCGTCGACCCGGTGCGCATGCTCACCGGCCCGATCCCGTCCACGACCAAGGTCCTCGACAAGGTCGGCATGTCCATCGGCGACATGGACCACATCGAGATCAACGAGGCGTTCGCCTCGGTCGTGCTGGCCTGGGAGAAGGAGCACAAGCCCGACATGTCCAAGGTGAACCCGAACGGCGGCGCGATCGCCCTGGGCCACCCGCTGGGCGGCTCCGGCACGAAGCTGCTCGCCACCATGCTCAACGAGCTCGAGCGCACCGGTGGCCGCTACGGCCTGCAGACCATGTGCGAAGGCGGTGGCCTCGCGAACGCCACGATCATCGAGCGCCTGGGCTGATCCAAGTGAGCGCCCCGACGAACGGAGGGGCCACTGTGACAGCGAACGCCACGATCATCGAGCGCCTGGGCTGATCCAAGCCGCTCATGGGCTGATCACAGCCGCAAGATCCTGGGACGAAGGCCTCCGGTACGCTGGTACCGGAGGCCTTCTCCGTGTTGGAGCGCACATGAGCGACATCGGATACGACGACGATCTCGACGACGTCGCGGCGCGTCCGAAGAAGCACTGGTGGGGCAGGTGGTGGTTCCTGCTGCTGCTGGTCGTCGTGATCTCCATCGGGATCCAGCTCGTGTTCGACACGCAGGGCGCCACCACGTTCGCGGCGGTCCTGCTGGGTGCGGTCATCTTCCGCACCGGCTGGTTCTTCCTGCAGTCCTTCGCCACTCCCCTGCCACCGCCGCCGGACCCCGGCAAGCTGCGCAAGGTGAAGCTGGTCTACCGCTGCGAGATCTGCGGCACCGAGGTCCGCATGACCTCGGCGATCGACGAGGATCCCGAGCCGCCACGGCACTGCATGGACGACATGACCCTGGTGACGCCCGTCGAGTGAGCCTCCCGGACCCGGGGGCACAGAACCGGGGGCTCAGGACCGGAGGGTGACATATCCACAGCTTCCCCAGTTCTCCACAGCCTGTGGACGAATCTGGGAGTTGTCACCGTTCCAACACCGGGCCGTCATCTGTCGGTCACATGCCGACCGAGGTGCCGAGGCCACCCGCTCAGCAGTCAGGTGTCAGGGCTACTGGGTGTCAGGGCTACTGGGTCTCAGCGGTACTGGGTGGCGACCATGATGCCGCCCAGGATCGAGACCAGGCCGGCGATCAGGTACCAACCGGAGCCGTCCTCGCCACCACCGGGCATGACGCCCATGTAGTTGAGGATGATCACCAGCAGGCCGACGCCCCACAGGGCGAACATCAGGATCGGCACCCATCGCGGGCTCGGGCGACGGCTCGCCTGCGGCGTCGGCGGTGTGTAGCGGACGTTCGCGGCGGCGTCGGACTTCGCCTTCGCCTTGGCCTTCGGCGGCACGACCTTCTTCGGAGCGCTCGAGGCGGCGGTGGAGCTCGAGGCGGTCGGAGCGACCTTCTTCGGTGCGCGTGCAGTGTCTGATGCGCTGGGGGCGGCTGATGCGCTGGAGGCGGCCGCAGCACCCGGGGCATCTGCTGCGCTCGGGGACGTCGGGGCGTCGCCCTCGCTCGTCTCGTCGGTGACGTCTCGCTCCGCCGGGTTCGCCATGGGCGACAGGATAGACGGAACCGGTTCGGCGCCCGCCGAACGCTGACGTAGCGTTGCGTCCCGTGGGACCCCGCATCCTCGTCATCGACAACTACGACTCGTTCGTCTACAACCTCGTCCAGTACCTGGGTGAGTTGGGCGCAGACCCGGTGGTGCACCGCGACGACGCGATCACGCTGGGCGACGTCGAGGGGTTCGCTCCCGACGGCATCCTCATCAGCCCCGGTCCGGGCAGCCCGAAGGACGCCGGGCTCTCCAACGAGATCATCCTCGAGTGGGGCGCCAGGGTCCCGGTGTTCGGCGTGTGCCTCGGCCTGCAGTGCATCGGTGAGGTCTTCGGCGGCGACGTCGTACGTGCGCCCGAGGTCGTGCACGGCAAGACGTCGCTCATCCGACACCACGACGTGGGTGTCTTCGAGGGGCTGCCGAACCCGCTCGAGGCGACCCGCTACCACTCGCTGATCGTGCAGCGCTCGACGCTGCCCGACGTGCTCGAGGTCACCGCCGAGACCGACGACGGCCTGATCATGGGGCTGCGCCACCGCGAGCTGATGGTCGAGGGTGTGCAGTTCCACCCCGAGTCGGTGCTCACGATGAGCGGGCACGACCTGGTGCAGCGCTTCCTCGACCGCTGCAACGCGGCGGACACGGCGTCGACGACCGCCTGAGCGGGGGCGGGCTCGCCGCGTCGTGCTGCGTTCCGACCGCGTCAGGGTCGGGTCGTCGTGGTCGCGCCCGGCGTGGTGGTCGTGGTGGTGGTCGTCGGTGTGGGCCCGACCGCGATGACGATCGACATGGGCGCGGTGGGCGAGTCGGCCACCGGGGTCTGCGAGATGACGAGCCCGATCCGACGGTCGGTGGCCTCGACGATCTCGTTGCTGGCCGAGACGCGGATGCCGAGCGAGTCGGCGATCTCGAGGGCGGTCGCACGGCGCAGACCGACCAGGTCGGGCACGGTGCCGGGGGTCGGGGCGATCGAGATCACCACGTCGACCCGGCTGCCCTTGGGCACTTCGCTGCCTCCGCCGGGATCGACCGACGCGACGTTGCCGGGCGCCACACCATCGACCGCGCGACGCGTGACGTCGCCGACGTTCAGCTCCGCACGGCCGATCTGGAGCATGCCCTCGGCCGCGGGCAGCCCGACCACCTCGGGCACGACCCTGGGCTCGGGTCCCTTCGACACGATCAGCTCGACGCTGGAGCCGAGCGTCGAACGTCCCGACGGCGCGGGGTTCGAGCCGAGGACGAGCCCGGCGGGGACCTCTTCGTCGTAGACCTCGGTCGGCGCGGCGGCGAGGCCGACCACCGAGAGCAGACGCGTCGCGTCGGCGACGGGCTGGCCCACGGTGTTCGGCACCCGGACCCCCGAGGGGCCGTCGCTCACACCGAGCTCGACGCGCTCGCCCACCTCGAGGCGTGCTCCCGCGATCGGCGTC
Organism: Actinomycetes bacterium; assembly: GCA_023389745.1. Taxonomy (GTDB): domain Bacteria; phylum Actinomycetota; class Acidimicrobiia; order Acidimicrobiales; family Microtrichaceae; genus JAFAFN01. The sequence continues at coordinate 69,531 of JAEWED010000066.1, forward strand.
TGGTCGATCACGACGTCGACCGGGACCCGCTCGTTGGGCTGGTAGCGGATGTCGACGATCAACCCGAGGCGTTCGAGCTCGGCCTGCGCCTGCGCCATGGGCCGGTTGCTCAACCGCGGCACGACGACGACGGGGACCTGCTGCCCGGAGGATGCATCGTCGAGCACCTTGGTGATGCCGAACAGACCGACGATGATCACCACGACCAGGAGCACGCCACCGACCACCGTGGCGACGGTGTGGTCCCCGGTGTCGATCAGCTCCGGCGCGCCGATCTCGGTGACCCGCTCGGTCCGGTCCGTCGGGTCCGTCGGGTCCGTCGGGTCGGTCAGGTCGGTCGGGCCGCTCGGGTCCGTCGAGTCCGCCGGGTCGGAGTCGACCACGTCGAGGTCGCTGCGTCGATCAGTCATCGCCGGGCCGAGTGGGTCGGGTCGGTCGGGTCGTGGTGGTCGGCGCGGTCGTGGTCGGCGCGGTCGTCGTGGTGGTCGGCGGCGGCGGCGGTGCGACCCGTCCGACGACGATGGTCACCGGTTGCCCGGGCTGCAGCTCGGTGCCTGCGGGCGGGTACTGCTGGAACACCGAACCTGCACCGCTGCCGGGGGCGTCGCTGACCAGGCGGCCGGCACGCACGACGGTGAAGCCGATCGCCTCGAGCGCGGCGACCGCCTGGTTGGCCGTGCGGTTCACGACGTCGGGCACCGGGGCGGCGGCGGGGCCGAGCGAGTACACGAAGTTCACCGGAGTGTCCTTGTCGACGATCGTCCCGGCGGGCGGATCGGCCGACACGACCGCGCCGGAGGGGACCGTCGGGTCCGCCGTGGGCGTGAGCTCGCCGAGCGTCAGGCCGGCGACGCCGAGCTGGAACCCGGCGGCGTCGACCGTGAGGCCCACGATCTCGGGCACGGGACGGTCCTCGGGCCCGGTCGAGACCTCGAAGCGCACGGTGTCCTCGCCGGTCACCTCGACACCCGGCGCGGGACTCTGGGCGACGACGACGCCTTCGGCGACCTCGTCCTCGGCCACCTCGACCACCTGGAAGGTCACGCCCGCGTCCTCGAGGGGCGGCACCACCTCGGCGATCGGCTGTCCGACCGCGTCGGGCATCTGCACGCGCTTGGCACCACGGCTGACCGTGATCGACACCTTCTCGCCCTCGCGGACACGGGTCCCGGCCTTCGGCGACTGCTCGATCACCGTGCCGCGAGGCGCGGTGAGGCTGTAGCCCTCGTCGACGACGGGCACGAGCCCGGCGTTCTCGATCTCGGTGACCGCACGCGGCCGGGCGAGCTCGTCGAGGTCCGGCACGCTCACCACGGCGCCCCGCCCGAGGATCGCGTCGATCGGGTTCAGCGAGCTCGACCAGGCGAGCAGCGCGATCACGCAGACGGCGATCAGCAGCGACACGCCCAGCGGCACCGCACCCGCGACCCGCCGCACGTCAGCGCCTCACGGGGCCGGCGGCCGTCGCCGTGCCCGGTGTGCGGTCGGGTCGCACCCGACCCGACATCAGGGTGTGCTCGTGGTCGTCGTGCTCGTGGTCGTCGTGCTCGTGGTCGTGGTCGCCTCGGCGACGCCGACGGTGATGGTGACCGTCGAGCCCTTGCGGGCCTGCTGGCCGCCGCTCGGCGTCTGCGACATCACCTTGCCGACGTTGGAGTCGCCGGGGGCGAGCGTGCGGGTCTCGCGCTGCACCACGAAGCCGGCCCCCTCGAGCTCGCGCTGCGCGGCGTCGGCCTCGTCGCCGACGACGGCGGGCACGTTCAGCTGCTCGACGCCCGAGGACACGATGATCGTGATCTGCGAGTTCGCCTCGAGCGAGGTGCCCGCCGGCGGATCGGTGCGGATCACACTGCCCTCGGCCACCGAGTCGCTCGGCTCGTACACGGGGTTGCGGAACCGGAAACCCGCCTCCTGGATGGCGGACTGCGCCTGGGCGAGCGGGCGACCCGTGACGTCGGGGACCAGCTCCTTGCCCGGCTCGACCGACACGACCAGGTTCACCGGGTCGCCCGGCGAGACGACCGTGCCGGCCGGCGGACTCTGCTCGAGCACGATGCCGGCCGGGGCGTCAGGGTTCTCGCGCTGCTCGACGGTGCCGAGCCGCAGGCCGAGCTCGGCGATCTTCGCCTCGGCGTCGGCCTGGGTCATCAACCCGAGCTCGGGCATCTCGATCTGCTCGGGGCCCGAGGAGACCTCGAGCTCGACGGTGGAGCCGCTCTCGACCTCTTCGTCCTTCGACGGGTTCTGCGAGATGACCCGGCCGACGGCCAGGTTCTCACTGGGCGTCGGGATCTCCTTCGCCTTCAGGTCGACGGCTTCGAGTCGTTCCTTCGCCTCGGCGATGTCGAGCCCCACGACCGGGGGCACGGTGACCAGGTCGCCGTCGTCGAGGCTCTGGATGATCCAGAAGACCAGCCCGCCCAGCAGGGCGAGCATGACCAGCAGCAGCACGATGAAGAGCCAGGTCTTGGACTTCTGCTCCTCGGGCTCGTCGTCGACGAACTCCTCGGGTGGCACGACCGCACCGACGGTGGTGGCGGGCTGCACGGTGGTGGCGGGCTCGTGCATGACGGCGGCGCCGGCCACGACGAGCTCGCGCTCGGCGAGCGTCGGCGAGCCCTCGAGGAAGCGGCGCAGGTCGGCGCGCAGCTCCTCGGCCGAGGCGTAGCGGTCGTCCGCACGCTTCGACAGCAGCTTCATGATGATCGCCTCGAGGCCCTCGGGCAGGTCCGAGATGATCGTCGACGGCGGCGGCGGATCGTCCTGGACGTGCTTGTAGGCGATCGCGAGCGGCGTCTCGCCGGCGAACGGCGGGCGCCCGGTGACCAGCTCGTAGAGCACGACGCCGAGGGAGTACAGGTCGGAGCGGGGATCGACGGGCAGGCCCTGGGCCTGCTCCGGCGAGAAGTACGTGGCGGTCCCCATGACCGAGCCGGCCTGGGTCAGGTCCTCGTCGGGCGACGACAGCGCGCGGGCGATGCCGAAGTCGGTGACCTTGGCCTGCCCGGTGCGGGTCAGCAGCACGTTGCCGGGCTTCACGTCGCGGTGCACGACACCACGGGAGTGGGCGAAGCCGAGCCCTGCGGCGACCTCTGACGCGATCTCGGCGGCGCGGCGGGGGTGCAGCGGACCGTCCGCTCGCAGCACCCGCGAGAGCGACGGGCCGTCGATGTACTCCATGACGATGAAGTAGGTGCCGTCCTGGGCGCCCCAGTCGTAGACCCCGACGATGTTGGGGTGCGACAGGTTGGCGGCGGCCTGGGCCTCGCGGCGGAACCGCTCGACGAAGGACGGGTCCGCGGCGAACTCGGGGACCAGCTCCTTGACGGCGACGGGCCGGTCGAGAGAACGGTCACGAGCGAGGTAGACCTGCGCCATCCCACCCCGAGCCAGACGGCGATGGATCTCATAGCGATCGTTCAGGACGCGCGGGTTCTGCTCAGCCATGGCACGCACAGCGTAGATGGCCGGCTCGCACCGGTCGCGGACGGGGACAGGGCGGGACAGGCCCTCCGGGGAACATGCTCAGGGCGCCTGGAGTGCTGCCTGGAGCACCGCTCGGGCGATCGGACCCGCCACGCGACCACCGGTCAGACCGTCGTCGCCGTCGACGCCCTGGACCATCACGGCGACGGCCACGGTGGGCTCCTGACCCTCGGGCCCGGCGAACGCGATCATCCAGGCGTGGGACTTCGGCGGCGAGGTGCCGAGCTGTGCGGTGCCGGTCTTGGCGCCGACGTCGAAGCCGGGCAGTCGCAGCGTCGAGGCGGTCCCGGTCTGGACGACGCCGATCATGCCCCGTCGCATCACCTCGGCCACGTCCGCGCTGGCCGACTCGCGCCAGGGGCGCTCCTCGAAGCGGGAGACGACCTCGCCGTCGCGTGCCTGGACCTCGGACATGACGTGCGGGGTCATGATGCGGCCCTTGTTGGCGATGCCCGCGGCGACGAGCGCCATCTGCAGCGGGGTCGCGGCGACGTCGTTCTGACCGATCGCGGTCTGTGCGAGCGCGGGGGTGTCGTCGTAGACGGGGGCGGCGCCCTCGGGGCGTGACACGACCGAACCGAAGTCGGTCGGGTACACCGAGCGGGCCGGACGGGTGAGGTCGATCGGTGGGGTGTCGTTGAAGCCCGCCGCTTCGGCCGCGGCGATCATCGGATCCGGTCCGAGCTGTTCGGCGGCCATCTGCGCGAACGCCGCGTTGCAGGACTGCTCGAGGATCGCGAACAGCGCACCGCCGCAGAAGCTGCGCCCGAAGTTGTAGATCGGCCGGTTGGTGAGCGGCGGCGTGTAGGACTGCACCACCGGATAGGTCGGTTCGGCCTCGCTGACGGTGCCCGAGGTCAGCCCGGCGGTCGCGGTGACGACCTTGAACGTCGAACCGGGGAAGAAGCGGTCCTGGTAGGCACGCGAGAGCAGCGGCTTCTCGGGCACCGTGTCGAGCAGCGACTTGACCGCCTGTGCGCTCTCGGTGTCGTTCGACGAGATCAGGTTCGGATCGAACGTCGGGTTGGAGTACATGGCGAGGATCCCGCCCGTGCGGGGGTCGAGCGCCACGACCGACCCGGTGAGCCCGCCGAGCGCGTCGCGGGCCGCGGTCTGCACGTCGCTGCGCACGGTGAGCACGACGTCGCCCTCGCTCGAGGTGTCCGAGAAGAACCCGGAGAGCTCGTGCAGCTGCAGCGAGGCGGTGCGCCCGGTGAGCTCGGCGTTGTAGGTGCGTTCGACGCCGGTCGAGCCGAGCAGGAACGCGTAGTAGCCGGTGATGTGCGCGTACAGATCGCCCTCGGGGTAGACCCGCTGGTAGCGCAGGTCGGCGCGGCGGACCTCGGAGTTGGCCAGGATGACGCCGTCCGCGGTGACGATGTCGCCGCGGGGACGGTTGAAGTCGCGCAGCTGGGCACGGGTGTTCTCGGGGCGGTCGTTGTATGCCGAGGCCTGGAACACCTGGATCTGGTTGAGCTTCGCGAAGAGGGCGACGTAGGCGACCATGATCACGGCGCCGAGGATCTTGATCTGGCGGCTCACTGGGCGACCACCGGTTCAGGGGCACGCTGCTCGGTCTGGTCCGAGACCCGCACCAGCAGCGCGAGCAGCACGTAGTTCGCGACGAGCGACGAACCGCCGTAGGAGACGAACGGCAGGGTCACGCCGGTCAGGGGCAGCACCCGGATCACGCCGGCGATGATGATGAACGCCTGGAACGCGATGAGTGCGGTCAGCCCGACCACGAGCAGGCTGCCGAACGCGTCGGTCGAACGACGAGCGGCACGCAGCCCGCTGCCGGCGAGCAACAGGAACGCGCACAGCACGGCGGTGGCCCCCAGCAGGCCGAGCTCCTCGCCGATGACCGCGAAGATGAAGTCGGATTCATCGGCGGGGATGCGCCCGGAGATACCGAGCCCGGGTCCGGTGCCGGTCGTGCCGCCCCAGGCGAGCGCGTAGGCCGCCTGGATGACCTGGTAGCCGCCGTCGCCAGGGTCGGACCACGGGTTGATCCACGTCTCGACGCGCAGCTTCACGTGGGAGAACTGGCTCCACGCGACGTACGCGGCCGCGCCGAAGAGCCCGAGACCGACCGCCACGTAGCTGCCACGTCCGGTGGCGACCCACAACATGACGATGAACAGGATGAAGAACAGCAACGCCGAGCCGAGGTCCTTCTCGAAGACCATGACGACCAGGGCGAAGCCCACGGCGAGCAGGATCGGCGCGAAGTGCTTGGGATCGGGGGTGTTGAGCCGGCCGATTTGGAAGGTCGCGACACCCAGCAGCTCGCGCCGTTCGACCAGGTAGCCGGCGAAGAAGATCGCCAGGCAGATCTTGGCGAACTCGCCGGGCTGGAAGTTCACCGGTCCGATCGACACCCAGATGCGCGAGCCGTTGATGGTCTGGCCGATGCCCGGCAGCAACGGCAGCACCAGCAGCAGCACACCCAGCAGGCCGAAGGTGTAGCGGTAGCGCTGCAGCACCCGGATGTCGCGGATGACGGCGAGGGTGACGATGTAGCCGAAGATGCCGACCGCGGTCCACGACGCCTGCAGCGCTGCCAGGTCGCCGTCGATGCGGGCGATGAAGACGTAGCCGATGCCGTTGAGCAGCGAGGCGAGCGGCAGGAACAGCGGATCGGCCGCGGGTGCGAGACGGCGGGTGGCGACGTGGGCGGCGAGCAGCAGGGCGAGCAGCACGCCGAGGAACGGCACGATGTCGGCCGGCAGCGAGGCGCTGCGCCCCAGGCTGGCGAGTGCGTAGGCGCCGCAGATGACCAGGAACGCGAGCAGCAGCAGTCCGAGCTCGGTCGTGCGGCGCCGTCGGCCGAGTGCCTTGACCGCTGCCTGGTGGGCGGTCGGAGATCCGCTCGCCGCGGGGCTACCGGGTTCGCTGGTGATCGTCACGCCGGCGGGGCGGGCGGCGCCGGCGGCGGTACCGGCACCGTCGTCGGAACGGTGGTGGTCGTGGTCGTGGTGGTGGTCGTCGTCGTGGTCGTGGTGGTCGTCGTCGTGGTGGCCCGACGCTCGATGTTCGTCACGTAGGTCCGGGCCTTCGCCTCGGTCTCGAACTCACGGGCGTCGTCGAGGTCGGAGCGGTCCTTGGCCGACAACAGGTCGAGGTCGATGTCGAAGCGGGCGACGACCTTCGGCTGGCGCCACAGCAACGCGGTGGGGCGGCCCTCGAAGAGCACCACCTCGCCGTCGTCGGTGCCGACGTACCAGCCGCTGCCCATCTGGTAGAGCACGGCACCGACCGCGACCGCGACGATCAGCAGGACGCTGAGCACGAACAGCGGGGTGCGCCAGCTGCGTTGACGCTTCGACGTCGTGGGTTCGCCGTCGGCGGCGCTGGACACCCCGGCGTCATCGGCGGTCGACGTGCTGCTCAGCAGCGACGGGTCGATCGCCGGTTCGTCGGCCTCGGCGCCGAGCGCGACGCCACCGTTCGTCGACCCGGCGGCGCCTGCTGCGGCGATGCCCTCGCCAGCACCGTTGCCGTTGCCGAGGTCGTCGTCACGGGGCGCCGTCGCGACCTCGATGTCGTCCGCGTCGTCGGCGACGTCGTCATCGGCCTCGTCGTCGATCGCGCCGCCACCGGGAGCCGCCGAGATCGGGACCAACGGCACGGTCGCGGTGTCGTGCTCGGAGTCGCGGAACGCGTCGTCGAGGTCGACCGTCGGTGTCGCGATGCGGCGGTAGCGGTCGCCCAGCGGCGCGGGTGGCACGCCGGCGTCGCGCACCTCGACCACGACGGCCGAGATGTTGTCGCGGCCGCCTGCGGCGTCGGCCTCTGCCGCCAGGCGCTGCGCGGTGAGCTGCGGGTCGTCGCCCTCGGCGAGGATCTCGGCGATGCGGTCCTCGGAGAGCTCGTTGAACAGGCCGTCGCTGCACAGCAGCAACCGGTCGCCGTCGCACGGCGACAGCAGCCAGGCGTCGACCACCACGAGTGCCTCGACGCCGAGCGCCCGGGTCAGCACGTTGCGCTGCGGGTGCACCTCGGCCTCGGCGGGGGTGATGCGACCCTCTCGGACGAGGGTCTCGACCAGCGAGTGATCCTCGGTCAGCTGTCGCAGCTCGCCGTCGGCGAACAGGTAGACGCGGCTGTCGCCGACGTTGAGCACCGCGAGGTGGTAGCCGTCCTCGTCGACCAGGCCGACGACGCACACGGTCGTGCCCATGCCGCGCAGGTCCTCGTCCTCTTCGGCGCGGTCGTTGATGCGACGGTTCGCCAGGTGCACCGCCGAGACCAGGTCGACCAGCGACCGGTGGTCCGCGACGCCGTGGAGCACCTCGACGGTGTCGGCCGAGGCGACCTCTCCGGCACGGTGCCCGCCCATGCCGTCGGCGACCGCGACGAGCTCGTCGGTGACCAGGATCGAGTCCTCGTTGGCCGCGCGGACCTGCCCGACGAGCGTGCTCGAGCCGGTGACCAGACGGATCTCCGGGGACACCTCTGTCACCGGACCTCCATCACGACGTTGCCGATCTGGATGCGGTCACCGAGGCGAGCCGGCATCTGACCCACGGCGCGGGTGCCGTTGACCCAGGTGCCGTTGGTGGAGCCGAGGTCCTCGACGAACACCGAGCCGTCGCGGATGAAGATCCGTGAGTGCACCTGCGAGACGTACTGCTCGTCGAGCGCGATGGAGCAGCCTGCGGCACGGCCGACGGTCAGCTCGTCGCCCAGGGCGAACTCGGCCCCTGCGCGGTTCGCCGGTTCGATCAGGACCAACCGCGTGGGCAGCGCAGGGGTGCCGCGACGGGTGCGGGCGGGCTTCTGCTTCGGCGCCTTCTGCTTGGCGGCCTTGCGGGAACGGCTGGCGCCGGGGTCGGCGGGCGCGAGCTTCGGCGGGTTGACCTCGGTCCACACCGCTCGCAGCACGCGCAGGAAGAAGAGGTACAGGAGCGCCAGGAGGCACAGCTTCAGAACGGTGAGCAGCTGCTCGGACACTGGGCAGGAGCCTACGACGCCTGGAAGTGCATCACGGTGTTGCCGAAGCGGACCTCGTCACCGTCGCGGAGCTGGTGTTCAGCGACGCGTGCGTCGTTGACCTTGGTGCCGTTGGTCGAACCCAGGTCGATCACCACGAAGCCGTCGCCGTAGGGGCGGATCTCTGCGTGGTGGCGGCTGACGTTCGGGTCGGCCAGCACGATGGTGCAGTCGTTCTGGCGTCCGATGGTCACGACGTACTCGCCCAGGGGCACGCGATCACCCGTCGGCAGCAGCAGCGCGCCGGGCGGCAGGCCGTCCTCGCCCTCGGCGAAACGACCGTCGACGGCGAGCACACCGGGGCGCAGCGACTCGTCGACGTCGATGTGCACCTCGACCGCACCGACGAAGCCGTACTGCTCGTCTCGGGCGTGCTCACGGGCGGCATCGGCGAGCTCTCGGCGCAGCGTGCCGAGCAGGTCGTGCAGCTGCTCGGCGTCGGCCGGCGAGATGCGGAACACGAACGAGTTGGGCACGAGCGTGCGGCCGTCGACGCCGACGGTGCGGTGCGAGTCCATGTCTCGCACGAGCTTGCGCCCGAACTCGACCGGGCTGAGGCCGCTGCGGAACAGCCGGGAGAACGTTCCCTCGACCGCCCGCTCGAGGCGACCCTCGAAACCCTTGATACCCATGGCGACCACGATACCGATGCCAGGGGACATGTCCGGGATCACACTTGGGGGTGTCGCCCCGGGTTGGGCTACGATGCGCTCTCCACTCGCGCGAGTGGCGGAATTGGCAGACGCGCTGGATTCAGGTTCCAGTGTCCGAAAGGACGTGGGGGTTCAAGTCCCCCCTCGCGCACCGCAGTGATGTCCGTAGGACACCACCGACACCCCGAACCCTCTGGGTCGGGGTGTTCTTCGTTGTCGGGCGCACCCGCGGCGACGTCGGACCACCGACGTCTCGATCGGCAGCGACAGGGGACAGCCCGCCCAACGCCAACTGATGGGAGCGCCCCAGTCGTCGTGAGAGGCTGGGACCGAGCGGCTGGGCGCCACCGCTCAGGGCGGGCGCGGTGCGTGAACCAGACCCGGGCCGCGGCGAGCCGCTGCCGTCGCTACGGCTCGGGATCCGCCGTCTGCTCGGCCTCGGCGACCGGTGGGCGCGCCGGCAACTCGCAGACGTCGGCCTGCCCGAGCAGATCGGGGTCATCGAGGAACTCGACCGGCTCCGCACCGGTCGGCGCGATGTCGGAGTTCGACAGGTAGAAGGACATGACGGCACCTCCGGGTGTCAGGATCGACGTGTCGGGTTCGGGTGCGACGCTGGTGCTGTCACGACGGTGGCCGCGGAACAGCTCGCAGCACCTCATCAGCCTTGCTGGCCTCGTCGTAGGAAGCGAGGATCGTCTCCTCGGTGGCGCCCGACGAGCGCTCGGCGCACCTCGCGTCTCGGTCGGCGCCGCGGTGTCCCAGTCGGTGGGTTTCGCGATGTTTCTCGTGCTCCCCTGCGTGGTGCTGGCGGCCGCCCGGCCGACGCCTGCCCAGCCGTCTCCGCGGCGGACGTGGTGACGCGGGAGTCGTCGGCTCTGCACCAGCGAGCCCCGACGCGAGGCCGGTCCCAGGAGTGCGCCGCAGCGATTCCGGGTATCCGTCGCTCATGCCTGCTTTCTCGCGCTCCGTCGACGTCGACCGGCCCGTCGCCGATGTCTGGGACATCTGGACCGACGTCCGCATCCTCCCGCAGCTGTCGTCCAGCACCAGCGAGGTGCTCGACGCGCCCGAGCGCTTGACCGAGGTCGGTCAGACCTTCCGCCAGATCGTCCGTGCCGTCGGGCGCTGCTTCGAGGTGGACTGGACCGTCACGAGCATCGAGGACCGCGACCACCTGACCATCGAGAGCAGCGTCGTGATGGGTGTGACCCCGCGGCTCACCGAACGAGTGATGTCGTTGTCGGCCAACCGCACCCGACTGACCATCGACGTCGAGTACACGCTGCCGTTCGGCCCGCTCGGGCGGCTCGCGTCGAAGCTCGGCGTCGAGCAGCTGGCGCACCGCGAGACCACCGAGCTCCTGGAACGGTTGCAGCACGTCATCGAGTCGAGCCCCGCCCCCGCAGGTGAACGGTGAGCCGAACGCTCGCACGGCGACTCCGCCCCATCGGTGAGCACGACCTGGGTCGGTCAGGGAGCGGCCCGGACGAGGTCGAGTCGGTCGTCGACCCGGGTCACCTCGACCTCCGGCCGGTCGACGAAGTCGAGGGCTCCTGCGCACTCGGCGCCGAAGCCGAATCCGCTCTCGGCCAGGAGCACCGATGCCCGTCCCGAGGCGACCAGTCCGACGAGCTCCTCGAGCTCGTCGTCGTAGGTCGGGTTGCCCGCCCCTGAGAAGTAGTCGTTCCTGCACGGGACCATGTACGAGGTTCGACCGGTGCCGAGGAAGACGGCGTCCGGGGCGTTCGAGAACAGCGCGCCGTCGGACGGGAGGTCATCGGCTCGAATCGTGCGGGTCGGTGGCGGCGTCGTGGTGATGACGTCGGCGATGCCGGGGATCTGCATCGACAACACCCCGATGCTGATGATCGCCGCGACGGTCGCGACGACGACGCGGTGCCGTTCCTGCAGGACCAGCGAGACGGTGGCGAGGGTGGCGGTCGTGAGCAGGATGAGCGGCAGCGTCATCTGACGGCCGACGAGCGACACGAAGCGATCGACGAACACCACGCTGTCGACGAGCTGGCCGATCATCGTCGCCGCGAGCACCAGCAGCGGCACGATCCGGCGGGCGTCCGCCCTCCGGTCGGGAATCCGCCAGGCGATCAGCGACAACCCCACGACCACGCCGACGAGCAGGACCAGCGCCACGACGCCACCGACGGTCGAGTTGACCACCCCTGGGAACAGCGCGCCCAGGCCGCGCACCGCGCCGTTCAGCGCGGCGCGCACCTCGTCAGCCGCTGCCGGGGCCGCTCGGCGGTCCGAGCTCAGCAGCGTCGCGACGACGGGGAGCAGGCCGAGCGTCGCGGCGACAGCGGTCCGCGCCGCTCGCCGCCCGAACGATCCCGGTGCGATCAGCGCGACCAGGCACACGGTGGCGACGGCCGAGAGCCCGAGCAGCTTGGTGGCGCTCGCGGCGCCGGCCAGGACCGCAGCGCCGCAGAGCCAGCCCACGGACGCGGTGACGAGGAAGCGGTCGAGCGCGAGCAGGCATGCGAGGACCGCGAGGGTGAAGAGCGGCTCGGCCAGCGAGGTCGAGTGCAGGTGGAGCACCGGCGCCACGATCACATCGGGCACCCGGACGACGACGATCGTGGCGAGCACCCCGAACAGCGGCAACCAGCTGGTACGGAACAGTCGGCGAGCGAGCAGACCGAGCAGCGCCACGTTCACACCGAGCAGGAGCGGGTTCAGCACCCGCACCACGTCGCCGGGCGACCACCCCAGCCACGAGAACGCACCGACCACCACCGGGAAGAGCGGCGGCCACTGGCGCAGCGGCACCCGCCCGTCGAACGCGATCGACTCGATCGGTCGATAGTGATCGGTGTAGGTGGTGAACGGGACCGTGATCCCCCGGCCGTTCGCCATGTTGGAGGCGGTGCCGAGGTACAGCGTCCCGTCGGGGCTCGGGGAGATGCCGTGGCGCGACACGGCCCATGCGAGCGCGGTCGCCACGACCGCGATCCCGGCCAACCACCACATGTCCGGCGGAGGGCGCCAGCCGACCGCTGCCCCGGCGGGCCGGTCGTCGACCGACGCCGTTGGGGCGTCCTGCCTCATCGGCGAACACACACGATGTGTCCGCGTCGTCTCCTCGAATCGCCGCCCACAACCCCTCCGGCCCAGCCACCCATCGCTCCTACAACCATTGAGGGTGGCGCAGTTGCGGCCCCAGGGGTCAGCTGGTCAACAGATTTGGTCCGACCGGCTCATCGGGTGAGCCTCTCGTGCGGCGGCAGCCGCCACCGGCGCTCGTCGTTGCGCCGAGCCGAGAGCATTTCGGATCGGCGGGCAGGCCCGATCGCACCGCTCGATTCCCCGATGGGGATCATCGGGTGAGCCTCTCCCCCGGTCACCATCGGGAGCATGACGGCGGCGGAGTTCGTACCCGCGCTCCGTGAGCAGCTCGCCAGGGCGTTCGCGCAGCGGTTCCGATCACGCCCCCGGGACCGGTCCGAGCGCCCGTGATCGAGCGGGAGGTCCTGCAGGTCCGACGCTCGCCGTCGGGTGAGGTGGTCGCGCTGGTCAACAAGGGCGAGCCGTGGTCGCCACGTCACGTCCGCGACGCGATCGACGACATCCGCTCCGGTGTCGTGCGCTACGTGGTGCCGTGGGCGACGCATCGAGCCCCGGTGCGCGTCTCCGCCGGGCTGCCGCCTCGCCTCGACGTCGGGTCGTCCTTGGCAGACACCGGGGGCCTCGCGCTGCTCCCGCATGGGTAGACCCGCCGCGGCGAGCGGTTCGTGGCGACACGCCGCCCGGACCGCCAGGCCGCGGCGGACGGGCAACGACGACGAGCCATGGCCCGTCCGACGCTGGCGACCCGGTCCCACCGCCACAAGGAGTCGTCATGCCCGACCACGTTGATCCCCCGACACGTTCGATCCGTCCCCGCCCCGCGTCCCGCGCCGGCATGGGTGCCGTCGCGCTCGCCGGGACGCTCGTCGCCCTGCCCTCGACGGTCGCGCTGCCGTCGACGGTCGCCGCGTCGCCGACCGAGCCCGACACCGAGAGCCACTGCGTGCTCCAGGTCGTCGATCAGGAAGCCACGGGTGAGCTCGTCACGGCGCCGCCGGTCTGCTTCGGCACCCTCGCCGAGGCACTCGAGTACGCCGGCGGTGCGCCGCTCGGCCGCGACGATGCGTCGTCGGAGGATCTCGCAGCGGCAGCGTCGATGGTGCTCGGAGTGCACTTCGAGCACCAGGACCGCACCGGCTCGTCGATCACGGTCTCGGGCACCGACTGCAGCGGCGGGTACGTGAACCTGTCCGCGGCGTGGATCAACCGGATCAGCTCCACGCAGAACGGCTGCGGAACCGTCACGTTCTTCGACGGGTTCGGCACGAGCGGCGCGTCGGAGGTCACCGGGTCCACCACCGTGAACCTCAAGGCGCTGAACGACATCGCCAACAGCGTCCAGTACGGCTGAGCGCGTCTCCACCCGACCCATGGACGAACCCGTGACGCTGTCGTCGACCAGGGTGCGGCTGCGCTCCGTGCGTGCCACCGACGGCGACTGGCTCTACGACCTGTTGACCCGGACCAGCGGCAGCCGCTGGCGCTACCGCGGCCGCACCCCCGCACCCGGGGAGTTCCACGTCGACCTGTGGCGCGGCGTGCTGTCGCAGTTCGTCGTCACCGACGTCGACGATCGGCCCGCCGGGCTCGTCGGCGCCTACAACGCCAACACGACCGCCGGGCACTGCCACGTCTTCGCGGTCGGCGCGACCGACCAGGGGCGCCTGATCACCGAGGCCACCGCCCGGTTCGCGGATTGGCTCTTCGAGAGCTTCGAGTTCCACAAGCTCTGGATCGAGAGCGCCGAGTTCAACCTGGCGCAGTTCGCGAGCCTGACCGAGCTCGCGACGATCGAGGGTCGCCTCACCAACTTCGACTACTGGGGCGGGCGCTTCTGGGACCTGCTGATCCTGTCGGTCACCCAGGAGCGTTGGGTCTCGCATCGCCGCTCGTCGCGCAGCCAGTCAGCGGGCTGGCCCGGCGCGTCCGGTCCCGGCGTGATCGGCGCAGCCGCCCTGGAGGCGTTGCTCGCGCACCGCCTCCCCCTCGACTCGCTGCGTGCGGTCGAACTGCTCGACGAGCTCGAGGAGCTCGCGGGGACGGTGCTCGACTACGAGCTGCTCGACGGCATCGACCGACTCGACCCCGTCGGGGCCGCCGAGGTCCTCGCCGCTCGCCTCGCGACCGCCGGCGCTCAGCAGTCCGGGGAACGGACCGGCGCGCCCTCGGGGAACGGCCACTCGCCGTCGGAGGTGGCGTCGACCCACAGCTCGTCGGGGCCGACCGCTTCGATCTTCGCGACGATCCAGTCGCGGTAGGGCGACAAATCGGTGACCTCGCCCGGCGAGGGCAGCGCGAAGGTGCGCACCGTGTAGCCCTCGGCGCGCAGCTCGTCGGCGACCCGGGCGATGCCCTCGCCGACCAGCTCCCGGCATGCGAGCGGCTCACCGGGCAGCTGCGCGTCCGACGTCACGACGAACCGCTCGCCGGGTTCCGCTGCCCGACCCAGGGTCAGCTGCAGCGTGCCCTGCCAGTCGCGCGGGATCCGGAACCCCACGAACGTCGAACCGTCGGGTCCGAGCACCTCGAGCACCGGCGGCAGCTCCGAGGCCTCGGCACGCACCAGTCGACCGACGTTCGAAGTCCCCACCGGGGCCTCGGCGACCGACACCTCGAGCCCGGCGGCGCGAGCCGCGTCCACGATCTCGTCGGCCCGCACGTCACGTCCGCTGAGCTGCAGGGTCAGATGGTCGTCATCGAGGCTGACGCGCACGTCGGCCGCCACCGGTTGCTCGTCGCGGACGATGCCGACGCCGACGACCACCAGGACCAGCGCCGCTGCGGCCATCAGGGCGACCGACCATCGAGGCACCGGACCTCGCGGTGCACGCCGACCTGTGGCACCGTCGGGCTCGTCGATGCGTCGCTCCGCGGCGACGACGAGTTGCTGTCGCAGCGCCTCGGTGAACTCGCGCTCATCCACGATCTGCTCCTTCCCCGAGCTGCTCCCACAACTGCGACAGGCCCCTGGCCACACGTGCACGCGCGGCCTCCTCGGAGCAGCCCGCTCGCCGGGCCACCTCGACATAGGGCAGCTCCTCCACCACTCGGAGGATCACCGCGTCACGCACCTTCGCGGAGAGCGACTGCATGCCGTCGCCGAGGGGACCGGTGAAGCGCTCCAGGTCGACGCGGATCGCGACCAGGTCCAGGTCGTCCTCGTGCATCGTGCCGACGTCGACACCGAGTCGCCGCCGCGCAGAGTCCGCCACCCGGGAGCGGCGTGCGTAGGTGCGCAGCTCGTTCTTCGCGATGCCGTAGAGCCATGCCGTGGGGGCGGGAGCTCGCGTCGCGTCGTAGCTGGCCAGCGACGCGAGTGCCTTGGAGTAGGTCTCGGCGCACAGGTCGGCGGCGACGTCACCGGCCGCGGTGCGCTGACGGAACCAACGCAGCAGTCCCCCGACGGTCTCGACGTAGAACGTCTCGAACGCGGCGACCTCGCCGGCCTGTGCACGCTCGAGCAGATCCGGGGATCTCGTCGCCTCCTCCACTGCTCGACACCGTGCACCCGTGACGTTCCGTGCGCAAACTCGTCCGTCGCGGCCTTCACCGCCGCGGCCGTCACGGCAGCATCCTCACCGGCCGGAAGCCGAGGTCGGCCGCGAACATGGCGAGCTCCAAGCGGTTCCTCGCACCGAAGCTGCGGAACAGCACCGCGAGCTCACGCTTCACCGACGCCCCCGACAGGTAGAGGCCCCGCGCGATCTCGGCGGTGGACTGCCCGGCCATGAGCGCGCCGAGGATGCCCTCCTGTCGCTCGGTCAGATCCGGCATGCGTGACGCGATCTCGAGCACGCGCAGCGGCACCGCACCCCAGCCACCCGCGACCGATGCCATGGCGTGTGCGAGCTCCGAGGGGTGGTCCGTCGGGATCACCGACGCGACGGTGCCGGCAGCGAACGCACGCAGGGCCCGCTGGCACTGCAGCGGCGAGGGCTCGACGACCAGCACCGTGCGCGACGAGGTCTGCTCGGCCTCGAGCGCCACCACCCGGTCGCGCACGATCACCGCTCCCGACGGATGGTTCCGCACGACGTCCCAGCCGTCTCTCGACGCCACGTGCGTCAGTGCTTCCCGGAGCATCTCGCTCCGCACGTCGAGGGTGCACACGCCGTCGGCGTCAGCGATCGCGGTGGGAGCGGTACGAACCGACGCTCTCCCGTCACCGGTCGTCACCGCTCCCACCATGGCCAGTACTTGGCACGAGCGCAGATTCCGTGACATCCGCGATCCCACCCACCGGGGGCGGCCCGCCCCGGGAGCGGGGACCGCACGGAGTTCTTCACTCCGGGCGCCGATCGTTCGATGAGAACTCCATGCACAACGGACGCAGCATCTCGCCCTCGATGCTGGTGGCGCGCCCTGACGCCGGTCCATTGCTCCGCCTCGGGTCATCGGCGTCGGAGCTCCAGGTGGTCGTGCTGGGCTGGATGCTGTGCATCGGCGGCCTGTTCGCCGTCGGCGGCAGTCGCTTCTCGGCCCGCGACGACGCACGTCAGCTCATCCTCGGCGTCGGGGTGCTCTCGGTGCTGATCGGGGTGATCACCCTGCTCCGACGACACCGGGTGTCGCCGCTCGGTGTGCACCTGGGCCTGTTCGTCGGGGCGCTCATGGTGACCCTGATCAGCGCGACGACCGACAACGCCGCCGCGATGGGTGCCGGTGCCTGCTTCGTGGTGTGGATCGCGATCTACGCGGCGTGCTTCTTCACGCCTCGCCAGACCGTCGTGCACCTGGGGCTCGCCCTGGTCATGTTGAGCGTGGCGCTGAGCGTCACGTGGTCGGACCCGATGGTGGTCGCCGTCGTCGTGGTGTCGGCCGCGGTCAACGCGGCGGTCGCCGCGACCTGCGTGGGTTGGCTGTCGGTGCAGCTGCGCCGGACCGCCACGCTCGACACGCTGACCGGGTTGGCGAACACCGCCGCGTGGCGTGAAGCGCTCAGCGCCGAGGTGGCGCGGGCGGACCGCACCGGTGAGCCGTTCACCGTGGCGTTCATCGACGTCGACGGGCTCAAGTCGGTCAACGACCGGGGCGGTCACGCGGCAGGCGACGAGCTGCTCGCGACGGTCGCGGAGTGCCTGCGCCAAGGGGTACGTCGGTGCGACACCGTCGCCCGGGTCGGCGGCGACGAGTTCGTGATCGCGCTGCCGAACACGCCCGAGTCCGCGGCCGAGGCGATGATGGATCGCCTGCGTCGCGACGCGCCTGCGTCGTTCTCGGTCGGCGTCGCGCAGCGTCGTCCCCACGAGGGGCCGACGTCGCTGGTCGAGCGTGCCGACGCCGAGATGTACCGGCGCAAGCGTCGCCGCGCCGCCGAGGCGGCAGAGGCCGCCGCCCGGGCCGAACGCGAGCACCGGCACCGCCGGGTCAGCTGACCCACGGCCCCTCGGCGGGCGACGGTCGACGGCGCCGCTGAACGGATCCTCAAGCGGCCGCTGCGGTGAGGGCGCCCTGCGCTCCTACCGTGTTGGCCCATGCACGGGGGACGACGTTGATCGACGACCTGACCGACTGGGTCACCGACACCATCGAGGCGCTGGGCTACCTGGGCGTCGCGTTGCTGGTGGCGCTCGAGAGCGTGTTCCCGCCGATCCCGTCGGAGATCGTGCTGCCGCTGGCGGGCTTCGTCGCCGGTCGGGGCGACGCCTCGGTGCTCGGCATGGTCGTCGCGTCGACCGCCGGCTCGGTCGTGGGGTCGTGGGTGCTCTACGGGATCTCGGCCGCGATCGGTCCCGACCGGTTGCACGCGTTCGTCGAGCGCTACGGCCGCTGGTTCGGCGTCAAGGTCGCCGACCTGCAGCGCGCCGAGGACTGGTTCGACCGGCGCTCCGACATGGCGGTGTTCTTCGGTCGGTGCGTGCCGCTGGTGCGGTCCCTGGTGTCGGTGCCGGCGGGCTTCCGCCGCATGCCGCTGTTGCGCTTCACCGCGTTCACCGCGGCCGGTTCTGCCGTGTGGAACCTGGCGTTGATCGGCGCGGGTGCGCTGCTCGGCGAGCAGTGGCACGTCGTCGGCGAGTGGGTCAGCAAGCTGCAGACCGTCGTGATCGCGGCGATCGTGATGGGCGTCGCCTGGTGGGTGTGGCATCGGTTCATCGCCCCGCGCATGCGGCGCTCCGACGAGGAGCTGGCGCCCTCGAACGACCGTGTGGGCACCTCGAACGAGGACGGGCCTGCCGATCGTCGGTGACGACGTTCACGTGGGTGGATTCACCCGTTTTGTTGCATTTTCGTGACGAAACGTCGTAGAACCGTCAACGGCCATTGACCCCGTCTCGTTGTCGGTGAGGTGTGGCCCGGGATGCTCCTGCTGGGGAGCCCGAGCATCCCGTCCAGTCCATACGACGTCAGCATCTCTACATCTCGACTTCCCCCGCTGATGTCACGCCCGAAGCGGGCGTCAACATCCCAAGGAAGACACACCATGAAGCGAACCCCTCGATCCGCGCGCGTGCTGCTGGGTTCAGCACTGCTGTTGGGCGCCGTCGTGTTCACCAGCTGCACCCCGGCCCAGATCGCCGCTGTGCGTGCCCACCACGAGAGCCTCGTGGCCAACGACAAGTTCCACCACGTCGTCTCCGATGCGGGCCTTGCCCGTCTGCGCCAGTGCGAGTCCAACGGCAACTACGGCATCGTGTCGAAGAACGGCTCGTTCCGGGGCGCCTACCAGTTCCACCGCGGCACCTGGAACGCCGTGGCGAACCGTCACTACCCCCACCTCGCCGGCGTCGATCCGGCCGCCGCGAGCCACTACGACCAGGACCGCATGGCACGTGCGCTGTGGTCCGAGCAGGGCCGTCGCCCCTGGCCGCACTGCGGCAAGCGGGTCTGACCCGCTGCGGGCGCAATCCATCTGGAGCGCCGGAGCGAGTCGCTGTAGAGTGACTCGCTCACTGCGCTCGTAGCTCAATTGGATAGAGCATCTGACTACGGATCAGAAGGTTAGGGGTTCGAGTCCCTTCGAGCGCACAGAGTCGGAACCCCCGCCACGGCGGGGGTTCCGCCGTTTTTCGACCGACAGCCGATCCGCGCTGGTCACGGGAACGCGACGTGCTCGTGGTCGTCGGCGGTGAGCGCCTCGGTGAGCTGCTGCAGTTCCTCGAGGTGGCGCTCGTAGAGACCGCGGGGTGTCGTCTCGTGCTGCAGGCACAGGTGGGCGGCGGCCGCGACGGCGATGCCGTGCTGGCCGCCGTTCCCCATGTACTTGGTGGCCGATCCGGCGACGTGGGTGACGCTGATGTGCTTGCCCGCCATCATCAGGTTCGAGACGTTGCGCGAGTACAGACAGCGGAACGGGATCGCGAACGGCTGCTGGTCGCGGAAGTCGTAGGTCCAGTCCTTGAGACGGAAGTCGTACTTGCCCTCGCCGGGCTCGTAGGCGTGGTGGAGGCAGAAGCAGCCACCGTTGCGCACGATCAGATCGGGGAAGTCGTGGTGCTCGGTGATGTCGCGCTCGCTGAGCACGTAGTCGCCGCGGTAGCGGTCGAACTCGCCCTGCGCGGCGACGAAGGCGATCCAGTCGAACTCGAGGTTGGCGTAGTTCTCCGGGTCGAGGCGCTTCACGTTCGAGAACGTGCCGTACAGGGCGCAGAGCAGATGGTCACGGATCCGCTCGCCCTCGATGTAGGGGTCGAGCCATTGGCCGTACTCCCAGAAGTGCGTCGCCGGGAACTTCATCAGCGGTGAGACGTCCTCGTCGACGGCGCCGTCGTTGAACTCGAAGACCTGGGTGTCGGGGTTCGGCTCCACCGCGGGGCCCTCGCCGTTCTCCAGGCCGGGCCGCTGGAGCTGGCCGCTGAGGTTGGCGTAGTCCTTCGACACCTCGAGCGCCCACGGCACCTCGGGGAACGGCACCGGTCGATCGGCCATGTGGGTCCGGAAGAAGAGCGTGTTCCCGTGGTGCATGGCGTCGCCGCGCTCGGGCGCGTACGACTCGCCGTAGTCGGACCGGGACTCACGGCCCGACATGGTTTCGGCGCCGACGAGGTGACCGATCATCGCCGTACCCGTGGTGTCGATGAAGAACGGCGCACGGAAGCGCAGCTCGTGGCCGCCCCGGGCCGAGCGCGTGGTGAGCGACGTGATGCGGTCGCCGTCGGTCGCCGCAGCGACGAGCCGGTGCTCGAGGAACACCTGGGCAGTGGGCTCGGCCTCGAGCAGGTCGAACGCGACGATGTCGCCGTCGGCATGCCGGGCGGTGAGCTCCATGACCAGACCGCCGTTCACGCCCCTGGGCGGGATGCCGATCTCCTTGCTCGTGTTGCCGCCGAGCAGCGGCCGGTCCTGGATGAGCGCGACCCGCTCGCCCAGCCGGGCGGCGGTGAGGGCCGCCGCACACCCGGAGACGCCGCCGCCCACCACGACGACGTCGAAGTCGCCGGCATCCAGGGGCTCGGCGGGATGCCCGAGCAGCGACCTTCGCCACACGCGGGCGGCGTCATCGACGTCGTTCGGCGGGACGGTGCCCTCTGCGGTCAGGAAGATGGCGTCGCAGCGGCCGTCGAAGCCGGTGAGGTCGTGCAACACGAGGGTCACGTCCCCCGCGGCGAGCTCGACCGTTCCGGCATGCTCCCACTGCCAGTCCTCACCAGTCGCCCCCAGCTCGGTCGCGAGCACGACTCCGGCGATCGACAGCGTGAACCGCCCCGGATGGCCCGACGGCGCCCAGTCCTTCGTGCGGACCCACACCTCGTAGGTCCCGCGCTCGGCGACCGCGACGACGGTGCTCGCGTCGTCCACCGGGCGGCCGAGACCGTGGGCCAGCAGGTAGGGCGAGCCCATCTGGACCTCGAACTGGGAGTCGATGGTCCAGCCGCCGATGTCATCGAAGTCCTCCGCCTCGATCAGCAGGTCTCGCGTGGTGGCATCGACGTCGGGTGCTGCTGGCATCGCTCGGTCTCCTTCGACGGGCTCGATCGTTCCACAGATACATACATTGAGCAATGTATGTGTAGCGTGCAATGCTCGGGACGTGACGGAACGAGCTGCACGACGCACCCAGACGGAACGATCCACCGCGATGCAGCAGCTCCTGGTCGGGGCCGCGATCGAGCTGCTGATCGAGCGCGGCTGGGCCGCCACGACCGCCGTCGCGGTGTGCGAGCGGGCGGGCTGCACCCGCGGGGCGCTGGTGCACCACTACCGGAGCCTCTCCGCGTTGCTCGCACACGCCCTCGAGACGATCTACGCGGACTTCGCTGCGATGCGCGACGACGCTCCCACCGACATCGTCGACGGGCTCGACCGGATGTGGGCCGCGATGAGCGACCGGCGCTTCAAGGCCGTGCTCGAGGCCTGGTCGGCAGCGGGCAACGACGCGGAGCTCGCCGTCGAGATCGCCCCGGCCATCGAGCGGTTCGCCACGCTGATGTCGATCGGCGATCCGACGCACCCCGAGGCGGCGTCGAGCTCCGAGGTCGCGTCGTTCGTCCTGATGGCTCGCGAGGCGATGCTCGGGCTCGCACTCGGACGGTCGACGAACGGGGGCGTGCCGCTGCGCCACGAGTCGACGGTGCTGGACCGGCTCCGGACCGACGCCGCGCAGCTCGACGCGGGCCGGGCTTCGTGACGAGTGCGTCGCGACGGCTCCCCTCGACGCGGGAACACCCGCTCCGTGCTGTGCTGGTGCTGCCGACCGTCCCTGCTGTCGACCTGCAAAGCTCGAACCAGGCAGGACCGGCGCGCGAGAGGAGACCATCACGACGATGGACCCGGACGACGTGCCCCGCCGAACCGAGCCGTCACCGGTCGCCGCGCCGACGAGCTCGGCCGCTGACCTCACCGGAGCGGTGCGCGTCACGGACCTGCTCGGACACCAGGTGCTCGGCGTCGGAGGCGCTCGGCTCGGACGGCTCGAGGACCTCACCATCCTCCACGGAGACGCTCGTCCCGAGGTTCACCGGATCCTGCTGCGCGACGCCGGCGAGCGCCGGGCCCTCGACGGCGACCTGGTCGAGCTGGTCGACGGCCCGTCGTTCACGACGCGCCGCACACCCGACGACCTGGAGGTGCGCCGCGACACCGACGTGGCCACCACGGAGCTGCGCCTCGGCGCCGACGTGCTCGACGCGCAGATCGTCGACCTGACCGGCCACCACCTCGTCCGCGTGGGTGACGTGCTCATCGCCGACATCGACGGCCGGATCCTCGTCGTCGGGGTCGAGGTGGACGTCGGTGCGGTGCTGCGTCGCCTCGGTCTGCGCCGCCTGGCTCGTCGGGTCCCCACCCGGGTCGTCCCGTGGGACGAACTGCACCTGGCGTCACGTCGAGGTCACGAGGTGCAGCTCGAGGCACGCTCGGCGCACCTCGACCGCTGCTCCGCGCTCGACCTCGCCCATCTGCTCGCACGACTGCGGGTCGAGCACGCCACCGACATCCTCGAACAGGCACCGCAGCTCGGCGCCGACGCGCTCGCCGTCTCACATGACGAGGTCGGGCGACGGCTGCTCGCCTCGCTGCCGGAGCCGACCGCCGAGCAGATCCTCTCCGAGATGCCGGCCGAGCGGGCCGACGAGTACCGCTCGGCGCTGCAGGCGACCCACCGTCCGCGGCGCCGGTTCCGCCGGTTGCGGGGCTGGTCGCGACACGCCCCGGTCGAGCACGGCGGGTGAGATGCCCGTCGACACGAGCCCGTCCTCGGGCAGCACGGTCGGTCCCCCACGGCGACTGCTCGGTCGCCGGACGAGGCTCGCGGCGCTGATCGCGGTCGTCGGACCGGGGCTGCTCGCCGGCCTCTCCGATGACGACCCGGCCGGCATCACGACGTACTCGACGCTCGGCGCCGAGTACGGGTACCAGCTCCTCTGGGTCCTCGTCGCTGCGACGGTTGCGCTCGTCCTCTTCCACGATCTCGCGTCGCGGATGGGCGTGGTCACCGGCCAGGGTCTGATCGGTCTGGTCCGCGACCGCTTCGGCGTGCGGGTCGCGGCGATGGCCCTCGCCGTCCTGCTCGTCGCGAACCTGGGCACGACCGCCGCGGAGTTCGCCGGCGTCGCGGCGGGGTTCGAGCTGTTCGGTGTGTCGCGGTACCTCAGCGTGCCCCTCGCCGCGGTCGGCGTGTCGTGGCTCGTCCTGAGGGGCAGCTTCCACCGCGTCGAGCACGTGCTGCTCGCGCTCGGCGCGCTGTTCACCACCTACGTCGTCTCCGCGGTGCTCGCCCACCCCGACTGGGGCGAGGCGGCCAGAGGGCTCGTCGTGCCGTCGCTGCCGATGGACGCCTCGGCGGTCGTGCTCGTGACCGCCGCGGTCGGCACCACCCTCGCCCCGTGGGGGTTGAGCTTCATCCAGTCGTACGCGGTCGACAAGAAGCTCTCGACCGACGACCTGCGCTACGAACGCGTCGACGTGGTGACCGGCGCGTTGCTGACCGGCGTCATCGGCGTGTTCGTCGTGATCGCCTGCGCCGCGACGCTCCATCAGTCAGGAGTGACGATCCGTTCTGCTGCCGATGCGGCCGACGCGCTCCGTCCCGTCGCCGGCGACCTGGCCGGTGCGTTGTTCGCCGTCGGGCTGATCGGCGCGGCCATCCTCGCGGCGTCGGTGCTGCCGCTGTCGACGGCCTACTCGGTCTGCGAGTTCGTCGGCAGCGACGCGGCGGTCGACGACCACTTCGCCGACGCCAAGCTGTTCTACGTGGCCTATGGCCTGACGGTCACCGCTGCCGTGGCGTTCGTGCTCGTACCCGGGCTTCCCCTGATCGCGGTCCTGGTGCTGACCCAGGCGGTCAACGCGGTCCTGCTCCTGCCGTTCCTGGTGCTGATGTACCGGATGGCCGGCGACGAGGCCGTCATGGGCGAGTTCCGGGCGAACCGTGTCGAGCGCGTCTCGTACCTCGTGACGACGGTCTGCATCACCGCGTGCGTCGCCGCGCTGGGGATCCTGCAGCTCGTCTAGGCCGCGGCGGGGTCGCCCCGCTCGAGGTCGGGCGTCGCGCGAGTTCAGCCAGGTCGCGAGAGGTCAGCCAGGTCGCGAGAGGTCGAACGGGGTGTCGCTCAGCAGTTCGGCGATCCGCTGGCTGATCGTGACCGACGCGTTCGACGTCTCGGGGTTGCCCATGGCGACGGTGGACCACACGACGATCGTGATCGACGGATCGCGCTGCTGCGCGGTGAACCCCATGTAGCCGTTGAGGCTCGGGTTCCCCAGGATCCAGTCGCCGTCGACCAGCGAGCCGTAGGTGAAGTGGCGCTGCTCGGTCGCGCTGCCGAGGCCGGCCGTCGCCGGTGAGAGCGACTCCTCGGCGTCGGCCGGATCCAGGAGCTCACCGCTGTTGAGCGCCTGCAGCCAGCGACCGAGATCGGCGACCGATCCGTTCATGCCGCCGTTGAGACCCCAGGTCGGATCCCAGAACGTCGTCTCCTCGTACACCCCGCGCGACGCAGAGAACGCTCGCATCATCGGTTCGGTGATGGTGTTGTCCTGGCGTGCCGAGCTGTCGTGCATTCCCAGCGGCTCGAAGATGCGCTCCGCCATCAGGTCCTCGAAGGTCTCACCCGTGACGATCTCGAGGAGCTCGACGAGCGCGGCCATCTCGGTGTGCGAGTAGGCCCAGCTGGTCCCCGGTTCGAACAGCGGCGGCGTCTCCTGGGCGAAGCCGAGGAGCTCCTCGAAGGTGTAGCCACCGAACGGGTTCGCATCGACGCGGGCGATGAAGTTCTCGTTGGTGACGTAGTCCGGCGTGCCGCCCGTGCTGTTGGCGAGCATGCGGGGGGTGATCCGATCGGAGTTCACGAGCTCGGGCAGGTACTCCTCGACCGGCGCATCGAGATCGATCGCACCTTCTGCGCCGAGCTGGAGCAGGACCGTGCCGAGCATGGCCTCGAGGGGCTGCCCGACGCGGAACTTCGCGTCGATCGCCGTTGGCGGTTGCGCGCCCGGGGCATCGATGGCGCCCCGCACCAACTCGGTGTCTCCGTCCCACACCCCGAACACCACCGTCTGGAGCTCGAGCTCCGCAACGGCGTCCTCGACGAGGTCCGCGATCTCCTCGGCACGCGGGTCGTCGCTCGCGACGATGCCCGTCTCGACATCGGCGTCGGCATCGGCGTCGACCGCTGTGCGGGACGGCTCGGTCGTCGCTGTCCACGAGTCGTCGACGGTGCACGCCGCCGCCGTGATCGCCACGATGAAGGAGATGCCGAGCGCTCTGAGGGGTCGATGCATCGGGGCAGGGTAGTCGTGCCTCCGCGGCGCTTCTGACGGTCGTTCAGCTGGCAGCGAACCCGCTCATCGACGATGCCCGCCGTCGGCGGCTCACGGGAAGTCGAGGACGTTCGAACCCAGCGGAAGTGCGTCGGTACGGGGCCCTGGCGTCGGGGTCTCGACCAGGCCGCTGTCGGCGAGCGTGCCGACCAGGGTGAACTCCTCGAAGACGTAGGGGATGTTCCGCGCCGTCAGGAAGCGCGGCGAGTCTCCCAGCTGGAAGTGCAGGTGCGCGCCGCTCGAGTTGCCCGAGTTGCCGAGCCGTGCGATCTCCTGGCCCTTCTTCACCGTGTCGCCCTCCTCCACCGTGATCGAGTCGGGCGCAAGGTGCAGGTAGAAGGCGTAGAGGTCGGGTCCGAGTCGGAGCACGACCTCGTTGCCCCCCAACGAGTTGACCGACAGGCCCTGTGCGTTCGCGGTGCCGCCCGGAGCCGTGTCCGCGACGCCGTCCACGACATGCACCACCGTCGCGTCGCCGACGGCGAGGACCGACGCGCCGTAGCCGAGGAAGTCCTCGTTGCGTGAGCCGTCGGTGCCGGGGTGGAACACGTCGGCTGCGCTCGTCGGGGCGATCACCCCGGCGGGATCCACGCCCATGAAGTCGATGGCGAACCGCTCGCCGCCGTTGATGCCGCCCGCGACCGGGAACAGCACGAAGCGGTGGGCGTTGAGGTCGCAGCAGCTGCTCGCCGCGAGCCAGCCATCTCCGCTCAGGGGTGCGCCGACGACCGGGGGTTCCGAGCTCGACACCGTCATCGGCGCCGTCTCCTGGACCACCGACGGCGGCCACAGCGCGGCGTAGCCCTCGTCGGGCACGGTCGGCGTGAAGGTCGCCGTCACGCGGTGGGTGACCGCCGACGGAACGGAGCCGCGGTCGGGGAACACGTCGTCGAGGAGGAGCAGGGCGGTCCGACCAGCCGGGATCCCCTCGTCGGGCATGCCGGCCATCGAGAGCTCGGGGACGATCATCGCCCGCGCCGCCACCTCGTCCTGCGACAGCGAGGCCACGACGTTGCCGTCGGGGTCGAGCGTCTCGAGCAAGGTGATCACCGCCGGGTTGGGCGCGAAGTTGAGCACCGACAGCTCGTAGGCGACGTGCACCTTGCCGTCGGATCCGGTGAACGGGATCGGGTCGGGAGCGAGGGAGGTGATCACCAACGGGGCGAGCTCGTCCTCGGTCTCGTCCTCGGTGTCGGTTTCGGTGGACGATTCCCGGACCTGGCTCGTCGGCGTCGCGTCGTCGGCCGAGGAATCCGAGCACGCCACCACGACCAGGCCCGCGGCGATCACCGCAGTCGCGAGCAACCAGCGTCGATCCACCCGGCCCTGCGTCCGATGTCGGTCCCCGGCGGGAGCGGGAGAGGGACGCACTGAGGATGACCGCATCGAATCGCTTTCGTCAGGAGCGCCCTCGATGACGCCCGTCACATCTGGGTCCGAGGACTCTGACACGGTGCAGGAACACCGTGCGAATTGCTGCGGGCGCTCCGCCTCGAGACGGAGCTGCCCTGCGTTTCGGACGTTGCAACCGCACAATTGCCCCGGTAGACAACTTCCAGTGCCCGTCAGGAGAGGGCGGCACTTCACGACGAGCGTCGTGGACACGTTGGGCAGCGTCTCGTCCAACGTGCCCACCGCTGCGACGACGGCAAGCGAAGGTGTCGGATGGACGACAAGGTGAAGGTCGACCAGTTGATCTCCGGCTACCGCCAGGCGGCGGTGGCCCTGGACGCGATCCCCGACCCGGTCGAGCGCAACGTCGGGCAGGCAGCGCTGGCCAGCAACTCCGCCGCGACGTTGCGTCACCTGTCCACCCGCGGCCAGGGCCTGGACGACGACGAGATGGCGGCGCTTCGCCAGTGGGTGACCGACTACTCGGGCGAGGGCGGCGTCGCCACCAAGGTCCTCGACAAGATCGACTCGTGGGCCAGGAAGGCCGCGTCGTCGACGCTGACCCAGGTCGCGACCTGGGCCTGGACCGGCAACGTTCCCGTCGCCCTCGGCGGTGTGCTGGCGTTCATCACCGGTCTCGCCCTCGCCATCATGGACATCGGCGACCAGTTCATGGCCTCGCTGCTGAAGGCGTTCGCCGCCGGGGCGATTCCCAGCGGCCTGATCTACCTCGCCGTGCGCAGCAGCACCACGGTCGGACCTGCTGCGGTGAACTCGGTTCGAACCTCGTGGAACGCAGCCAGCGCACTCGGGAGCCGTGCCGCGAAGATCCTGAACGAGACGTCCGTTCCGGCGGAGCGGTCGGTCTGGACGTCGATCAGCGGAGCGGCCTACCCGGGCCTCCCGTTCATCGACAGGTCCCGCTCCCGCGCTCAGACGATCGTCGGGTGCGCCATCGCCGCTGCGGTCGTCGGCGCGACCTTCTTCGCCATCGGTGCCATCCGCGCCTACGACGAATGGTCCGCCGCGACCGGAACCATCGGCTGAGGTCGCCCGAACTGCTCATCAGGTCAACAAGGTCGGCACGGGAGTCAGCGTCAGCGGAGAATCAGTGTCCGACACCCGGACCACGCGGCGGCCCTACGGTGCCCGTGTGAACGAACCCGCTGCGCTCCCGCACGTCGACGGGCAGGTCCCGTCCCCGCCACGACAGGGTGACCTGCTCGCCATCGAGGCACTCGTGGTCGCCTACGGCTTCGCGGTCGACGACCGCGACTGGCCGCGCTGGACGGCGCTGTTCACCGAGGACGCGACGCTCGACTACACCCACAGCGGCGGCATCGCCGGCACGATCGACGAGGTCGCCGCCTGGATGCCCGACGCGATCTCGTCGTTCGCCTGGAGCCTGCACTCGGTGCTGACCCACGAGATCCGCTTCACCGGCGACGACACCGCGAGCGGGCGGGTGCACCTGTTCAACCGCAACGGCGTCGAGTGGAACGGGTCGCTCGAGCTGCTCGACGTCGGTGGCCTCTACCTGGACGAGTACCGCCGCGACGGCGACCGCTGGCGCTTCACGCGCCGCGCCGAGCAGACCCACTACATCACCGGTGGCGACTTCGCCGCGGTGGTGCGTGACGTGGCCGCGTCGACCGCGCCGGACCGCCCGACACCCATCGGCTGAGCCGGTTCCGCCGACGACCGAGCGGCGGACCGCTCAGCGCAGCTGTCGGCGGACGACGTCGGTCTCGGTGGCGAGCCAGGCGTCGAGCACCGCGTCGGGCGCATCGATCTGATCGCCCCAGACGTAGAGCCCCTTGGTCGGGATCCGGGCGCCGATCTCGACGAGCACGGGACGCAGGTGCACGTCGACCGCGAGCGAGTGGCCCGGCCCACCGCCGGTCATGAGCGGCACCACGGCCCGAACGTCGCCGAGCTCGCCGGCGTCGAACTGGTCGAGGAACAGCTTCAGCAGCCCGGTGTAGGTCGCCTTGTAGGTCGGGGTGGCCACCACGACCACGGTCGCGCCGAGCAGCTGGGCCTTGGCACCGGCCACCGACTCGTCGCCCCACCGGAGCAGCGCCGGGCCGAGCTCGCTGAGCGACACGACGTCGACCTGATCCGCCCCGGCGCCGACGAGGGCGGCGAGTCGCTCGCCGAGCAGCCGGCCGACCGTCGCCGTGCGCGATGCCGGCTGCGGGTTGCCGTCGATCACGACGACCGAGACCTCGGTTGCACTGGTGGTCTGCTCCGGCACGGTGCCCCCTCGGGTCGGTCCACAACTGGTCGCGGCACGCCAACGTACGCGACGGCCGTCGGCTGACGAATGGGAGCACACTGCAACCATGGCGATCCGACCCGACAAGCATGATCCGTCGACCCTCGCCGAGGCGTCCCGGGCGGTGCACGCCGGCAACGCCGTCGACCCCGGCACCCGGGCGGTCCGCACGCCGCTGGTGTTCGCCAACTCCTACGAGCTGCCCGAGGACCCCTCGGGCATCAGCTGGTCCGGGACCGACATCCCGCTCTACACACGCAACGGCGCCGTCAACCAGCACGCGCTCGAGTCGAAGCTCGCGCTGCTCGAAGGTGCCGAGGACGCCGTGGCGCTCGCCTCGGGCGTCGCCGCGCTGCACTCCGTGTTCTTCACGTTCCTCCGCACCGGCGATCACGTCGTGCTCGCGGATCAGACCTACGAGGCCACCTACCGGCTCTTCACCGAGTTGCTGCCGGAGAAGTACGGCATCACCGCGACGCTCGTCGACACCTCGGACCTGCGTGCGGTGCGCGCCGCGATGCGTCCCGAGACGGCGCTGGTCCACACCGAGACGATCGCGAACCCGACCACACGGCTGGCCGACGTCGCCGCGCTCGCCGAGATCGCACACGCCGGCGGCGCGCTGCTGAGCGTGGATGCGACCTTCAGCCCACCGCCGCTCATCCGGAGCATCGAGTCGGGTGCGGACCTGTCGATCCAGTCGCTCACGAAGTACATCAACGGCCACGGCGACGCGATGGGCGGCTCGGTCGCGGGCAGCCGGGCGCTGATCGAGCGCATCCGCGCCGACGCCCAGGTCGACGTCGGCGGGGTCATCAGCCCGTTCAACGCCTGGTTGATCAACCGCGGTTCGATCACGTTGCCGCTGCGGCTGCGCCAGCACTGCGACTCGGCGCTGAGGGTCGCCCAGTTCCTCGAATCCGACTCGCGGATCGCGCACCTCGCCTACCCGGGGCTGGTCTCACACCCGCAGCACGACCTGGCGCGCCGCACGCTGCGTGGCGGGTTCGGCGGGATGATGGCGTTCGCCCTCGACGCGTCTCCGGAGCAGCACGACCGCTTCGTGGCGAACCTGCGTGTCATCACCTCGGCGGTGTCGCTCGGACACGACGAGTCCCTGATCGTGCACGTCGGGACGGGCGGCCCGCGCGTCGCGCACTACCCGGAGCCGTTCCGCCGCCTCGGTCACCTGCGCTTCTCGGTCGGCCTCGAGGATGCCGACGACCTGATCGCCGACCTCTCCGCCGCGCTCGACGACACGTTCGGCTGATCGAAGGCGGTCAGTCCGCTGGGGCGGCCCAGCCCCCGAGATCTCAGCCGCCTCTGCGTCAGCTGCCGCTGCCTCAGCCGCTGATGGTCAGCCGCCGATGTCGAGAGTGCGCTCGACGGTCCCGTCGGCGCCGAGCACTGCGACCGTCGCCGTGTTGAGCGCGGTGACGAACACCGTCCCGTCGTCGGCGACCGCCAGGTTGTCGGCGATCGGCAGGCCGGTGTCGCCGAAGGGCTCGATGGCACCCGACGCGGGGTCGACGCGGACCACCCTGGCCTGGTCGCCGAGGACGAGCACGTGGATCGAGCCGTCGTGCCAGCGCAGCGCGATCGGCGTCCCCTCGATCGCAGTGACGGTTCGCAGCGTCTCACCGGTGTCGGGATCGATCTCGATGACCGACGGCGTGTCGAGACCCGGCGAGAACAGCCGCTCGTCGTCGCTGAGGTCGAAGGAGTTGATGTTGCCGGGGTCGCCCAGCGGGACGGGTGTCGGGTCACCGGCGGGGTCGATGCGGAACAGGCCGGTGCCGGTGCCGGCACGCCCGACGATGAGGGTGCCGTCCCCGCGGACCACGATCGGGTTGGCCCCGGGGCCGACGTTGGCGATGACGGTGGTCTCGTCGCTGTCGGGGGCGATCCGACCGACGTCGCCGGTGAGGTAGCCGGTCCAGTGGACCGCGCCCTCGTCATCGATCGCGACGTCGTCCGGTGCGCTGCCGGCCGGCACCGCGACGCGCTGGAGGATCCGGCCGCTCGTCGCGTCGACGCGCAGGATCTGGTCGCTCTTCACCGAGGCGATCCACAGCGATCCGTCCGCGGCGATCCTGATGCCGTTCACCCCGTCGGGAGGCGTCTGGTCGACGTCGTCGCCGTCGGCGACGGAGCTGCTGGGCGCGGCGGACGACGTGGTGCTGGACGTCGATGCGGTGGTCGGCGTCGCGCCCTCGGCGTCGTCGTCGCCCGAACACCCTGCGGCGAGCAGCGCCGTCGAGGCGACCCCCACGACGAGGAGCAGGTGCGGACCACGGGTGCGACGGCGTGTTGACATCCTCTGCTCCTACGCCATGCAACGGTCGGCTGCAAGGACCCTGCCCACCCGACGGGACGTCGCGCGGGTGGAGCCGACACGTCGTTGCTGCAACCCACCCCGGTCGTCGGGATGCAGGGCCGTGCTGGTCGCTCGCTGCTGCAACCCGCGGCGGTCGTGGCCGGGTGCCTCAGGGCGTCGGCCAGTCCAACACCTCGGAGCACGACTGCGCGGCTTCCACACCCTTCTTCACCAGGTGTCGGCTGAAGAAGTCGATGTGGTCCTCGTGCTCGTGGAAGTGCTGCGGCGTCAGGACCGCGGACAGCACCGGCACGCCGGTGTCGAGGCCGACGCGGACCAGGCCGTCGATCACGGCACTGGCCACGAACTCGTGGCGGTAGATGCCGCCGTCGACGACGAGGCCGGCGGTGACGATCGCGTCGTAGTCACCGGTGTCGGCGAGCAGCTTCGCCCGGAGCGGGATCTCGAGCGCGCCGGGAACCAGGAAGGTGTCGACCTGCGCGTCGGGGCGCAGGGTGGCGAGCTCCGACAGGAAGCTCTCGCGGCAGTTGTCGACGAGGTCGGAGTGCCAACGGGCCTGGATGAACGCGATCCGGTGCTGTGCCATGCCTCGATCCTGCCGGAGAACGGCCCCTCGTGACGACCCGGCGGGAAGATCTGCTCGCGTCCCGGATCTGAGGGCTCAGGTCGCTCCGGCGGCGGTGTCGGCGGCCGAGAGCTCGCGCTTCTCGGCCTGGAAGCCGTCCTCGTCCTTGCCGCGACGCCAGTAGCCCGACAGCGACAACCACTCACGCTCGATGCCCCGCTCGAGCAGGATCGGACGCAGCGCCCGCGTCATGTGCAGCTCGCCGTGCACGAAGGCCTGCACCCGACCTTCGGGCAGTTCGAGCTCGGTCACCGCCGCGATCAGCGCAGCGGAGTCGGTCGCGCCGCGTCGGTGGATCCACCGCAGCTCGACGTTCCCCGGTGAGTCCAGCTCGATCTCGTCGGCGGGACCGTCGACCTCGACCAGCGCGGTGACCGCCGCGCCGACGGGCATGTCCTCGAGCGCCGCGGCGATCGCCGGCAGTGCCGCTTCGTCGCCGACGAGCAGATGGTGATCGGCGACCGGATCGGGTCGGTAGGCACCACCGGGAGTGGTCATGGTCAGCTCGTCACCGGGTCGGGCCGCAGCGGCCCAGGGCCCGGCGACGCCGGCGTCGCCGTGGGTGACGAAGTCGATCCACACCTCGCCCGCCGCGGGATCGTGGCGACGGATCGTGTAGGTCCGCAGGATCGGGCGCTCCTGAGCGGTCTCGTCGGGAGAGCCGTGCGGGCCGTCCCGGTCCGCAGGCCGAGGGAAGATCAGCTTCACGTAGCGATCGCTGAACCCGTTGTCGGGGAAGGTGGCGACCTGCGGACCGCCGAGCACGACCCGCACCATGTGCTCGGTGACCGGCTCGGTGCGCAGCACGGTGAGCGTGATGACGCTGCGTTCGGGAGGCATGGTCCGATGGTTCCCCTTCGGTCGACGGAGAGCAATGACAAGCATGCTTGACAGCGGATGTTATCGATACCACACCACGCGGCTACCGTCGCCGCCATGACAACCATCCCGTCCCATCCGGCCCACCCCAGCTCGCGGCGACCCCGTCGGCGCGTCGGCGTCGCGGCAGCGACCCTGGCCGCCCTCGTCGGCCTCGCCGGCCTGCTCGCCGGCTGCTCCTCCGACGGCGACGACGCCACCACCACCACGACGACGGCGTCTGCTGGCGGTGACCAGGCAACGCAGCAGGACACCACGCCGCGAACCGTCGAGCACGCCATGGGCAGCACCGAGGTGCCTGGCTCGCCGACCCGCGTGGTCGTGCTGGACTCTTCGATGCTGGATTCCGCCGTGGCGCTCGGCGTGGTGCCGGTCGGCGCCACCGAAGGACTCGCCGGATCCGGGCTGCCCGCGTACCTCGGCGACGAGGTCCTCGACGAGGTCGAGCTCGTCGGACTGACCGAGTCGCCCAACCTCGAGGCCGTCGCCGCGCTGCAGCCCGACGTGATCATCGGCGCGAAGGTCCGTCACGAGGCGATCTACGCTCAGTTGAGCCAGATCGCCCCGACCGTGTTCAGCGAGTCGTCGGGCACCGACTGGAAGAGCCAGGTCCGCCTGACCGGCGAGACGCTCGGCCGCAGCGACGACGCCGAGGCGCTGCTCACCGCGTTCGACGAGCGCGCGAAGCAGGTCGGCGAGGCGATCGGCGCAGAGGGGAAGACCGCCACCATCGTGCGCTTCATCCCCGGCCAGATCCGCCTGTACGGACCCGCCACCTTCTCGGGCTCGGTGCTCGACGCCGTCGGCTTCGACCTGGGCGACAAGGGCTACGACCCGAACTACGGCATGGCCGTGATCAGCGCCGAGCAGATCGACATGGCCGACGCCGACGTGCTCTTCGCCACGAACCCCTCCGAGGAGTCCGACGGTCAGATCCAGTCCGACCGCGATGCGCTCGGCTCGCGCTGGGACAATCTGACCGCGGTGAAGGAAGGCCGGCAGTTCGACATCGCCGACATGACCTGGATGACCGGCATCGGCGTGCTCGGCGCCAACCGGATCCTCGACGACCTGGAGCAGCAACTCGGCTGAGGCGTCCGAGCGCGTGAGCTCGGGGTCAGCCGGGGCGGGGGGCGTCGCCGTACATCATCAGCCAGAGGCCTCGGGCCATCGACGCCGCGAGCGCCGGGTCGTCGGACTCGGGATGGTCGAGGGCGTACATGCTGATCGTGCGTTCGATCGTCCAGGCCACCATGCTCGCCAACGGCTCGATGTCGACGTCGGCCGCGAGGTGCCCCTCGAGCTGGGCGCGCCGCAGACGGTCCGCGCCGGCGACCACCAGCACGTCGACGTGGCGCCGCCAGAACGCGGCGACCGCCGGGTCGTATCCGGTGGCGGCCAGCACGGCCTCGAACAGTCGGGCGTTGCGGCGATAGACGGCGATGATCCGCTCGATCGACGGAGTCAGCTGCTCGATGTCGACGAGGTGGTCCGCGCCGATCCACCGCTCCCCTTCGGCCACGATGTCCGCCGTGGCCTCCTGGGCGAGGGTGATGAGCAGCTGGGTCTTGTCCGCGAAGTGCACGTAGAAGGTCGACCGGGCGATGCCGGCCTCTTCGGCGATGACCTGGACGCTGAGCTCGGTGAAGGACGCGCCACCGTCGAGCAGTCGTTCCACGGCCTCGACGACGCGTCGCTCGACCGCGCCACGTCGTTCGTTCGCGGTCGAGGGTCGGCGGGTCACGGAGGCCATCGGTGACCGACGATACCCGCTGGGTGCTTGGATCGGACACTGTGTCCGACATACTGTTCGATCAGGCGACCACCCTCGCGGGCCGGCGTCGCCCGACCCCCCATCACCGACCCCCACATCACCGACCCACATCACCGACCCGCCGGAGGCACCCGTGACCGAGACGATCGACCCCCGTGGACTGACGCTCATCTCCCCCGAGGCCTTCGGCGACATGGAGGCGTGGCACGCGACGATCGCCGAGCTGCGCAAGGAGTCACCGGTGGTCCGGGTCGAGGGCGAGGGCTGGACCCCGTTCTGGGCCGTGCTGAAGCACGAGGACGTCTTCGAGGTGTCCCGCCGCAGCGACGTCTTCTGGAACACCGAGCAGTCGGCGCCCGCGCCGGACTTCACGTACCAGATGCTCGACATGCTGGGCATCGCGCTGCCCCGCACCCTCGTGCACCTGCACGGCGAGGAGCACGACAAGTACCGCAAGGTCACCAACGACTGGTTCAAGCCCGCCGCGGTCCGCCACCTGCAGCCCGCGATCGACCGGATCGCCGACGAGTACATCGCCCGGCTCGCCGACATGGGCGGCGAGTGCGACTTCGCGCAGGACCTGGCGGTCCCGTTCACGATCCACGTCATCATGACGATCTTCGGGGTGCCCGAGAGCGACGAGCGACTGATGATGGAGCTCACCCAGGGGCTCTTCGGCGCCGCGGATGCCGAGTACCTCGGCGACTTCGAGACACCCGCCGACCTGGTCGGCAACACGCTCGGCAAGTTCCAGGAGTACTTCGACCGGCTCACCGCGGAACGCCGTGCGAACCCGACCGACGACCTGGCGACGGTCCTCGCGACCGGCGAGGTCGACGGCGCGCCGCTCGGCGAGGCCGAGCTGCTCTGGTACTACATCATCGTCGCCACCGCCGGGCACGACACCACGTCGTTCGCGCTCAGCGGCGGCATGGAGCAGCTGCTCGCCCACCCCGATCAGCTGCAGATGCTGCGCGACGACCGCGAGCTGCTGGTCAACGCGGCCGAGGAGATCATCCGCTGGACCAGCCCGGTGCGCAGCTTCCTGCGGTGGGCCCAGGAGGACGTCGTGCTGAGCGGCGTGACGATCCCCAAGGGCGATGCGGTGCTGACCTCGTACCCGTCGGCGAACCGCGACGAGACGGTCTTCGAGGACCCGAACCGCTTCGACATCACCCGCCCCGATGCCGACAAGCTGCTGTCGTTCGGCCTCGGCATGCACTACTGCCTGGGCGCGCAGGTCGCGCGTCGCGAGGTCCGCACGCTGCTCGGCAAGTTCCTCGACGCGACCGCCTCGGTCGAGCCGGCCGGTCCGGTCGAGTACACGCCCACGCACTTCGTCAGCGGCGTGAAGCACCTGCCGATCCGCTACACCCTCGCGTGAGCGGGGTCGCCTGACGACTCTCGGCCGGCGAGCCGAGCCGACCGCTACTTCGCGACGCGCTGCGCCGCCGCGGCGATGCGCTTGACCCGCTCGTCCGCGCCCGCGTCGGTCAGGTGCACGTCATCGGCCGAACGCCACTCGGGATGGTCCCAGTAGGCCTGCTCCCACTCCATGATCGTCAGGTTCGGCCACTTCGCGGCCTTGCGGCGCAGCACGGCGTTCAGCTCGTCCTTGATCGGTGCGTGTGCGATCTCGATCCACACGACCGGGCGACCTGCGCTCAGGTGCATGATGTCGTCGACGTGGCCGCCGAACGCGGCGCGTTGGGACTGGTCGTTGGTGCCGAGCCCGACCACGAGGACGGCGGGCAGCTCGCCCGCGGCGCGTCGCTCGGCGAGCGCGACCACTCCCTGCGCGGTGTTGCGGCCGACGGCGGCGTCGACCCACACCTGCGTGCAGCGTTGACGAGCGAGCGCTGCCGGGAGCCGCGACTGGACCCTGACCGAGAGCGAGTCGCCGAGCAGGCCGACGTGGCAGCCGGTCGCGGGCGTCGACGAGATCGGAGGCACGGTCGGCGGGGGCGGCGCGGTCTGGCAGGA
This sequence comes from Actinomycetes bacterium, assembly GCA_023389745.1. Classification (GTDB taxonomy): domain Bacteria; phylum Actinomycetota; class Acidimicrobiia; order Acidimicrobiales; family Microtrichaceae; genus JAFAFN01. The sequence goes on from JAEWED010000066.1 coordinate 106,218, forward strand.
CGCGAGCACGACGGTCGTCGCCGCGACCCACACCACCGTGAACATCCGTGCGCGCTTCCGCATGCTGCCTCCTGCGACACGACCACGCTATCGACGCACGGCGCGTTCGCGACCCCCGTGTTTGAGCCGTCACCAGCAGGGGAACCGCCGACCCGAGGCGACGTGGTGGTCGTCGGCCGGTCCGCCACTGCAGCAGCAGGAAGCAGGAAGGTGGACCGAGTGGTGGTGGTGACCGAACGGCGTGACGCACCGTCCGACCACGAGCTCTCGGATCGACTCGCGCCGTTGCGTCGGGCGTTGGAGCACCACGTCGACTCCGGCGCGATCGACGGCATGGTGACGCTCGTCGACGACGGCACGGGCCACCCGATCATCGACCGCTACGGACCCGAGGACTCCGGAGCGCCGGGCGGGCGCTTGATGGGCCGCCGGAGCCGGGTCCCCATCGGCGAGCTCACGACGACGCTCACCACGGCGACGGCCATGCTGCTCGTCGAGGACGGCGCCATCGACCTGCACGACCCCGTCGACGACCTGCTGCCGGAGCTCGCCGGCCGACGTGTGCTGCGGACGATCGGCGCCACCCTGGACGACACGGTGGCAGCGCGCCGACCGGTCACGCTGCTCGATCTGCTGGAGTCGCGCAGCGGCTTCGGAGCCGGACCTGCGGCGGCGCCGGGGACCCCGGTGCACCGAGCCGCCAGGTCGCTCGGGCTCGGCGTGTTCGGCCCCACCGAGACCTCGTCGGAGCCGCTCGACCTGGACGGGTGGCTGCAACGCCTCGGCACGCTTCCGCTGGTGCACCAGCCGGGTGAACGCCGCCTCGAGCGGGCCGACACGATGGTGCTGGGCGCCCTGGTCGAGCGACTGACCGGCAAACCACTGCCCGACGTGCTGGCCGACCGGCTGCTCGCGCCGCTCCACCTGTACGACACGTCGTTCCGGCCGGCCGTGGGCGACGACGCCGCGTGGGGATTCGTCGACGCGTCCGCCGGGTTGGTCTCGACGCTCGACGACGTGTGGCGCTTCGCGTCGATGCTGGTCGACGGCGGCCGCTCCGGTGACACCGCCCGGGTCCTGTCCCGCTCGACGGTGCGCTCGATGCTGGTCGGCACCGGAGCGACGGAACGCCCCGACCCGAGCGAATCGCACGAGCGCGGCTGGGGGCTCGGCCTCCGCTCCGCCGCGCCGGGACCGGCGCCTCGCCCCGTGTCGCACGGCTTCGGCATGGACGGCACCGGGCCCGACGGCTCCGGCGTGACCTGGCGATCCAGCCCGGACAGCGGTGCGACCGCGATCCTGGTCGCCGTGCCCGCCGCCGGCGACCCCAGGCGCGGCGCAGCGTTGGCCACGGCGTTCTGGCACGGGATCGACCGGGCGGGGATCTGACGAACCGGGGAGCGTCGTGAGAACTGGCGGCGTCCTGAGAACTGGCAGCGTCGTGAGCACGGCAGCGTCGTGAGAATCCACGACCCGTGGTCCACACTGGAGCGGTGCGACGGATGAACGACCGCTGTTGGTGCGGCAGCGGCAAGAAGTTGAAGCGATGCCACCTGGACCGGGCCGTGCTCGAGGTCGAGCCGATCCGGCTGGGCACCGTCTCGCCGATGCGCGAGGTGCCGGCGGGGATCGTCCGTCCGCACTACGTCGACGATCGGCCCGCACCTCGTGACCGGACGCCGCAGGTGCACACCCCCGAGTCGCTCGGACGAATGCGCCACGCCGGCATGGTCGCCGCCGAGGTGCTGCGTGCGACCTGCGCCGCCGTCGCGCCCGGCGTCACCTCGGAGCAGCTCGACGAGGTCGCCCACGAGACCTATCTCGCCCACGGCGCGTACCCGTCGACCCTCGGCTACAAGGGCTACCCGAAGTCGGTGTGCGTCTCGGTCAACGAGGTCATCTGCCACGGCGTGCCCGACGACCGACCGCTGCAAGAGGGCGACATCGTCAACGTCGACGTGACCGCCTTCATCGACGGCATGCACGGCGACACCTCGGCGACCGTCGGCGTCGGCACCGTCTCCGACGCCGCGCAGGGCCTGATCGACTCGACGCGCACCGCCACGCTCGCGGGCATCGCAGCGATCCGCGCCGGCCGACCGCTGCACGTGATCGGCGCGGCGGTCGAGGAGGTCGCCGGAGACCGTGGCTACGGGATCGTCGCCGAGTACGGGGGCCACGGCATCGCCGAGATCTTCCACGCGGCCCCGCACGTCAACCACACGTACTCACGACGTGACGACGCCGAACTGCTGGCCGGCACCACGCTGACCGTCGAGCCGATGCTCACCACCGGGCGCGGACGCTTCACCACCGCGGACGACGACTGGACCGAGATCCTCGACGACCCGATGCCCTCCGCGCAGTTCGAGCACACCGTGCTCGTCACCGACGACGGCGCCGAGATCCTGACGCGCTGCGCGGACGGCACGAGCGCGGTCGACCCTCCCGCCTGAGGGTCGGAGGTTTTCGGCGGCTCCCGCGTCGGGTACCGGTTGGGCACCCCGACACGAGGAGTCCGTCATGTCCGTCATCGACGCCACCATCGATGTGCAGGCCCCGCTGCGCGCGACCTACGACCAGTGGACGCAGTTCGAGGACTTCCCGCGCTTCATGCAGGGCGTCGAGCAGGTCCACCAGGTGCAGCCGACCCGCCTGCACTGGGTCGCCCGCATCGCCGGGATCCAGCGCGAGTGGGACGCGCAGATCACCGAGCAGGTCCCGGATCAGCTCATCGCCTGGACCTCGACCGCGGGTGTGCGCAACGACGGCATCGTGACCTTCGAGCCCATCTCGGAGACGTCGACCCGGGTCGCGCTCCGCCTCGACGTCGAACCCGACGGCGCCGTCGAGACCATCGCGGACGTCACCGGCGCGATCGCGAACCGGGCCCGGGGCGACCTGGAGCGCTTCAAGGAGTTCATCGAGACCCGGGGTGCTCCGACCGGCGCCTGGCGTGGCGAGGTCAGCAACGGCCTCGCGCCGGGCATCGACCAGTCACCGGGTGAGGTCGAGGCGAGCACCGGCGGCGTCGTCGACCTGGACCGCATCGTCGGACGCATCCCGGTGGTGCTCGTGTTCATCTCACCGGTGTTCGACGCCGGTTCCTACGACACCCTCGCCGGGATGGGTCGCCACCTGGTCGACTTCGGTCGTGACCACATCCAGCTGCTGGCCGTCGCGCGGGTCGACGCGGCCACCGCGGCGGACGCCGACATCTCGGTGCCCGGCAACGTGCGGATCCTGGCCGATGCCGACGGGGCGATCGCCGAGTTCTACGGCGTGACCTACCGCGACGGGCAGCCCACCACGGTGCTGATCGGCGCCGACGGCGAGGTCGCGGCCACGTGGGTCGACACCGCGGCGTCGGGGTTCGCGGCCGAGCTGCTCGAACGGGTCGAGCAGCTCGACGGTCCCGGCTGACCCGGGACCCCGCGAACCACGGAGCTCGCTGCGGTCATGACAGCGCTGCGTTCAAGACAGCGCTGAGTTCAGACAGCGCTGCGTTCAAGACAGCGCTGAGTTCAGGAGCCGGCGACGGGTTCGCGGGAGCCGTCGGCCTCGACGCCGCTGGTCTCGTAGGGCAGCGGCGGTGTCGCCGCCCCCGACAGCACACCCGAGAGCAGCTCGGAGACGTCGACGCCGGTCATCGACGACGCCATCTCGATCAGCTGGGCGACGTTGTTGGTCACCGACTTGGTGACCGACGACGCCCCGTCGGTCGAGATGACCGTCATCTTGTCGATCGAGGCCAGGGGCTCGGAGCCGGCCCGGACGATCTCGGGGAGCTTCGAGACGACCAGATCGGTCAACGCCGCCGAGCCGTAGCGCTCGTAGGCGTCGGCCTTCTTGGCCATCGCCTCGGCCTCGGCGTCGCCGCGTGCCGCGATGGCCGAGGCCTCGGCCTCACCCTCGAGGCGGACCGCCTCGGCGACCGCCGCGCGGCGCGCCTTCTCGGCCTCACCGGCGGCGACACCTTCGGCCCGAGCGGCCTGGGCGAGCTCCTCGCGCTGCTGGCGCTCGCCGGCACCGGTCAGTCGGCTCTCCTCGGCAGACGCCTTGGCTGCCGCCACCGTCGCCTCCTGGCGTGCCTCGGCGGCACGGATCTGCGCGGTCTTGGCGGCCTCGGCCTCCTGCTCGGTGGCGTAACGGGCCGCGTCGGCGGGCTTGCGGATCTCGGTGTCGAGCTCGAGCTCCTTGAGCCGGGCGCGCTCCTCGGCCACCGTCTGCTGCGCGGCGAGCACCTCTCGGTCCTGGACCGCCTGTGCCTTGGGACCCGACGCGTCGGCGTCGGCCTGCGCGGCGTCGGTCTCGGCCTTGATCTCGGCGGTGCGGAGCGCCAGCGTGCGCTGCGCCTCGGCGACGGCCTCTTCGGCTCGCAGCCGCGCCTCTTCCGCTTCGCGGTTGGCGGCTGCCTCGGCGACGCGGGCCTCCATCTGGGCCCGAGCGGCCTCCGGTCGACCGAGGTCGGCCAGGTAGGAGCCCTCGGCCTGGATGTCCTGCAGCTGGAAGCTGTCGAGCACCAGGCCCTGCGGCGTCAGGGCGCTCTCGGCCTCCTCGGCGACCTCACGTGCGAACGCGGCACGGTCGCGGATGATCTCCTCGACGGTCAGGCGGCCGACGATCGATCGGAGCGAGCCGGCGAGCACCTCGGTGGTGAACCCGGAGACCTCGTTCTGCTGGCCGAGGAAGCGCTGTGCCGCGGCTCGCACCGAGTCCTCGGTGCCGCCGACCTTCACGATCGCGACGCCCTCGAGCGCGCAGCGGATGCCGTTGGCCGACACCGCGGAACCGACCTGGATGTTGATCTGCTGCGACGCCAGGTCGAGCACGGCCAGGCGCTGCACGAAGGGCACCACGAACACCGACGCACCCATGACGACCTTCTGACCCGACAGGTCGGTCGTGACCTCACCCGTCTCCGGGTTGGTCACCGGTGACCCCTTGCGCCCGGTGATCACGTACGCCTCGTGCGGTCCGGCGACCTTGTAACGGCTCAGAACGAACAACGCCACGAGGACGATCAGCACCAGGGGTGCCACGACGGCGATCAACACGGTGGTCAAGGGGTCTTCCTCTCGTCAGGGATCGGTGGAGGGTGGTGAGGGGTCGGTGGTCTCTGCCCAGAAGGCGTCCTGCGCCATGACGCGGACCGAGGACTCCGAGATGCGCTCGATGACGACGACCTGGCCGCCGAGGGCGACGTCGTGGTCGGAGAGCGCGGTGAGCTTGCGGGGCTGGCCGCCGAGTCGCACGAGCACCTCGCCGCGACCGCCCACGACCGGGGTGACGACCTTGCCGGTCGACCCGACCATGTCGAGCGCACGTGGTGTCGCGTCGGTGTGCCCGTCGCGCACCTTCGCCACGAACCAGACGGTCGCGGCCGCGAACAGCAGGGCCGCGACGCACGCGACGAGCACCGCGAACAGCGCCGCGCCGCCGGCGGAGCCGGTGACCCAGCCGCCGATGCCGAACGCGCCGAGCGCCGCTCCGAGCACCGGGACCGAGATCCAGTCAGGTCCCAGGTCGAGCCCGTCGAACACGTCGTCGAGCACCAGCCCGACGATGAGCAGGAGGAACCCGACACACGCAGTTGCGATGTAGACGGTCCCCATGCGGCGGGACCCTATCGTCGCGACCACGGGTCGCGCCTGCGGATTTCGGGCGCGCCAGCGGATCGGTGGACGGATCGATGGACGGTGACGAGGAGGTCCTGCACGGCGGCATCGGCAACGCCGGCGCCGTCGTGCGCGTCGGTGATCACGTGCTGCGACCCACCTCGGCGCACTCCACGGCGATCCACGCGCTGCTGCGTCACTGTCGCCGGGTCGGCTTCGACGGCGTCCCGGAGCTGATCGGTACGGACCCCGACGGACGGGAGCGCCTGGTGTACGTCGAGGGCGACGTGCCGGTCCCGCCGTTCCCGGAATGGTCGCAGTCGGACCGGGCCCTGGCCACGACCGCGGCGCTGCTGCGTCGCTTCCACGACGCGACCCGCGGCTTCGCCGCTCCCCCGGGCAGCTCGTGGAGCGACGAGATGGTCGACCCGTTCCCGGGCACCGATCCGGTGATCTGCCACAACGACGTCTGCCCGGAGAACGTCGTGTTCCGAGCAGGTCGGGCGGTGGTCCTGCTCGACCTCGAGTTCGCCGCACCCGGGCGGCGGACCCACGACCTGGCATCGCTCGCCCGCATGTGCGTGCCGGTCGAGACCGACCAGGACGCGGCGCGCACCGGTCGCGCAGGGCTCGATCCGTTCGCGCGGCTGGCAGTCGTCGCCGACGCGTACGGACTGAACGGCGACGAACGAGTCGAGCTGCTCGACGTGCTCGCCGAGCAGCTCGACCGCGGCGGGGAGTTCGTGCGACGCCGGATGGACCGGGGCGAACAGGCGTTCATCGACATGTGGCACGCGACGGGCGGCGCCGAGCGCTACGAGCGTCGCCGCCGATGGTTCGCCGCACATCGGGCGCGCTTCGAGGACGCGCTCAGCGCCGGTGGGGCTCGGAGTGGTCCCAGTCCGCGAGCAACGCCCTGATCGCGGTGAGCAGGATCAGCGGTTCGTCGAGCATCGCGTGGTGGCCGGCCTCGGGGAGCTCGATCACCGGCGTCACCCGCCCGAGGCGTTCGAACATGGCCTCGCCGATATCCTTGGTGACGAGGCCGTGCTCGGAGCGCAGCAGCGCCAACCGGCAACGGACGGCGCTCAGGTACGGCAGCGCGATCGAGCGCACTCCACCTGCGAACTGCGCGAACACCGTCCGGTCGAACTTCCAGCTCCAGCCGCCGAGGCCTTCGTCGGTGGCGGGGACGTGCTTCGCGGAGTTCCGGGCGACGTGGTCCATCACGTAGGGCAGGTAGTGGGCCTGGGCCGGCACCGTGCGGAACCTGGCGAGCGCATCCTCGATCGTCGGATACACCCGCTCGCGGCCGAACGCGTCGCCGACGTGGTAGGCGCCGACCTCCGGGTCGGGTTCGGTCACCGGCGAGTCGCAGATGATCACCCCGGCGAGGTCGTCGGAGTGCATGGCGGCCGTGGCGATGGTGACGAAGCCGCCCATGCTGTGGCCGACGACGATCGGGGGTCCGACGATGCCGCCGTCGGCAGCGACGGCCATGACCTCGTCGGTCCACTGCTCGAGCGAGTAGGCGTCGCGGTGCCCGCTGTCGCCGTGGCCGGACAGGTCGACCGCGAGCACCCGGAAGTCCTCGGCGAACGTGGCGGCGACGTGGGTCCACCAGTGGGCGTTCGCGCCGCCGCCGTGCACGAACACCAGACCCCGGCGCCCGCGTGCACCCCAGGCCAGGTAGTGCACCGGACAGCCGCCGACGTCGACGAACTCGTCGGTGAACGACACCTCGAGTGCCCGTCGGAACCACTCGGGAGCGGGATCGGTCATGCACCCGACCCTATCGACGTCAGGCGCTCCCGACGTCAGGTGACGCCGAGGGTCGCCGCGGCGAGCGTCGCGCCGAGCTCCCAACAGGCGTCGCGGTCGATCGCGGCCAGGTCGCCGGTCGAGCGCACGTGGTCGGTGACCTGGCGCCAGCGCAGCCCGGTGACGATGCGCTCGACCGCGAGCACCGCACCGTCGACGTCGTTGTTGCCGTGCACGTACAACCCGAACGGGCGACCGACGGTGGCATCGAGGCACGGGTAGTAGATCTGGTCGAAGAAGTGCTTGAGCGCACCGGACATGTACCCGAGGTTCGCGGGAGTGCCGAGCAGGTACCCGTCCGCGGCGAGCACGTCGCTGGCACTCGCGGACAGGGCCGGCACGCTGGCGACCTCGATGCGCCCGCCGTCGTCGCCGACGAGGTCGTCGACCGCGGCGCCCTCGAGCACCTTGTCGAGCATCGTCGCCATGGTCGGTGACGGCGTGTGGTGCACCACCAGGAGCCGGGCCACGACTCAGTCCGGCACCGTGACCGGTGCGCCGCCGAGCCCGCCGTAGCGCCGGGCCGCGGCGATCACCTCGTTCGCGTAGCGCTGCGAGCGGTTGTACGACAGCGCCGCGGCACGCATGCCCGCCTCGGTGTCGAGCGGGACGCCGCGCGCCCCGCGGCACAGGTAGCGGGCCGCCGCGACCGCTGCGTCGTAGTAGTTGTGCGGATCCGCGACACCGTCGCCGTTGCCGTCCGCACCCGACGTCCTCCACGTCGACGGGATGAACTGCATCGGGCCGACCGCACGGTCGTAGAGGGTGTCGCCGTCGAGCGCGCCGCCGTCGGTGTCGGTGACGGTCGCGAAGGGACCGCCGGTCAGGGGCGGTCCGAGGATGCGCGGCGCGACGTCGCCGTTGGGCAGGATGACGGCGCCGCCGTAGGAGCCGTGCCGTGTCTCGATCTTGCCGATCGCCGCGAGCGCCCACCACGAGACGCGACAGCCGGGCATCTGCGGGTCGACCGCGCGGACCGCGGCGACGTACGCGTCGTAGGCCCGCACGGGCACGTCGCCCACCGCGATCCTCGGGTCGGCGAGACGCCGGAGGTCGGCGAGGTCGATCTCTCCGAGGCGGAAGCGCTCCGCGGCCCGGTCGATGCGCTCCCGAGCCACGGCACGCGCGGCGTCGAGCTCCTGGGTCGCGGCGGCCAGTTCGACCTCCGCGGCCGACCCGGCGGCCTCGGCCTCGGCCAGCGCCCTGGTCGTCGCGTCCAGGTCGCGCTGGGCGGCATCGAAGCGGGTCGCGATCTCGCCCCGCTCGTCGGCCAGGTCCTCGAGCTCCTCGGTGAGTGCGTCGCTGCTCTTCTTCAGCACGGCGGCCCGGCGCGAGAAGATGTCGCCCACCGACTCGGCCAGGGCGAGCGAACGAGCGCGGTCGACCGGCTCCTCGATCAGCGACGCCTTCAGCTCGAGCGACGCCGGCGCGCCGGCGACGTAGGCCGCGATCGCGGTGTCGACGTAGGACTTCCTGGCCACCTCGTGACGGTCCAGCGCTGCTCGTTCGGCGGCACCGACCTCGGCGATCTCGGCGTCGAGCGTGGCGAGCTCCGCGGCCACCCGATCGTGGACCGCGGTCGCCTCGGCGGCCGCGGCACGGGCCGCGTCGGCCGCCGCGGTGGCGGCGTCGCGGGCCTGGCGTGCGGCCTCGGCACGCGGCAGCGCCGCGACGACCTCCGGTTCGCGGTCCACCGGATCCGAGGCCGGCGCGGGAACGTCCTGCGCGGCGGCGCGGGGCACCTCCGCACGCACGGGGAGCGCACCCGCCGAACGTGTGGGTGCAGCCGAACTGGTCGGTGCGGCGCCGGAATCGACCGTGCCGAAGGTCGCGACCAGCAGCGCCACGACGGCGAAGAGCGCTGCGGAAGCCGGGCGACGGTGCATAGGGGTACACATGGTGTGGGATGACCGGCGACTGGGCAACCGGGGACTGCTCCTTCCATCGGCTGGTCGCGTCGGCATGTGCAGGAAATTCCGTGGCTCGGGCGTGGACTCAGAGGTACCGCGGGTTGGCGACGACGAGACGGTCGAGCACGCCGTCGGCGAGCAGGTCCACGGGATCGAGGTCTCCGTGGCGGATCGACGACGCGAGCTCGACCTCGTCGCGCAGCGCCAGCTCCGACAGCGCCTCGGCACGTCGCCCACGCTGGGCGTCGCCGTGCTCGAGCTCGCGGGCGACCATGTCGACCACGTTCGCGGCCACCCGTGCGTGGAACGACACGCCGCCCTGGGCCGAGGGCATGACGTCGTCGCGCAGGAACGTGCTCACCGCCGAGAGCAGCTCGGCGGCGGTCGGGCGGCCGTGCAGGTCGCGCTCCGCCCGGGCGATCGGATCGATCTCGGGCGCCGTGGCGGCACGCTGCTCCGCGGCGGCCAGCGCGCGGGCGGTCGCCTCGGGGGCGATCAGCAGCAACAGGTCCCACTCGGTCTCGGCGACACGGCGGCCGACCGCGGCGAGCTCGACCGAGGGGATGCGCCCACCCAGGAAGACCGCCGTCTGCACCATGCAGATCACGCCCCAGCGGAGGTTGCCGTAGACCTCCCACCACCGCAGCACCTCGGGATCGATCTGCACGCCGCCGGCGTCGTGGTAGGCGTCGAGCAGCTCGCGGCGCTCGCCGAGGCCGGCGACGGGGCCCTCGGCGCCGAAGCGCCACGCCCGCACGCACAGCCATCCGAGGTCCTCGGCGGGGTCACCGAGGTGGGCGAGCTCCCAGTCGAGCACCGCGACCAGACCGTCCTCGTCGACCATGAGGTTGCCGAGCCGGAAGTCGCCGTGCACCAGCGACGGCGCGGCGGTGGGCGCGGGACGGTTCGACTCGAGCCAACGCAGCGCGTACTCGAACACCGGCGTGGTGCGGCCGAGCGACTCGAGCGCGCCGCGCATCTCGTCGAGTGGGTCCGGCGCCGCGGCCGGGACGTCGGCACCGTCGGGCTCGCCGCCGAACGCGCTGGGTGTGCCGTCGCCGAGCACCGAGGGATCCAGGCGGTGCACACCGGCGAGCGCCCGACCGCACTCGGCGACCAGCGTCCGTCGCGCGCGCTCGAAGCGGTCGTCGCGCAGCAGCTTCCGGGCGATCGCCTCTCCCTCGACCCGGGCCATCACGATCCCGGCGGCGCCCAGCAGCGACACGTCGTCGCTGTGCACGAGCACCTTCGGCACCGGCAGGTCGGCGGCACCGGCGGCCACGATGCAGCGGGCCTCGCGTCCCATCGAGCCGGCGGGGCCCGGGCGTCCGGGCGGGTCGCGCCGGAGGATCAGCGGGTGGACGGCGCCGTCCGCGGTCGTGGCGTCGAACGACCAGGTCTCACGCGACGCGCCGCCGGTGAGGCGACGCAGGCCGGTGACCTCGACCTCGCCGAGGACCGGCCGGAGCGCTGCGGTCAGGAGTCCGTCGAGCGGCGACTCGTCCGGGGTCGGTTCGGCCATCGGCGAACCGTAGCAACCGCGTTCGAGCGCGGGACGGTCAACCGACCAGGGTGCTGCGGGCGCCGCGGAGCTGCTCGGGCTGCTGTTCGAGGTACCACCGGTAGGTGGACTCGATGCCGTCGGCGAGCTCGATCGAGTGCCGCCAACCGAGCGCGTGGAGCTTGGAGACGTCGAGCAGCTTGCGCGGCGTGCCGTCGGGCTTCGACGCGTCCCAGACCAGCTCGGCGCCGGGGTGCACCACGTCGCGGACCATCTCCGCGAGCTCACGGATCGGCAGGTCCTCGCCGGTGCCGACGTTGACGTGCTGCTCGCCGTCGTAGTGGTCCATCAGGAACAGGCAGGCCGACGCCAGGTCGTCGACGTGCAGGAACTCCCGCCGCGGGGTGCCGCTGCCCCACACCTCGAGCTGGTCGACACCGGCGAGCTTGGCCTCGTGGAAGCGCTGCATCAGCGACGGCAGGACGTGTCCGCCGGTGGGGTCGAAGTTGTCGCCCGGTCCGTACAGGTTGGTGGGCATCGCCGAGATGAAGTGGTCGCCGTACTGGCGGCGGTACGACTCGCACAGCTTGATGCCGGAGATCTTCGCGATCGCGTACGGCTCGTTCGTCGGCTCGAGCAGCCCGGTGAGCAGGGCGTCCTCGGTCATCGGCTGGGCCGCTTCGCGGGGGTAGATGCACGAGCTGCCCAGGTAGAGCAGCTTCGACACCTCGAACTCGTGCGCCGCCTGCACCACGGTGGCGTGGATCATCAGGTTGTCGTAGATGAACTCCGCCGGTCGGGTGGAGTTGGCCATGATGCCGCCGACGGTGCCGGCGACCAGGTACACGTAGTCGGGACGGTTCGCCCGGAACCAGTAGTTCACGGCCGCCTGGTCGCGCAGGTCCAGCTGGTCGCGGCGAGCGGTCAGGATGTTGGTGTAACCCTCGGCCTCGAGTCGGCGCACGACGGCGGAACCGACGAGCCCGAGATGGCCAGCGACGAACACCCGCGCGGCACGATCCACTCTTCGCTCCTTCTGACGACCGACGCACCAGTCTCGTCGGTGTGTCCAGGTGAATCCAGGCATGTGCCAGTGAATCCGGGCATGTGCCGGCGGATCCGGGCAAGTGCCGGCGGATCCGGGCAGTGCTGGGCGACGCCTTTGTTCAACTCCGAGCTCGAAGCGACCGACATTCCCCGGGTGCAGCCTGAGTCGAACGAATCAGACACCATCGACATCTCGACGCCCCAGCGTCCGGAGGGGCTCGGACTGAACCAGTCCCTCATGGAGGACCTGGTCCTTCGCCGGGCGGTCGCCGAGGGCAGGACGCCCATGACGACGATCGCCGAGAAGCTCCACGTCTCGATCAACGTCGTCGAGTCGCTGCTGAACGACCTGCGCCACCGCAAGCTCATCGAGTACGACGGCATGGAGGGTCGGGCGTACATGATCGCCGTGACCGAAGCCGGTCGGGAGATGTCGATCCAGCGGTCCCGCGAGTGCCGCTACTCGGGTCCGATGCCGGTGTCGCTCGACCTGTACAGCCGTGTGGTGCGGTCGCAGCGGCCTCAGCTGCGCCTGGACCGCGAGATGCTCGAGCGCTCGTTCTCGGACCTGGTGATCGCACCCGACCTGCTCGACCAGCTGGGCCCCGCCATCCACGGCAGCGGTGCGATGTTCCTCTACGGCCCGCCCGGCACCGGCAAGTCCAGCGTCGCGGAGCGCGTCGTGCGGGCCTACGGCGACGTCGTGCTGGTGCCCCACTGCATCGAGGTCGACAACCAGATCGTCTCGGTGTTCGACCCGACGCTGCACGACCCCGTCGAGACCCAGCCACCCGGCATCGACCGCCGCTGGGTCGCCTGCCAGCGTCCCGCGGTGGTCGCGGGCGGCGAGCTGCACGCCGGGATGCTCGACCTGCAGCTCGACCGCGACACCGGTGTGTACCTGGCGCCGCTGCAGCTCAAGGCGAACAACGGCGTGCTGGTCATCGACGACTTCGGTCGTCAGGCGATGACCCCCGAGGCACTGCTGAACCGCTGGATCGTGCCGCTCGACCGGGCGGTCGACTACCTGACGCTGCACGGGCGCAAGATCGAGGTCCCCTTCGAGGTGAAGGCGGTGCTGTCGACGAACCTGGATCCGAGCCAGCTCGGCGACGAGGCGTTCTTCCGGCGCATCCACAACAAGGTGTACATCGGCGCGTGCACCGACGATCAGTTCGACTGGATCCTCGTGCGGGTGGCGAAGAAGCACTCGATCGACGTCGACGCCACGGCGGCCGCGCACCTGCGTGCGGCGGCCCGCGCCCGCGGTGACGGCGAGCTGCGCGCCTACCTTCCCGGCGTGATCTGCGAGCTGGCGGTCGCCATCACCAACTACGAGAACTCGGCACGCCAGCTCGACCCCTCGCTCGTCGACCGTGTGCTCGACCTGTACTTCACGAAGCTCGAGCACGTGCCGGGTGCGCCCGAGCCGTCGACGCTGGTCGACCTGGATCCGCACGGGTCGCTCACGTCCGAGCCCCAGATGGTCGAGCCCCAGATGGTCGAACAGCAGCTGGTCGAACCGACCCTCACGACGCCGCCACCGGCCTACGAGGACCTTCCGGGCTGAAGGCCGACCCACGCCGAGCGTGTTGGGGAGCGCCCGGAATATCGGTGGACCCGACCGACGGGTCGTCGTACGGTCGAGGACATGAAGTTGTGAGCACCCGCACGCATGATCGGACCACCGACTGCGTGCCGACCACCAGCGTGATCGGGGATCGTCCCGCCGACGAGGCCGCACGACCCCTCCGCTGACCGTCCGAGCTCGAGCCGCTCGCTGGGCCTGATCTCCCGCGACCCGCAGTTCGCCGCGCCGTAGGGCTGCAGCGACGGCCACGAGCCGGTGCACCACCACGGAGGTCACCCATGACCGCACCACGTCACACCACCGGCCGGATCACGCCCAAGGGCACGCGACCCAGGGGCACACGACCCAGCAGTACACGACCTGGCGGCACCGCCCGGAGCGCTCGACGCGACGATCCGCGCTCCCCCTCGGTCAGCGACGTCACGTCGCTGCACGAGCCCGCCCACGCTCGATCGACCCGACCGGGCAGATCGATGTCGGCCCCGGCGCAGCCGCGTCGGTCGGGCCACCGAGGCGGCCGCTGACACACCCCGGCTCCGGACCTGCGCGCCGCCCTCCGGACCGACCGGCCCGCGCGTCGGCCGGCGCAGCGAGACCGCTACCTGGGACGGGTCGCCGTCGGACCTGCCGCGCCCCCGCATGGTCGGGTGGATCGCGGCGGGTCCGGCGGTACCGTTCGCCCGATGCCCGACGACGGTCCCGCGACGAACACCCACACGGTCGATGCACTCGACGAGCGCGACCCCCTGGGCCCGCTCGCCGACCTCATCGTCGAACGGCGACTCGACCGTCCGCTCGTGGTCGGTCTCGGCGGCAGCGTCGCCGTGGGCAAGTCGACCACCGCCGGGCACCTGGCCGACGCCCTGCGCGCCAGGGACGAGTCGCTCGCGGTCGAGGTCGTCTCGACCGACGGCTTCCTGCTGCCGAACGCGCGACTCGACGAGCTCGGGTTGTCGATCGAGAAGGGCTCGCCGCGGACCTACGACCTCGCGGCGCTCGGCGCGTTCATCGCCGCGTTGCAACGCGGCGACACCGGCCTGGTCGTGCCCGCCTACTCGCACCTCACCTACGACGTCGCCGCCGGGACCCACGTGGTCGACGCACCCGACGTCGTCCTGCTCGAGGGCCTCAACGTCGTCACCGTCGACCGAGGTGTCGTCGACCTGGTCGACCTGAGCCTGTACCTGCACGCGGATCCCGCCGACGTGCTCACCTGGTTCGTCGAGCGGTTCATGCGCTTGCGAGCCGAGGCCGTCGACGACCCGTCCGCGTTCTTCCACCAGTTCGTCGCCCTGGACGACGACGACGCCCGGGCGTTCGCGCACTGGACGTGGACCGAGATCAACCTGCCGGTGTTCGACGAGCACGTCGCACCGGCTCGTGTGCTCGCCGACGTGGTGATCGAGAAGGGCCCGGACCACCGGGTCACGAGGGTCTCACCCGTCTCCCGCTGAGGTTCGGGGTTGACGTTCGGGGTTGACCTTCTGGGGTTCGTTACTAGACTAACGAACCAGAGAAGTGATGCCGGAGCGCTCTGACGACCCGCCGGCGTCCGGAGCGACCGGTGACCCACACGTGTTCGACGACAGCAGCCCCATCTACCTGCAGATCGCGGAGCGCATCCGAGCCGACGTCCTCGCCGGCGCCCTCGGGGCGGACGACCCCGTGATGTCGACCAACCAGTACGCCGAGTTCTACGGGATCAATCCGGCGACGG
>JAEWED010000031.1 GCA_023389745.1 Actinomycetes bacterium
CCGGTGGTAGTCGGGGTCGACGCCACCGAGCTTCTGGGACTCCTCCCACACCAGCCCGTGGACCCCGGCGACGGGCTTCCAGTGCCACTTCACCAACGAGGTCGACCCGTCCGCGGCGACGAGGCGGAACGTGTGGACCCCGAAGCCCTCCATCGTGGCGTACGACCGGGGGATGGCCCGGTCGGACATCACCCACATCAACATGTGCGTCGACTCCGGCTGCAACGAGACGAAGTCCCAGAACGTGTCGTGGGCCGACTGGGCCTGGGGGATCTCGCGGTCCGGCTCGGGCTTCACCGCGTGGACCAGGTCCGGGAACTTCAGTCCGTCCTGGATGAAGAAGACCGGGATGTTGTTGCCGACGAGATCGAAGTTGCCCTCCTCGGTGTAGAACTTCGTCGCGAAGCCGCGGACGTCACGAGCGGTGTCCATCGAGCCCCGCGACCCGGCGACGGTGGAGAACCGCACGAACACCGGCGTGCTGGCCCCCGACCTCAGGAACGCCGCTGCGCAGATGTCCTCGAGGCCGTCCTCGGCGACGAACGTGCCGTGGGCTCCCGCGCCCCGGGCGTGCACCACCCGCTCGGGGATGCGCTCGTGGTCGAAGTGCATGATCCGCTCTCTGAGGTGGAAGTCCTCGAGCAGGCTCGGACCGCGCTCGCCCGCGGTGAGCGAGTTGTCGGCGTCGTCGACACGCACCCCCTGCGCGGTCGTCAGGTGGTCGCCGGACTGCGCCCAGCGGGGTCGGACGGCGTCGCCGATCGGGTTGCCCGCCGGCAGGGGCTCGGTGACGCCGGCGGCGCGGCGCAGCTCGGCACGTGCGACCGCCGCCGCAGGTGTGGCACGACGTGGCGACGCAGCGGGTCGGTCCTGGGGCGCCGCGCTCGTGGCCTCGTCACGGTTCGGTGACCTGGCGCCGAGCGCCTCCGGTTCCTCCGGTCCCGCCTTCTTCGCACGGGTGGTGGTCGAACGCTTCGACGTCGCTGCCATGAGGCCCTCCAGAGATCCGGGTCCGGGTACGGACCAGCGGTCCGTTACCCACTCGGCTCCCGCGCCGAACACCGGGCCCGTCCCATGCAGCGATGCCCCCGCTGAGTGACGGTGCGCAGAACGGGGTACGGACCGGGCATGTCCGACCACAGCGATGACGCCGGCGCCACCATCCACGACGCCGATGTGCGCAACGGCGAACCCGACGCGCTCGAGGGGCACGGTGACGAACCACGCCACCCCGACCACGACGCGACGCAGCGGTTGCAGCCCGACGACGACCTCGACGTGACCGAGCCGACCGAGAGCGCCGACGGCGAGCCCATCCACCACGCCAGCGGCGGCGACATCGGCGAAGGTGCCGACTGACCCACGGACCCGAGCAGCGGCACACCGGCGCGTTGGAGGCCCGGGTGACTCGCCCTGCGGCGGCGAAGGCGTCGGGTCAGTCGTCGAGCAGCTCGGCGGCGAGCAGCTCGAGGGTCGCAGCACGTGCGCCCGGTCCGTCGTCGATCTCGGCGGCGAACGCGCCGGCGGTCGGCGACAGCATGATCTCCCCCACGTCGTGGCGCTCCGCCAGGGCACGCAGCTGCGCGGCGACCTCGTCGGGCGTGCCGATGATCCAGCTGCGGCTCATCTGCTCGGCGACGGCTCGTCGCTGGTCGGTCCACTCGTAGCGTTCGGCCTCCTCGATGCTGAGCTGATGACCGACGACGCCCCGGGTGCGCAGCTCGGTCATCTGGACCAGCTGCGGCTGGGCGCGCCGCGTCGCCACCTCGGGATCGGGGTCGACGATGACGTTGACCGGCAGGAGCGTGCGCGGCTCGCTGCCGTAGGCGGTCGGCGTGAAGCCGGACCGGTAGCGACGCAGTGCCTCGTCCACACCCGGTGAGCCGAAGTGGTGGGCGAACGCGTACGGCAGGCCCATCGACGCGGCGAGCTCGGCGGAGTAGTCGCTCGAGCCCAACAGCCACAGCTCCGGCGCCTCGTTGAGCTGCGGGGTCGCACGCAGCGGGAACGCCTGACCTCGCAGGTCGATCTCGACCCCCTCGCCCGGGTGGCCGTCGCAGCCGAGCAACCGGGCGATGAGCTCCACGTCCTCGGGGAAGCCGTCGGCAGCGGCAGCGGCGCCCTGTCCACGGAGCATGAACGCCGTCACCTGGTCGGTGCCCGGCGCCCTGCCGATGCCCAGGTCGATGCGTCCGGGGAACATCGACTCCAGCAACGCGAACTGCTCGGCGACCGCGAGCGCCGAGTGGTTCGGGAGCATGACACCGCCGGAGCCGAACCGGATCCGGCTGGTCCCCTTGGCGAGGTACGGGATGATGACGGCCGGCACGGTCGAGGCGACGGCGGCCATGTTGTGGTGCTCCGCCACCCAGTACCGCTCGAAGCCCAGCGTGTCGGCGGTCGCGGCCAGCGAGGCGCTCGCACCGAGGGCGTCGGCGGTCGACTGACCGGATCGGGTGGGGATGAGGTCGAGCACGGAGAGCTTCATCGCAGCTCCGAACGAGCCTTGGCCGCCCATTGTTCCCGGGACGACACCTGCGGGTGCGCGGTCAGGACGTGAGGCCGTCGGAGCCGAGGTGCTCCGCGACGTCGTAGCGGGACCTGGCGTCGGCGATCTCCGGTCGGTGCGCTCGGGTCCACCCCACGAGCGGGCGGACCGCGTCGAGCAGGCTCACGCCGAGCTCGGTCAGCTCGTAGTCGACCCGCGGCGGAACGACGGGGTGCACGGTGCGGGTGACCAGACCGTCGCGTTCGAGCGATCGGAGCGTGCGGGTCAGCATGCGCTGGCTGATCCCGTCGATCTGTCGCCGGAGCTCGCTGAACCGCAGCATGCCGTGCCCGAGCAGCTCGATGACCAGCAGCGACCACTTGTCGGCCAACCGGTCGAGCAGGTCGCGGATCTCGCAGGTCGCGGTCTCCTCGACCGGAGGAAAGTTGTCGGTTCCCTCCGTGTGCCTCGGTGTCGTCGATGTGCCGTCTTCCATCGAGGTCCATCGTGGCGCACAGTGGGAGTGGTTACAAGAAGTAACCGACCACATCAGGAGTAACGATGAATGACCCCGACGCCGACCCGGTCCGTCAGGCAGCAATCCCCCGACCGGACGGAACGCCCGCCGTCGGTGTGTTCCTGCCGACGCTGACCGCACCCGGCGCTGCACCCCTCGATGCCGTCGCCGCTGCTCAGCACGCGGAGCAGCTCGGCTTCGAATCGATCTGGGCGATCGACCAGCTCGTCGCCGGGGCCGGCGCGCCGCTCGTCGACAGCGTCGTGGCCCTGTCCGCCGCCGCCGGAGCGACCCGTCGGATACGGCTCGGGTTCGGGGTGATGATCTTGCCGCTGCGGCCCGTCGTGTGGGTGGCGAAGCAGGTCGCCTCGCTGCAGGCGGTCTCGGGCGACCGGGCACTCCTCGGTGTCGGCGTCGGCGGCGATCGCCACGACCTCTCCTGGCGAGCTGCGGGCGTGCCGCGCCGGCAACGAGGAGCCCGCACCGACCGGGCGCTCGAGGTGCTGCCGAGTCTGCTGCGCGGCGAGCCCACGGTGGTCGACACCGTCACCGGTGCCGAGGTGCAGTTGTCGCCGGGCGTGGCGGTGCCGCCGGTCCTGGTCGGCGGCACCGCACCGGCCGCGCTGCGGCGGGTCGTCGAGCACGGCGACGGCTGGTTCACCATGCCGGTCCCGCCGGAGACCCTGGCGACGCAGGTCGACGAGCTGCGGCGAGCGGCCATCGAGCGCGGGCGGCCCGCACCATCGATCACCGGCAGCGTCACCGTGGCACTCGACGGCGACCCCGAGCTGCCGTCACAGGACCAGATCGCCCGGGCGCTCACGGATCCCGATGGCATCTTCGGCATGCCGGCCGCTGCGGTCGGTTCGATCCTGGTCACCGGCGGGGGTGACGAGCTCCGTCGACGTGTGCAGGGTTGGGCGTCGCTCGGCGCCGAACGGATCGTGCTGACGCTCGCAGCCGGCGACTGGCACCGCCAGCTCGAGCTGGTCGCCGAGGCGCTCGATGAACGTGTGCCCGCCTGATCGCAGGGAGCCCGACCCGACCGGCGCCTCGACGCCCGGTTCCGCTTCGCGATGGATCATCTCCGGGCGTGGCAGGCTGCAGTGACGACACCCACCTCGAAGGGGAACTGCAATGCCTGGACCCGGAATGCACAACGGATCGACCGTCGACGAGTCGATGAACCTGTCGATGTCGGCCAAGGGGCTGCCGCTGTACGAGGCGGTGGTGGCCTTCGTGCGCGACGAGGTCGATCCGGTGACCGAGGAGTTCTTCCGACTCGGCGAGGGGCGCGCCGAGCACTGGGGCTACGGCGAGGGCCAGCTCGAGCTGCTCGATTCGGTCAAGGCCAAGGCGAAGGCCGCCGGACTCTGGAACTTCTTCCTGCCCAACGCCGAGACGGGCGAGGGGCTCTCGAACCTCGACTACGCCTACATCGCCGCCGAGCTGGGCAAGAACCCGATCGCCTCGGAGTGCCTGAACTGCTCGGCACCCGACACCGGGAACATGGAGGTGCTCGAGCGCGTCGGCACCCCCGAGCAGAAGGAGCAGTGGCTCAAGCCGCTGCTGGCGGGTGAGATCCGTTCCGCGTTCGCGATGACCGAGCCCGACGTCGCGTCGTCGGATGCGAAGAACATCGCCACGACCGCGGTGCTCGACGGCGACGAGTGGATCATCAACGGCGAGAAGTACTACATCTCCGGCGCTGGCGACCCCCGCTGCAAGATCATGATCACGATGGTGATGACCAGCCCCGACGGGCCGCCGCACCGTCGCCACTCGCAGATCCTCGTGCCGATGGACACCCCGGGTGTCGAGATCCTGGGCGGCATGCAGGTGTTCGGCGACGACGACGCGCCGCACGGTCACATGCACCTGCGCTTCACGGACGTGCGCGTCCCGAAGGACAACATGCTGCTCGGTGAGGGTCGCGGCTTCGAGATCTCGCAGGTGCGACTCGGTCCGGGCCGCATCCACCACTGCATGCGTTCGATCGGAGCCGCCGAGCGTGCGCTCGAGCTGATGATCCAGCGCGGTCTGAGCCGTGAGGCGTTCGGCAAGCCCGTCGCCCGTCTCGGCAAGAACGTCGAGCTGGTGGCGAAGTGCCGCATCGAGATCGAGGCGATGCGACTGATGGTGCTCCGCGCGGCGAAGGCGATGGACACGATGGGCAACGCCGAGGCCCGCGTGTGGGTCTCGGCGGTGAAGGCCATGGTGCCGATCCGCGTCTGCGAGATCATCGACGAGGCCATCCAGGTGCACGGCGCCACGGGCATCTCGCAGTGGACGCCGCTCGCCCGCATGTACGCGAACATCCGGACGCTGCGTCTGGCCGACGGCCCCGACGAGGTGCACTGGCACGTGGTCGGCCGGGCCGAGCTCGCGCGGTATGCCGACGACGCCGGCCCCAGCGTGGTGGACGTCGCCCGCCAGGGCTGACCGTGTGAGCGCCCGCCAGGGCTGACCGATCCTCGAATTCCGTCTCCGTTTCGGTGCGATGGCACCGAAACGGAGACGGAATTCGTGTGCGTGGGCGGGTCAGCCGAGGTCGGCGGTGCCGGTGACGGCGACGTGGGTCCGCCCGCCGATCCAGATGTCGTCGCCGTCGGCGCTGACGTGGATCCGGCCCGACCGGCCGATCGCCGTGCCCTGTCGGGCGACGTAGGGGGCGTCCGCGCGTCCGCTGGCCAGCAACCACTGGGCGGCCGCGGCGTTGAGGCTGCCGGTGACCGGGTCCTCGCGCAGCGTGGTCGGCCCCTCGGAGAAGAACGCCCGCAGCTCGAAGCTGACGTCGGAACCGGGCGGGGTCGGACCGATCACGCCGATGTCCCAACGGCCGGGGTCCCCCGCCGCATCGGGGGTCACGGCGAGCACCGCCGCATCGTCCTCGAGCAGCACGCCGATCCAGCCGGGACCGTTGTCGAGCCACTCCGAGGCGACGACCGCGTCGGGCTCGACGCCGAGCACGCCGAGCACTCGGGCGAGCAGCTCGGCATCGACCGGGCCGGTTCGCTGGCGGGGCGGCGCGGCGAAGGACAGCAGATCACCGTCGATCCTCACCCTGACCAGGCCGATGCCGCACTCCTGGACCACCGTGTTCGGTGAGGCGGGCCGGCCGCCGGCATCGAGCCACGCCCGTGCCGTGCCGAGGGTCGGGTGCCCGGCGAAGGGCAGCTCGTGCTCCAGGCTCAGGATCCGGACCCGGTAGTCCGCGCCCGGCAGCGTGGGTGGCAGCACGAACGTGCACTCCGAGAGGTTCGACCACACCGAGAAACGGCGCATCTGGTCGTCGTTGAGCCCCTCGGCGTCGAGCACGACCGCGACGGGGTTGCCGGTGAACGGATCGCTCCCGAACACATCGATCTGTCGGAACTCCCGCGTCGCGTCGTGGCTGGCCATGGCGTCATCTTGTCCGTCGGCCCACCGCGGCGGCCACCGTGATCCACTCGGCTCACGACGTCGTCGGTGTCTCGCTCAGGTAGATCGCGGTGAGCTGGGCGGGATCGTCGCGCACCGCCTGCGAGCTCGCCTCGTGCACGATGCGACCACGGTTCAGGACCAGGACACGGTCCGACACCTCGACGGCCGCAGGCGCGTGCTGCTCCACCAGCAGCACGGCGACCCGCTCGTCGTCGGCGGCGCTGCGGATGACCGGCAGCAGCGACCGGACGACCAGCGGCGCGAGCCCCATGCTCATCTCGTCGATGAGCAGCACGCGGGGACGCATCACGAGCACCGCGGCGAGGGCCAGCATCTGCTGCTCGCCGCCGGAGAGCAGGCCGACCCTGCGGTCCATGAGCAGCTCCAGGCGGGGGAAGTACTCGATCGCCCGGGCGCGGGCGTCGCGGTCGCGGGTGCGCACCCGGAGGTTCTCCTTGACGGTGAGCCCCGGGAACAGGCCCCGACCGGTGGGCACCAGCCCGAGGCCGCGGCGCGCACGCTGGTGCACCGAGCCCGCTCGTCCCGTCTCGCCGAACAGTTCGACGCTGCCCTCGTCGGGGTCGAGCACACCGGCGATCGCGGAGAGCAGCGTGCTCTTGCCCGCGCCGTTGGGTCCCAGCACGGCGACGACCTCGCCGGCGGCGACCGACAGATCGACGTCGTGCAGCACGCGGAGCCCCTGGTAGCCCGCGCAGAGCCCGTGGACCTGCAGCGGAGCGGTCGGCTCCGGAGCCGTCGGAGCGGCGGCGGGCGCTCCGGTCGACCCGGCGCTCATGAGGTCCCCATCGGCAGGCCGGTCTCGACGTCGATCACCGGGGCGACCGGTTCGCCATCGGCCCCCGGCTCGTCGGGCGCGAGCCCCAGGTACGCCATGGCGACCGACGGATCGGCCAGCACCGGCTCCGGGTCGCCGCTCGCGATGACGCTGCCGAAGTCGAGCACCACCAGCCGGTCGCAGACCTTCCGGACGAAGGCGAGATCGTGCTCGATGAGCAGCACCGCCCGCCCCGTGTCGGCGTAGGCCCGCAGGCGAGCGGCGAGCTCCTCGCTCTCCCAGCTGTCGAGCCCGGCCGCCGGCTCGTCGGCGAGCAGCACCGACGGCCCGCCCGCCACCGCCCGGGCGATGTCGACGAGCTTGCGGCGCCCGACCGACAGCTCCGAGGGTCGGCGGTCGGCCACGTCGGAGAGCCCCCACGCGTCGAGGACCGCGAGCAGGTGCGCTCGATCGGTCCCGGTGCGGGACCACATGTCGCGACCGACGTCGCCGAGACGGGCCTGGTCGGCGACGACCGCCAGGTGCTCGATCACGGTCAGCTCCTCGAACAACCCGCCGTCCTGCCAGGTGCGCGCCAGTCCGGCACGCTGACGCTGGTGCGGCCGCAGGCCGTCGAGCCGGACACCGTCGAGCTCGACCGTGCCGGAGCTGGCGGTGAAACCGCAGATGCCGTCGATGATCGACGTCTTGCCCGCGCCGTTCGGCCCGACCAGGCCGAGGACCGTGCCGCCCTGCACCTGCAGCGAGACGTCGCTCACGGCGCGGATGCCGCCGTAGCGGACCTCGAGCGAGGTGACGGTGAGCGCGCCGGCCTCGCCGATGGGACCGAGCGCTGCGTCCATGGCTGACCGAGCGTCGGTTCGTGCGGTCTCGACGGTCGCGCCGTTCGAGGAGGGCACGACCGCGGTCGCCGGCATGGCGGGGGCAACTGGCGCGGGTTCGGGCACCTGCTGTCGAGCGCGGCGTTCGCGCCGTGCCCGCAGCCGCGACTCCACGTTCGCGGCCAGGCCGTCGGGGTTCTGGACCACCGAGGCGACCAGCGCGATGCCCGACGCAAGCCCGTACCACTTCCCGAACGAGATGGACTGGTCGAGCACCACGTAGAGGATGCCGAGCGCCCCGAGGGAACCGGCGATGACCGCGCCCGCGACCCGCGTGATGCCACCGATCGTGACGTACGCGACGGCGGCGATCCCCACGAAGAGGCTGAAGGAGTCCGCGGTCAGCTGACCTCGGACCATGCCGAGCAGACCGCCGGCGAGCCCGGCCACGAAGGACGCGGTCGCCAGCGCGACGAGCTTGGTCCGTGCGACGTCGATGCCCGCCGCCGCGGCGGCGCGCTCGTCGCCGCGCAAGGCGAAGAACCGTCGGCCGGTCCGTCCCGCGGCGATGCAGGCGACGGCGCAACCGCTGAGGACCAGCACCACCAGCACCGTCAGCCCGAAGGGCAGCCGTGCGATCTCGTTGCCGCGCCGGATCGCCAGGTCGACGCCGAAGAGCCGGGGTGCGGGGATCATCTCGCCGGACTGCGAGGCGAACGACGGGTTCTTGAACACGAGGCTCTCGAGCGCGACGGCGCCGGCCATGCTCACGATCGTGAGCTGGGCACCACGGATGCGCAGCGCCGGTGCGCCGATGAGCACACCGACGACGCTCGCGACGACCGCGGCGAGCAGCAGGTTGACCGGGAACGGGATGCCGGTGCCGAACTTCGCGATCGCGAAGCCGCCCACCCCGGCGACCGCGGCCTGCGCCAACGAGAGCTGTCCGGTGTAGCCGGTGAGCACGACGATCGAGAGGGCGAGCACGGCGAGGGCCATGCTCGTGATCACCCCGAAGCGATAGCTGCCGCCCGTCGCGACCAGGGCGAGCACCCCGAGCGCGGCGACGGTCGCGACGATCACGGGCCGGGGGCGCGCAGGGCGCACCGCGGGAAGGCGGGCGCCGATCGGGTCGCCACGGAACGGCAGGCGGCTGCCGAGCGCGGTGAGCACGATCGCCACCGCGAGGAACGGCACGAGCTGTGCCACGCCGACGCGGGCGAAGTCGGGCCACCAGCTCGCCGTGCTCCAGTTCGCGATGACCGCCTGGGCCATGCCCAGACCGAGCCCACCGGCGCACGCGGCGAGCACCGACGACAGTCGACCGATCAGTGCAGCGGCCAGACCGGGCACGATCAGCAGGCCGAACGCGACGGGGCTCAGGCTGACCGCCGGCGCGACGAGCATGGTCAGCAGCGCGCTGATCACGGCACCGAGCGTCCAGCCGATCAACGCCAGACGGCTCGGCGACCAGCGGGCGAGCGCGACGTGGAACTGGCTCTCGGAAGCACCCCGCAGTGCCAGGCCCGTGCGGCTCCAGCGGAACCAGGCAGCCAGCGCCAGCGCCACGACGACGGTGATGGCGGCCGCCCACAAGCGGTCGATCGGGATCGACGCGTCGAGGATCCTGGCGCCGCCCTGTGGCAGGAACCGGTCGACGGGCACCGCCGCGGTGCCGAACTGCAGCACGATCAGCGACTGGATGACGGCGAGCAGACCGGTCGACGCCACCAGGTTCGCGACGGTCGACGCGCCGCGCAGCGGCCGGAAGACCAACAGGTACGACGCGGCGCCGAGCAGCGCCGACATGAGCAGCGCGATCACCATCGCGGTCGCGGTGGTCGCCGGGCCCCCGAGCGACGGGGTGGGGATGCCGGGGATCGGCAGCACCAGCCGACCGTCCTGGCGGAGCACCGCGAACGTGAACGCGCCCCACATGCCGAAGCCGACCTGCGCCAGGTTGACGACCCCGGTCGCCTTGAACGTGGTGACGACGCCGACTCCCACTCCGGCATAGAGGACTCCTGCAGCGAGCCCCAGGCCGAGGTAGAGGACGATCTGCGTCACCGCCGTCAGCTCAGCTCTTCGGGCTCACGAACTCGTCCGAGAGGGGCTTCGCCGTGCCGTCGGACTGCTGCTGGAAGAACAGCCAACCGGGGGTGCAGCCCGAGAACCCGGGTTGGGGCCGCGGGTCGCAGGTGATCGGTTGACCGATCGGGTTGGGCCCGTCCTTCATCACCTTCATCCCGGCGAGCACGGTCTCGGCGGTCAGGTCGCCCTCGATCGTCGACAGCACCCAGGCGACCTGCTGCACCGCGGCGTACCCGGCGTAGCTGAGCCCGACGATGTCGTCGCCCTTGCCGGCGGCATCCATCGCGGCGATGTACTCGTCGATGACCGTCACCGCGTCCTCGGGGGCGTAGTCGATGGACCGGGGTGACCAGATGGAGCTGATCCCGTAGACGCCCTCGGTCTCGTCGACGCCGAGCTCCTCGGCGAACCTCGTGCAGGTGCCCATGATGAGGACACCATCGAAGCCGGCAGAGCGAGCGGCACGCACCATGCCGGTGCACCAGTCGTCGGTGGCGATGGTCGCGATGGCATCGGAGCCGTTCGACATGATCGCCGCGAGCGAGGCGTCGAAGTCCGGGGCCGCCGGGTCGAAGGTCACGGTCTGGAACTGCACGTCGTTGAGCTCGGCCTGCTTCGTCCCGATGTCGGTCACGACGGGAACCTGCGGCACGTCCGGGACCAGCAACGTGATGTTCTTCGCGCCGACCTGCGCCGCCAGGTCGACCTCGACAGCGGGGTACGTGGTCGCCGCCGGAGAGAAGAAGAACGCGTCCTGGTTGAGGGACTGGCCGGTGCCGATCGTCGAGGTGCCGAGCGTGGCGATGCCGGCGTCCTGCAGGATCGGGATCTTGGCGTCGGAGCCGAGGTCGGCGCCCTCGATCACGGCGACGACCCCCTCGGAGATCATCTCGTTCGCGCACGACGCGGACGACTCCGGGGTCCCGTCGGTCCCGCACGTGATGAGCTCGATCGGACGACCGCCGATGCCGCCGCCGTGCTGGTTGATCCGGTCGGCGGCGATCTCGGCACCCTCGGTCAGCTCCGGGATCGCGGTCGCACCCGTGTCGGTGTTGACGTAGCCGAGCTTGATCGGCTCACCGGTCGCCTCGGTGCCGACCTCGGTCGTGGGCACCTCCGAGGTGGTGGACTCGGAGCCGCCTCCTCCGCCGCCGTCGTCTCCGTCGCTGGTCGTGCACGCGCCCAGGGCGACGGCCGCCACGGCGACGAGTGATGTCAGTGCGAGCCGCGACGGACGTCGCCAGGACGCTCGCACGCTCATGGACGAAGGACGCTCGATCTCCATCTTGTCCCCCCGGACCAAAATGTGAGTGGCACACTTTTCTCTGTGTGACAGTTGTCTACGTCACCGTTGCCCGCTCCGCAAGGGTATGCGCCGATCGACCGCAAGGAGGGCGATGACCGAGATCGAACACCTGCTCGACGGTCCTGCCGAGCAGGGAGCGGCGGGACGGCGTGCGCGCAAGAAGGAACGCACGCGCCGCGCGCTCGTCGCGGTGTCCCACCGGCTCTTCATGGAACGGGGCTACGACCCCACCACGCTCGACCAGATCTGCAGCGAGGTCGGCGTGCACACGATGACGCTGTTGCGCTACTTCCCGTCGAAGGCACACCTGGCGCTCGCACCGCTCGAGGATGTGCTCCACGCGTTCACCGACCGCCTCGGGGATCCGGCGCGCGCCGACGACGCCATCACGATCTGGCGTCATCACGTCCGCACCGAGGCGGTGCGGCACCAACAGGTCGCCGCCGACTACCTGACGTGGGTCGACTCCGAGCCGGTCCTGCGGGCGCGTCTCGAGTCGCTGCTCACCGAGCACGAGGATGCGATGGCCGCAGCGCTCGCCGACGACGCCGGCGCCGCCCCCGACGACCTCTCGGCGATCCTGCTGGCGTCGACGCTGGTGCGCGGCAACGCGGCGGTCACCCGTCGTTGGATCGGTCGAGGCGCGCCACCCGAGGACCTGGTCGGCACCCAGCTGGCGGTGATCGATCTGGCGGTTGGGACGTTCGGCCGAGCACGTCCTCGCAGGACGGTTCGGCGGCGCACGGGCCTCGGCAACGAGGCGCCCCGGTCGTGATCGACCACGCCGGTCTCGCCGACCGACCGCGTCACCACCACGGCGGGTAGATCCCGATCATCGCGATGTAGTACGGCGCACCGGAGTCGACCGGCAGGTCCGGCAGCTGGAAGTTGGTCACGCCGTTCCCACCGAACGAGGTGCCGATGACCGAGTAGAGCGCCGAGTTCTGGTTGATCGGGACCAGCTGGCCGCTGCACTGCGCCCAGCCGTCGGGTGGGTAGCGGGTGGCCATGCGTCGAACTTCACCGAGGATCACGGTGTCTCCTCACGTGGTCGGGACGAGCTGGGGAACCGCTCCGGTGGTGCTGATCATGAAGTGCAGCTTCGGGCCGGGTGGTGGGATGTCGGGGACCACCAGGGCGTCGTCGCCCTCGTCACCGAACGACGTGCCGATCAGTGAATGGAGCTCGGGGAACTCTGCCGCTGGGTACGGCCTGCCGTCACAGGGCAGCCCCTCGCTGGGGTCGAGCATGCGCCCGTCGGGGAAGACCGAGATCGCTCCGAGCACCGGATAGTCAGTGGTCACCAGGTCGTTCTGCGTCGGAAAGGCGCCCATGTTGGAGATGAACCATCCGACCCCCGGGATCGGCGGCGCAAGATCGGGCAGCGTGAAGGTGGCGTCGCACTGGCGCACGTCGGCGCCGAGGAGCGCCGCGAGCGACGAGGGGGCCGGCGGCGCCGGCCCGATGATCGGCGGTGCGCACGACGGGGGCGAGGCCGCGCTGACCGGGAGGGTCGCGCCGTCGCAGGGGAAGAAGTACTGGAAGCCGGTCGACGGTCCGGCGATCGAACGGCCGTCGATCACGGGGTACAGGAAGATCTCACCTATGTATTGCACGGAGCATCACCTCGTCGGTCGGCACGGAGCGGTTCGGATCGTTGGTCGGTGACGAGGGCGCCACGCGGCTGTTCGTGGGCGCGTCGAAGGGGCTTCACGAGCGCCGCATCGAGTGGTTCGGGACGGCGACAGCGGTGACGACCAGGCCGTCGTCACCGAAGTGCAGCCGTCGTGCGTGGCTCCCCACGTGGCCGAGCTGCTGGACACCGTCACGGCCCGTCGAGCCCCACAGGGAGGAGCGCAGGAGCCGCCCGTCGTGGGAGATCAGGAAGACGGCGCCACGGCCGACCGCCAGGTCGGCGACGTTGGCGTGCTCCGGGAGCTCGAGCGAGCGGGACCAGGTGCCGTCGAGAGCACGGACCTGCACCCGGGGCGCGAGCGCCTCGAGCACGACCAGCTCGTCGTCGGCGACCTGCAGCGCCGAGACCCCGGTGAACGCATGGCCCGAACCGAAGCCACCGATCAGGTCGCCCGGCGTGCCATCGGCTGCGAACGGCATGACGCCCGAGCGGCCCGCGTCGGCGACGTAGGACCGGCCGTCGGACGCCACCGCGACGGCGACCGGCCGGCGCAGCACCGCTCCTGCGGCACCGGACGCACCGACGACCGCTCGGACCTCGCCGCTGGGCTCGAGCACCTGGATCCGGCGGTTGCCGGTGTCGACCAGCCAGAAGGCACCGTCCGCTCCGACAGCGGCTGCGGTGATGCGGGAGAACTGACCCGGACCGTCGCCGGGCCCGCCGACCTGCCAGAGCACCGCGCCGTGCTGGACGAGCTCGACGGTGTCGGCACCGTGCCCGTGACGCAGCACCTTGCCGTCGCCGAGTGCCAGGAGCACCGCGGCCGGCAGCACCTCGACCACCTCGCCAGGGTGGCTCCATGAGGCGGAACGCTCGTCGCTCCGGTCGTCACCGAGCCCGGCGGACGACGACGACGCGTCCGACCAGGACTCGTCGGTGGTGCATGCGCCGAGCAGCCCAGCGCCCAGTGCGGCGGTCGATCCGAGCAGCAGTCGGCGTCGAGCGAAAGTCATTCGGTGAACCTATCGGCGCGCCGAACGATCTCCTCCCGGCCTCGCCGATCGTGTCCCACACCAGCGTGATCCTCCGCCGTGCATCCGCTCGGTGACCCGGCGGCGAAGGACGAGGTGAACAACTTCCCCACCCCCGAGGAGCATGCCAATGTCCCCATCACGTACCCGCCTCGCCGTCGTCGCGGCGATCGTCGTCGCCCTGGCGACGCTCTCGTTCGGCACCGCCAGTGCTGGCGCAGCCACCAAGCCCGGCGGAGCCACGCCGGGCACTTCGAAGGTGTGGGTCACCCACGGCCTTCCGCTCGACGACGCCGGCACGGTCGTCGACGTCTACGTCAACGGCGCCCTGACCGTCGAGGACTTCGCCTTCGGGAAGACCGTCGGCCCCCTCACGCTCCCGGCTGCCACCTACGACATCCAGGTGAAGCTCGCGAACACCGACACCGTCGCCATCGACCAGGACGTCGCCGTTCCTGCGGGCGGCAACTTCTCGGTCGTCGCCAGCTACACCAACGCTGCGGGCGACATCGGCCTCAACGTGTTCTCGAACGACCTGAGCCCCGTCCCGTGGTTCACCGGTCGCCTCGCACTGCACCATGCGGCGGCAGCGCCGGCGGTCGACGTCGACCTGGGCCTGTTCCCGCTCAGCCGCTACTTGCCGACGCTGAAGTTCACCCCGGTCAAGGGCGCGGTGAACGGTCAGCAGGCTGCGCTGCCCGCGCTCTCCTTCCTGAGCTACACGGCGGACGTGCGTGTCGCCGGCACGAACACCACCGTGCTGTCGCTCGACGACGTCCGGTTGAAGGACCGCAGCGTCACCAACGTGTACGTCGTCGGCAGCGCCGCCGCCGGCACCCTCCAGACCGTGAGCTCGGTCATCACGCCCTGATCCACTCCCACCCCCAGCACCATGCGATGAGGCCGGCCCGCAAGGGTCGGCCTCATCCGCGCGGGTGGGCGACTCGGCCCCATCGTGGTCGGCTCCGGCCGCATCCCGTGCCTCGGATGAACGACGGCGAGACGTGCACCACCGGCCTCGGCCTCCTGCTCGCCATGCGCCAACCCCCTCGACGTCCTCACCGCCGGCGCGACTCGACGGCGCTGCTTGTCGAAGCGCACCGACCGAGGTTCCTCGTCCGCCGTTCACCTCGGCCGGGTGGCTCCGCTGCGCAACCGGGCACCGGGCACCGGGCACCAGGCACCAGGCACCAGGCACCAGGCACCAGGCACCAGGCACCGACTACTGCGGCACGGCCCTCACCACGATGTTGTCGTCGTAGTGCCGTCGCCCGGTGTCGAAGAACCCGCCGCAGGTGATCAGGGTCAGCACCGGCGGACCGCCCGTGCGGAACACCTCGGCCCGGGGCAGTTGATCCTTCGCGACCTGGAAGCGCTCGCTCACCCGGTAGCGCCGGATGGTGCCGGCATCGTCGGTCACGATCACGTCGGTGCCGACCTCGAGCCGCTGGAGGTCGCGGAAGACACCGGGGCGCCCGTCGTAGTCGACGTGCGCGGCGATCACCGACGACCCGTGCGTGACGCCGGGACGCGGACCGGGTGCCCACCAGCCGGCGTCGTCCACACCGGGCACCTCCATCTTCCCGTCGGGCGTGAAGCCGACCGGGACGACCGCGTGCTCGACGCCGATCGACGGGATGGAGATCCGTACCGGCACCCCGGGCCGCGCCGGCCGGATCGCCGGGGCCTCGATCGGGGAGGGGACGACCGTGGAGGTGGTCACCGTCGGAGTGGGAGGGGGGACGGTCGAGGACGTCGTGACGGCAGCGCCGACGAGGTCGGCGCTGCCGTCGGAATCGACCGTCGACCACGCCACGGCCACACCTGCGAGCAGCGCGAGGGACGCTGCCAGCAGCGTGCGGGCGCGGCGTGGTGTCATTCGGTCAGCTCAGGGGAGGGTCGGGCCGCTCAGCTGCGGCGACGGTCACGTGCGAGCACGACACCGGAGGCACCGATCCCGACGACCGCGATCCCTGCGAGCAGGGCGAACACGATCGGGAGGGCGTTGCTCTGATCGGCGGCGATCCCCGAGGTGCCGGCATCCACGCCGGACGGCATCGCGGCGCTGTCGGCCGTGGCGGGCGCGGTGATGACGGCGTTGATCACGTGGATCACACCGTTCGACGCCTTGATGTCAGCCGTGGTGACGGTGGCGCCGCCGACCATGAGCTGCTCGCCGGAGAGCGAGACCTCGACCGGCCCGCCGAGCGTCTCGACGGTGCCGCCCGCGGCCGCGATCGCCGCCTGGGAGTCGACCGCACCCGACATCACGTGCAGCTTGAGGATGTTGGCGAGCTGTCCGGTCGGGTCGGCGAGCAGCGTGTCGAGCGTGCCGGCCGGCAGGGCCTCGAAGGCTGCGTTCGTGGGCGCGAACACCGTGTACGGACCCGGTCCGGCGAGCGTCTCGGCCAGGCCGGCTGCGGTGACGGCCTCGACCAACGTCGACAGGTCCGGGTTGGACTGGGCGATCTCGACGATGTTCTGGTTCGACGTGTCCTGCGCGCCGGCGGATCCCGCCAGCCCGCCGAGTGCGACGGCCACGACCGCCGCGAACGTGATCATCATTCGACGCATGTTCATCTCCTGGTGCTCGGTGCGGCCGGGGCGGCTCGCACGAGTCACTTCGGCGGCGACCCGTCGACCGGATGCGCGGAGTTGAGATGCGCGGAGTTGAGATGCGCGGAGTTGAGATGCACGGAGTTGAGATGCACGGAGTTGAGAGGTCGCCCAGTGATCCGTGTGACGTTCGGACAGCGCGGCATCCGAGCTGCGCTCCACACCGAAGGACCAGGTGTGATCACCGTGGCCCCCGACCTCCGAACGAGCGACCGGTCGATCCCGGTCTGCGCTCGCGCTGTGGTGCCGGGTACTGTGCGATCGATGCCGATCCGAACCTCGGGCGACGACCTCGCGGAAGACTTCGCCGCAGGTGCACCCGATGCGCTGCGGAGGGCCTACGACGAGCACCAGCGGGCGGTGTACTCGTACTGCCGGAAGCTCGTCGCCGATCACGCGGCCGACGTGACCCAAGAGGTGTTCCTGGCAGCCTGGCGCTCGCGCGGCCGCTTCGACCCGCGTTCGGGCTCGCTCGGCGGCTGGCTCATGGGCATCGCCAAGTTCAAGGTCGCCGACCACCTGCGAGCCCACTACCGGAACCAGTCGGTCGCCTCGGGAGATCTCGTCGACCTCGGGACGTCGAGCGACGGCTCGTCGGCCGGCGACGGCGACATCGATCTGGTCGCCACGAGGATCCTGGTGGCCGAGGCGCTGCGCCGGGTCGACGAGCCGGGTTCGACGTGGATCCGGATGGCGTTCGTCGACGGGTTGTCCCACTCCGAGATCGCCGAGCGAACAGGAGCCCCCCTGGGCACCGTGAAGAGCACGATCCGCCGAGGCCTGCAGCGGATCCGTCGAGACCTGGAGGTGTTCGATGCCCAGGCCTGACCAGCACGACCACGAGGACTTCGACGACGCCCCGTTCGACGAGACCGACTTCGACCGTGAGATCGAGCTGGTCCGAGCGGTCGCGGCCGACCCCGTCGAGCTGGTCGACGCCCCGGCGGACCTGTGGTCGCACATCGCTGCTGCTGCCGCGGCCGAGATGGAGAGCGACCCCCGGTCCGATCCGGGCGGGATGCAGGACGCCGCGCCCGACGCAGCACACGAGGGCGTCGCCCCGGTCGTCGACCTGAGCGCGAGGCGTCGCCGTTGGACGACGGTGCTCATCAGCGCCGCTGCGGTGGTCGCGGTGATCGCAGGCGTCGGCGTGTTCGCCGCCACGCGACCTGACCCCGCACCGACCGAGCTGGCCGCGGCGGAGCTGCTCCCCTACGAGGGCGCCCAGGTCGGCGAGGCCGCCGGACAGGTCGAGCTGATCGACGACGGCGACCAGCTGACGCTGCGCGTCGACATGCGTGACCTGCCGGCGCCGGCTCCCGGCACGTTCTACGAGCTGTGGCTGATCGATCCGACGACGGGCGAACCGGTGTCGGTCGCGACGATGAAGGACGGGTCGAGCGACGTGGCGACCGAGATCGCCGTTCCGAGCGGGACCGATCCCGCGCAGTTCGACGTGGTCGACGTGTCGGTCCAGGAAGAGGACGCCGGCCCGGAGCACTCCGGCAACAGCGTCCTGCGCGGGACCCTCGCCTGACCGGCGGACACCCGCGGTGCTGAACGCCACGCTCAGTGGCGCAGCACCTTCTCCATCGGTCGACCCTTCGCCAGTTCGTCGACGAGCTTGTCGAGGTAGCGGATCTTCTGCATCAGCGGGTCCTCGACGTCCTGGACCTTGACGCCGCACACCGACCCGGTGATCGATGACGCCATCGGGTTGAGCGTCGCCCCGGCGAAGAAGTCCTCGAAGGTGGTCCCGGCGTCGAGGTGGCCCTGCAGCGCGGCGGCGTCGTAGCCCGTGAGCCACTCGATCACCTGATCGAGCTCGGCCTTCGTACGCCCCTTGCGCTCCACCTTGGTCACGTAGTGGGGGTAGACCGAGTTGACGCTCGTCGTGAAGATCCGGTGCACGCCCCGACGATAGGACCCGGTCGAGCCGGTGTGCCCCGAGACGGCATGCGAGCTCAGCCGTCGGGGCCTGGGACCACCGCGACAGTGCACGGGGTGTGGCGGACGAGGTGGTTCGCGGTGCTGCCGAGCCGCATCGAGCGCAGGCCTCCGGCGCCACGTCGACCGACCACGAGCAGCGCAGGATCGAGTTGCTCGGCGGCGTTCACCAGCGCCTCGCGAGGGTCGCCCTCGACCTCGTCCGTCGCGACCTCGTCGTCGAGCTGCTGGGTCCACCCACGTACGGCGTCGGCGGCCGCGGACCGCAGACGATCGGCGATGTGAGGGGGCCGCTCCGAAGCGCCCGATCGCCAGGCGTGCACGGCGTGCAGCCCGGCACCGGTTCCGACGGCGAGCTCGTGCGCCCACCCCAACGCGGCGTGCGCGCCATCGCTGCCGTCCTTGCCGACGAGGATCGTCTCGCCGTCGCCGAGCATCCGTTCGGTCCGGACGACCACGACGGGGCACGGCGCGTACTCGACGCACTCCTGACTCACGGAGCCGAGCAGCAGACCACGGAAGCCACCCAGGCCCCGCGATCCGAGCACCAGCACGTCGTCGGGTCCCACGATCTTGAGCAGCGCACCCGCCGCCATGCCGCGCAACGCCTCGGTCCGTGCCGGCACGGTCGTTCCGAGGGTGTCCGCCACGAACTCCTCGGTCGCTCGCTGCGCCTGCTCGTCGAGCGCTTCGGCGGGCAGCGGGTCCGGGCCGAGTGGGAGCAGCGCAGTGCGCGGATGGATCCAGGCCTGTGCAACCCGCAGTGAGGTGCCCGTCGCCCGAGCGACCTCGGCGGCCCATCGGAGTGCCCGTCGGCTGTCGTCGGATCCGTCGATCCCGACCACGATCTCGTTCATCGGCTGCCTCCTCGTGGGCAAGAGCGACCGGCGCACGTCTCCGAAGGAATGAGAACGGCAACCAACCTAACGCCGGGCGGCTTCGCCACGTCGGGTGATCGGATCGGGCGCGCTCCCCTGACAGTTTGATCTCCGAGTAAAACGAGGGCCCGAAGCTCGGCCGCTGCCCACGGGCCGGATCCGTCACCACCACCCAGGAGTCCCACGCTGCCATGACCGACATCCAGAACATCGAGGTGCAGACGATCGACGGCGCCACCACGTCGCTCGAGAAGTTCGCAGGTTCCGCCGTCCTCGTCGTGAACGTCGCGTCGAAGTGCGGCCTCACCCCGCAGTACGAAGGTCTCGAGGCGCTCTACCGGCGATTCAAGGACGATGGCCTGGTCGTGGCGGGGTTCCCGGCGAACGACTTCGCCGGCCAGGAGCCCGGCACCGACGACGAGATCGCCGAGTTCTGCAACGTGAGCTACGACGTGTCGTTCCCCCTGTTCTCGAAGATCAGCGTCGTCGGCGAGGAACAGCACCCGCTCTACGCGGCGCTGACCGCCGCAGCGCCGACGGCCGAGGGCGACAAGGCCGGCTTCCGCGAGAACCTCCGCGGTCACGGACTGAACCCCACCGACGACCCCGAGGTGCTGTGGAACTTCGAGAAGTTCCTGGTCTCGCGCGACGGAGAGGTCGTCGGACGCTTCGCTCCGTCGACGACACCGGAGGACCCGGCACTCGTCGCAGCGATCGAGGCGCAACTGAAGGCGTGAGGTCGAGGCCGCGGGATCTGCCCTGAGGCGGAACCAGCGACGCCCACACGGTGTTTGTCCCGGGGAGCCATCTGTCGTCACTGCGTCGGCATGGCTTTCCGGGAGCGAACGATGGCCGTCGTGAATCCGTCCACCCAGGACCCGCTCGATGTGCGCCACGACACCTTCACCGTGCAGCGCGACCTCGACGCCCCTGCGTCGGCGGTGTTCGCTGCGTTCGCCGACGCTCCGATCCGGCGACGCTGGTTCCGTCTTCCCGGGTCCGGGGACGTCTACGAACACGACTTCCGGGTGGGGGGAGGCGAGCTCGCCGAGGGCACGTTCCGCACGCCCGACGCCGCTCCGGAGCGACTGGCGTACCGATCGCGCTACCTCGACATCGTCCCCGACCGCCGTCTCGTGTTCACCTACGAGTCGGTCGTCGACGACGTGCTCCGCTGGGTGTCGCTGACAACCATCCTGCTCAGGACGCTCGACGACCGACGCAGTGCCCTGAGCTGGACCGAGCAGGTCGCGTTCGTGTCGCGCACCGGCGACGGCAGCGCGGATCTCGCCCACCTCCGCGGCGCGACCTCGCTCCGCCTCAACGGCCTCGAGGCCGCGCTCGAGGCCACGACCTGAGCTGGGGCCACCCCGGGTCCGCACGTCACCCGCGCCGGGTCGGCGGGTAGCGTCCTGCCATGGCTGACGCCGCGCTCGATGCCGAGCCGGCGTCCCCGCTGCTGGCGCTTCGCAGCAACCGGGGACGCGTCGCCCTGGGGGCCACCGTCGGGGCCAGCGCCGTCGCGTCGCTCGACGCCACGATCGCGAGCGTCGCACTCCCCCAGATCGGCCGGGACCTCGACGTCGACGTCGCCGGGCTGCAGTGGGTCCTCACCGGCTACCTGCTCACGCTGGCCTCGTTCATCCTGTTGGGCGGCGCGCTCGGCGACCGCTTCGGGCGGCGGCGGATGTTCCTGATCGGATCCGCCTGGTTCGGTCTCGCGTCGATCGGCTGCGCTGCGGCACCGAGCATCGAGGTGCTCGTGATCGCCCGCATCCTCCAAGGGATGGGGGGCGCGCTCCTGACGCCCGCGTCGCTGGCACTGATCCAGGCCAGCTTCCGGCCCGACGACCGGGCGCCCGCCGTCGGCGCGTGGTCAGGTCTGGGCGGACTGGCCGGCGCCGTGGGACCGTTCGTCGGCGGCTGGTTGGTGGGCGGACCCGGCTGGCGCTGGGCGTTCCTGTTGAACGTCCCTGTGCTGGCGTTGAGCGTGCTGGCGGCCACCGCCATCCCCGAGTCGGGCGAACACCGACCGGGTGAGGACAGCCACTTCGACGTCGCCGGCGCTGCCCTGGCGGCACTCGCGCTCGCCGCGACGACCTGGGCGCTCACCCGGGCAGCCGATGGATGGGGCGACTCGCTCGTGCTCCTCTCGCTCGCCGTCGGAGTGGCTGCCGCCGTCGCGTTCGTCGTCCACGAGCGGCGAGCAGCCGCGCCATTGGTGCCGGGCGAGGTCTTCCGCTCCCGGACCTTCACGGTGCTCAACCTGGCGACGTTCGCGCTCTACGCCTGTCTGGGCGTGGTGTTCTTCCTCGTCGTGTTCCAGCTGCAGGTCACCGCAGGCTGGACGCCGCTCGCTGCGGGCTGCGCGTTGCTGCCCGCCACGTTGTTGATGCTCGTCGGGTCCGCGAAGTCGGGCGAGCTCGCCGCGCGGATCGGGCCTCGACCGCAGCTCGTCGCCGGACCGCTGCTCGTCGCCGCAGCCATGCTCCTGCTCGCCCGGATCGACGACTCGACCTCGTGGGCGACCGACGTGCTGCCGGCGTCGTTGGTCTTCGGGCTCGGGCTCGTCACCTTCGTCGCGCCCCTGACCGCGACGGTCATGGCCAGCGTGGACGAGCGCCTGGTGAGCACCGGCAGCGGCGTCAACAACGCGGTCGCCCGTACCGCCGGGCTGCTCGCCGTCGCCGTGGTGCCCACGGTGTCCGGCTTCACCGCAGCGGTCGGCGTCGACGCGACCAACGCCGCGTTCCGCGCCGCGATGTTCATCACCGCCGGGCTCGCGGTGCTGGGCGCGCTGATCAGCGCCGTCGGGCTGCCGCGCACGACACCCACCCGGGAGTCGTCACGGCACGTGATGTGCCCGATCGACGGCGCGCCGCTCCAGCCCGACCCCCGACGATGCCCACCGACCGACTGAGCGCTGACCGACCGAGCGCTGGAACCGACTGAGCAGCCGGACCGGCTGGCGCACGCCCCACGTCCGAGGTCGGCAGCGCGACGGCGCTCAGGAGATGCGGAGGATCGGCTTGATGGTAGCACCCGACTCGGCCTCCGCGGCCGCCTGGCCGATCTGGTCGAAGTCGTAGAACGTCACCAGACGGTCGAACGGGAACCGCCCCTGCACGTAGAGGTCGAGCAGCTGGGGGACGAACACATCGGGCACGCTGTCGCCCTCGACGACCCCCATGATCGTCCTGCAGCTCTGCATGAACGTGTTCGCACCGATGTCGAGCGTGGCGTCAGGACGTGAGGCACCGAGGATCGCAGCGGTTCCCCGCTGTCGGAGCGCGTCGACGCCCTGGCGGATCAGTGCCGGCAGGCCGGTGGTGTCCAGCGCGAAGTCGACGCCGGATCCGGTGATGCGACGGATCTCTTCGACGGCGTCGGTCTCGCCGCCGTGGATGGTGTGGGTGGCGCCCAGTTCGCGTGCCAGCTCGAGTCGCGACGGCACGACGTCGACGGCAATGATCGTCGTGGCTCCCGCGACGTGGGCGGCCATCACCGCGCTGAGCCCGACCGCGCCGGCGCCGGTGACCGCGAAGCTTGCACCGGCGCCGACCTGCAGCGCTCGGAGCACCGTGCCCGCTCCGGTCTGGATGCCGCAGCCGAGCGGGCCGAGCAGCTCGAGTGGCACGTCGTCGCGGACCTTGACGGTGTTGCGCTCGTGGGTGATCACGTAGGTCGCGAACGACGATTGGCCGAAGAACCGGTCGTTGAGCGACTCGCCGTCGGCGCCGGTGAGCGCATGGGTCCCGTCGGGGCGGTGTCCGGCGAAGTTCATGTCGTTGAAGTTGGCGCAGCTCGCCGGCGACCCGTCGAAGCAGGGGCGGCACGCGGCGCAGTTCAGGAAGCTGACCGCGACGTGGTCGCCGGGGGCGACCTTGCTCACCGCGGCGCCGACGGCTTCGACGACACCGGCGCCCTCGTGCCCGAGCACGATCGGCAGCGGCACCGGGTACAGCTGGTCCCGAACCACCAAGTCGGTGTGGCACAGCCCGGCGGCGACCACCTTGACGAGGATCTCGTCGTCACGCGGGGCGTCGAGGTGTGCGGTCTCCATGACGAAGGAGCCCTGCTCGCGCACGACCGCGGCGGTGACCTCACGACCCGAGGTGGCTACGGCGTCGCTCATCGGTCGACGTCGGACGGGCTCCGGGGCGGGTCGATCACCTCGGTGGGCGTGTCACCCGGACGGAGCAGCTCGACGACGGTCGGTTGAACGTCGGTCGCACCGATCGTGGAAGGGACTCGGGCTCCGCTCACGGCAGCCTCCTCGGTCCTGGACCATCGGATCACCGGGCGACGGCGATCACCATGGGGCGTCGCGAGGCGTGCATGGATCGTACGCCCGCAGGATCGACAAGTCGACGGCCGAGCCGAGCCGGTCGACGGGCACTCGCCGTCGCGGCCGTCGCACTCACCCGAACATCTGCGGTGATCGCTGAGTACCGTGCGACGGGAACCAGTGCGGCGTCGGATCGATTGCCGAACCACGCCGGAGAGAGGACGTGCCATGACCAAGAAGCTGCAGTCGATGCTCAACGAGACCGAGCAAGCGCTCGTGCGAGAGGTCGAGCCGAAGCGGCTCGGGAAGCTCGACGAGGACGAGCTCATCGAGCTGCACACGCGGGTGCGGCGCGCCCGCAACAAGTACACCAAGCTCTACCGCCAGCGGGCGGCGAAGCAGGTCGGCTCGAAGGGTCGACGAGGCGGCGCCAGCTCGGCCCATTCGAAGACGCGGGCCAAGGCCGAGATCTTCGAGGACGTGCTCGCGACCGTCAGCGACCGGCTCGCCACGGTGGCGCGTCAGAACGCCGACGCGCTGAAGGCCGAACGGCTCGCACTGGCGAAGGGTGAGCGAGGGGGTGCAGCGACGCCGAAGAAGGGGAAGAAGGTCATCGAGGGCGCGCTCCGGACCGTGAAGCGAGGTGGCGACGACGCGCTGCGATCCCCGATCAAGAAGAAGAAGTCGGCGAGCGACCGAGCAGCGAAGAAGCGCCACCAGGCCAAGCGGGGCTGATCCACTCGGACGCTCCGCTCCCGAACGGAGGCATGGCGATGACACGAGTCGTGGCTGACATCACGATGTCGCTCGACGGGTACGTCACCGGTCCCGATCCCGGCCAGGAGCACGGACTGGGGGTCGGCGGCGAGGCCCTGCACCGATGGGCATTCAGCGACGACCCGGTCGATGCCGAGCAGCTGCGCACCGGGACCGAACGCTCGGGTGCCGTCGTCATGGGACGGCGGCTCTTCGACATCGTCGCCGGGCCCCACGGCTGGGACGACGAGGTGGGCTACGGCGCCCGAGAGGTCGGTTCGCCGCCGTTCTTCGTGGTGACCCATTCCCCACCGGAGCACCCTCGGCTCGCGTTGGACTTCACGTTCGTGGTCGACGGCGTCGCCGCCGCGATCGACCAGGCGCGCGCCGTCGCCGGCGACCACGACGTGGTGATCATGGGCGGCGGCGACGTCATCGCCCAGGCGTTGGACGCGGGCCTGGTCGACGAGCTGCACCTCCACCTGGCTCCGTTGGTGCTGGGCGCCGGGACTCCGCTCTTCCGGAGCGTCGATCGAACCGAGATGCGACAGACCGACGTGCAGGTGTCCCCGTTCGCGACACATCTGACCTACGAGATCGACCGATGACCGACACGCCTGCGGGTGTCGTCGGGATGAAGCCGGTTCCGGCGCACGACACCCCTGGTCGCATCGGCGGGTCGTGTGTACGGTGAGGACTGCAGCAGTTCGAGCGTCGTCACCGGCTCGGAGTGCCCGCGTCGCGACGTGACACCTCCGAGTGGTCGCCCGGCCCGTCTTCTGGCGGCCGAGTTCGTGTCGGCGCCGCGCCCGGAGCGGGAGGTCGCCCATGCCATGTCACCATGCCGCCGTCGGCGAAGTGGGAGGTGGCTGTCATGGTCAGCCTCTTCGGTAGCGGCACCCGCCGTCACCTGAACCCCCCGGTCGACGAGCCCGGCTCGAACGGAGCCGCCGCCGGAGCCCATGGCGGCAACAACGGAGCGGCGACCGCCGTGGAGTTGTACGACGACGCGGATTCGGTCCTGCACGTGCTGCCCGCGTCGGAGCCGGTCCCCCACGACGAGGACGAGGCGTCGCAGTACCCCATGGCGACCGTGCGCCCGGTGCCGCTGCAGGCACGTGGGTCGACGCACGGGCGTGCACCGGACTCGACGACGATGTCGTCGCTCGGCTTGCCCGAGCATCTCGTTCCGCCCGATGGCGGTGGTCTGGCCGAGCTGCTCGGATTGCTCGACCTGCTCCCGACGCCCAAGTTGCCGTCGTATCGCCACGGCGACGAGATCCTGGTGTTGACGTTCGGGCCGCACAGCTCGAGTGCCGAGCAGGTCGTCTCGTCGATCACGACCGAGTTCGCGTCGGCCGGCCATCCGGTCGGGCACGCGACGGTGCGGGTCGAGCCATGGCCGAGCGCCCACGAGCTGACCGACGGTCGAGCGACGAGCACCGGGACTCGCGGCGCAGGTCGACCTCGATCGGTGCTGTTGCGCACGAGCCCGGACTGCCCGCCGTCGACGGCGTACCGGATCTGCCGATCCGTGCCCGGCATCCGCCTGGACCTCTGGGGTGTCCGCACCGCGGACCGACCGGCGGCCGCGCTGGCGTGGGGTGCTCCGGTCGCGTTCATCGACGGTCGACCCGCTCGCTCCGAGCTGTGGGCCGCGATCCTCGCCGACCGCCTGGCCGGCGGCGTGCACTGAGCGTCTCGATCGAGGACGGCCGACCCGACCCGACCAGCAGTTACGGTGAGCTCCATGCCGGGGACGGTCGACGCACATGTGCACCTGCTGCCGGGTCGGCTCGCCGAGAAGGTGCGTGGCTTCTTCGAGGCCGGTGGCCTCGTCGACCTGGCGTACCCGCTGAACCACGGGGCGATCTGCGAGCGACTCGCCGGCGAGGGCATCTCGACGGTCTGGACGCTGCCGTACGCGCATCGCCGAGGGGTCGCCGTGTGGATGAACGAGGAGTCCGCAGCGACCGCGCGCCGGAACCTCGCGGTCGAGGTCGTCGGCGGCGCGACCGTGCATCCCGACGACGACGACCCGGTGGGCGTCGTGAGGACCGCCGTCGAGGACCTGGGGCTGCGGGTCCTCAAGCTGCACTGCTCGGTCGGCGGCTACGACCCCGCGGACCGGCGGCTCACGCCGGTGTGGGACTACGCCGAGGCGGTCGCGTTGCCGGTGGTCGTGCACGCCGGACACTCGGTGCTCGGGACGACCGGGCTCGACGACCTCGGCCCCGTCGAGCAGGTCGCCCGTCGACATCCCGAGGCGCGGATCATCATCGCCCACTGCGGCCACGATGCCGTCGACGAAGCCGTCCGCATCGTCGAGCAACATCGCCACGTCCACGCGGATCTCACCCCTGTCGTGTTCGACCGCGTCGACATCTCTGCGACCGACGCCCAGCGGATCAGCGACAAGCTCCTCTTCGGCACCGACGCCCCGAACACCGGCATCACCGCGGCCGACGGCCTCGCCCACCTCGCCTCGCTCGGGCTGGACCCCGATCAGCACACGGCGGTCGCCGGCGGGAACGCGAGACGGCTCGTCGACGGCGTCGGCTCCACGCCTCGTGCCGACGATCGTGACGCCCGCGCCCGGCTGATCCGACAGCGGTATCCGATCATCACCGAGCTCGAGGCGGACGGCATGCCGGCGCTCGACGTCTCGGGTCTGGCCGTGCTCGACGACGAGCTGGAGGCTGAGCGCATCGGGCTCGAACGACGGCTGTCGGCGTACGTCGTGGTCTACGCCGACTTCCGCTGCCGCTCGCTGCCCGAGGAGTTGCAGCTGTGCCAACGAACGACGACGGCCGCGCTCTCCGAGGCGGAGCTCGCCGCGATCCGGGACTTCGAGGGTCGTCTTCCCACCGGCCATGCGGCCTGCGCCTACGCCCGACCAAGAGCTCGTTGACCATGTGACATGTGTCATGTAGACCCCTTATTGGCGAGATGCCAACACGGCGTGAGGGGGAGACATGGACGCGGAGATCGACGCAGCACTGTCCGAGATGGAGGCGCTGAAGAGTCGCCGTCAGGTCCTTCGGGCCGGCGGCGCACTCGGTGCGCTGGGCCTGGCCGGAGCGGCCGGCGCGATGAGCGGCTGTGCGCCGACGTCGTCGCCGGGGAACCCGTGGGCGGGCCCGGTGTGGGGGTGGCCGTCGGAGGCGACGATGCCGACGACGCCGAGCTCGGGTCAGGACCCGACGTGGGTCTGGGACCCCGAG
Organism: Actinomycetes bacterium; assembly: GCA_023389745.1. Lineage (GTDB taxonomy): Bacteria > Actinomycetota > Acidimicrobiia > Acidimicrobiales > Microtrichaceae > JAFAFN01. The sequence goes on from JAEWED010000031.1 coordinate 27,819, forward strand.
GCTGACGAACTGGTCGGCGCTCTGCTCGAGCGTGGCGACGTCCCGGATGTGAACCAGAAGCTGCGCGGCTGGCTCAAGAACAGCCAGGCACTCCCCGACGGACTGCCGCCAGAGGTGGTCGACTTCATCGAGCGCGCTCGGCAGCCGCCCGCGTGGATGAACCAGGACCGGCTCAACCAGGCGTCGCGGTTCAACACCAAGCGGGGCCTGTACCTGGGTGTCACCTACGGGTTCGCGAGCGGGATGATGAGCACGGTCATCCCGCACGAGGCCCGCGCCGTCTACTACTCCAAGGGCGGCGCCAACATGCAGGACCGCATCACCAAGACGGCGAAGCTCGGCTACGACGTCGGATCCAACGGCGCGTTCAGCCCCGGCGGCGAGATGATCGTCACCTGCGTCAAGACGCGACTGGCGCACGCCGGCGTGCGGAACCTGCTGCCCGACTCCCCCGTGTGGCTGGGCGGTGCGACCGAGCCCGGACGGATCCCGATCAGCCAGCAGGACATGCTGGTGACCTGGCACAGCCTGCCGACGACGGTCATGAAGCAGCTGTCGAAGTGGAACGTGCCGCTCGACCGCAACGAGACGCTCGGCTTCCTGCACTCGTGGCAGCTGACCGCTCACTTCCTCGGCATCCGCGACGAGTACATCCCGGTGTCGTGGGCCGCTGCGCGACAGCAGTCGAACCAGATGCTCGACCCGGTGCTGGCACCGACCCCTGAGGGCATCAACCTGGCGGGCCAGCTGGTGAACCTCGGGTCCTTGGTCGACGGTGGGCTCATCACCCGACCGGTGCTCAGCGCGCTGACCCGCTTCGTGCTCGGCGACCGGATCGCGGACTGGCTCGGCCTGCCCCGCGACGTGTTCTGGGACACGGCCCTGAACATCGCCTGGGGTCCGTTCATCGCGGTACGCGAGGGACTGCTCGGCTTCACCGGCGCACCGCCGATCCTGACCGACGTCTACTCGACCTTCGACGAGATCCTCCGCATCGGTGCGCTCTGGTACCTCTCCGGCGGGCAGTTCCCGATCAGCATCCAGATCCCGACGACGAACAACCCCGAGGTCTGATCCCGCCATCTGTCGCATGTGGCGGGCTTCAACGCAACCAGACGACTGTCGAGCGCCCCGAAACTCAAAGGCAGCGGTCGGCCCGCTCAGGCCGTCCGAGACGTTCGGCCTTGCGACAGCTAGTGGGGTGACCGGGTGAGGTCTGTGAGCTTGACGCGTTTGCCGCTCTTGGTGACCGAGCCTGGCGCCTTCGCAGCGTCGCTCTGCCGGAGCTTCTTGCGAGCCTCGGTCGCTCGCTTCGTTCTCGCCTTGACAGCCACGTCAGCCAGCCCCATCGGACTGAGTTCGGCCCACGTTCCGGTGTGACGTCATCGGCTGTCAGAATAGACCTGAGGACCGCCCTGGCGTGGGAGCATCAGCGAGTAGATCTCCTGGGCCTCGTACTCCTTCGTCGAACGGGTCTCTCTCACGACCTCCAACGTCCCATCACGATCACCACCTCGTCGAAGTCTCTCGCCGACGTATCCGTTCGCGATGCACTCCCACGTTCGTGCTGCCGCCACCATCCGCACAGCGCCGACGACCGGGGCCCCGACGATCGTGACGTCGGACGCGATCCGGGCCATGTGAGCGTTCCCTGCGTCCAAGCCGATCGAAAGCCCTACGTCGGATCGCATGTTCTGCGATCCCAACCGGAGGCGAGGGACTATGTCATCGTGGAATGCACCGAGCAACTCGTCAGCAACGTCCACCGCACGGTAGGCATTCCGACGAACATGACGGTCCTCCTGCTTTCGGGTAAGACCCTTCGTCGGAACCTCCACCGGCCAGTATGCCAAAAAGCCATCGCCCGTGAATTTATCGAACCACCCACGCGAGTCCCACACGATCTCCTCAGCGAAGTCAACAAACTCACTAACCGTGTGGGCAAATGCGAGCGGATCTGCAGCCTCTTTCATGGCGAACGCCGACTTGCGGATGTCCGCCGCCAGCACAACCAGCAAGTGGGGTTTGCCCTCGATAATGTACTCGGCAGTCCGCCGCATGGCCTTCTTGTCGTCTGCCATAGGCTTGGGTGCGTGACGTCGCACCTGTTTGGCGAGTGCCGCTACTCCATCACGCTTACGCCTCAACTGCCCTCCCCGAGTCACCGTGTGTCATCCTACCGGGTCGTCAGTGGACTGTTGCCAGCAACGCTCAGGCGCATACGTTTCGACGGACTCCGCCACGAAGCCGCTAGTTCGATTTCTTGATGCTCACCGCACTCGCGTCAAGGAATTGCTGCGCATCCCTGCGAGGAAGCGATACTTGTCACGGGATATTCTTACGCCGCGGCGCGACACACTGGCAGAGTGATGGCCTGGGCCCCTCTTGATCGAGAAGCTATGGGTCCGCTTGGTCCACCCCTCAAGCACCAGCTAATCAGTTAGCTGGCGAATTGCGCGACGGCCCCGTTGACTCCGACGGCGCGGGCTTTCAAGCGACGGCAACTCTGTCCAGGCGGACACTCTCGCACCCGATCGAGGCGTGCACCCCGGACACCAACGATACTCCTGGAACTCGTTTCTTACTGGTGGATCGCCGTAACAGTTCGCCAATCTCATGAGTCAGCTTCGGTTCGGCACCTTGTCTTCGTGCGTCTCCAGCAACGGTGGCGAAGCTTCTCGGCTCGACGCTTCGGGTTTCCGACCCAGCCCGCGCGCACCCGTCGGCGCAACCGCTAACAGATGGTGACCGTGATGTGTCCCGTATGAACCAGAACTCACCACAGGGCTGAGCGGCATAGAGGCTGCACTACGAGGGCGATGAGCGCACGATGAAGGCGAGGACGTCAGTCGTCCCAGGGCGGCAAATACGGACGGGTATAGATGCCACTCTCGGCGATGGGGACTGCTGCACGAACTGGTGACATCTGGTCTGTGGTGCCGAGAGGTGCGGCTGGAAGGATGCTCACCGTGCTCGGGCCCTATCCCACGGAGTTCCGATAGGACGTGATCCGGGTGGCGCGCAGCCGCGAGCCCGGAGTGCACCCCAAGGACCTCGCAGCCGATCTCGGGATCTCGGAGTCGTTCCCCACGAACTGGCTCAAGGCAGCTGTCGTCGAGGACCGGATCAAGCCCGGCTCGATGGCAACGGAGAACGCCGAGTTGCGCGAAGCGAAGAAGCGGACCCGGTTGCTCGGGCAGGAGAACGAGGTGGTGCGTCACGCGGCCGCATATCTGTCCCAGGCGAACCTGCCGGGAAACGGCTCTACCCGCTCGTGAGCGAGCTCGCCGCAGAGCGCATCCCCGTCACGGTGACGTGTCGGGGCCTCAAGCTCGCCGGCCGGCCTTACTACCGCTGGCTCGCAGCGCCGGTCAGCGACGCGTTGCTCGCCGAGGCGTACCTCGCCAACTCGGTCTTCGACGCGCATCGTGATGACCCCGAGTTCGGCGACCGGTTCCTCATCAACGAGGTCCGTGACGCCGACTTCGAGGGTTTGCGAGCGCACGGTGTAGTGGATCTGTTCGGAGATGGGCTGGTGGTGTCGGTTCGGCAAACCCAGGAGCCGCAACGCATCGAAGGCGGGCGCTACCGCGCATGACGTCCTGGTCCGGGGAGTGTTCGACGCGCACGAGTTGGACCAGCCGTGGTCGACCGGCATCACCGAGCACCGCACCGCTTGGATTCCAGCAGTCGTCGCACCAGAGAGTTCAGGGCGTGGCCAGTAGAGCAGAGATCCTCTCGGCCGGTGTGTCCCAGTCGAGGGCCTTCCGTGGCCGACTGTTGAGCTCGGCTGCGACGCTATCGAGTGCGTCGTGGTCATGGATCGAGAGGTCGGTGTCCTTGCGGAACTACTGGCGGACAAGGCCATTGGTGTTCTCGTTGCTGCCGCGCTGCCATGGCGAAGCGGGGTCGCAGAAGTAGACGTCCATGTCGACGGCGGTGCTGAACGCTCGGTGCTCGCTCATCTCGGCGCCTTGGTCCCAGGTGAGGGTATTGCGCAGCGACGCGTGCACGAAGCACCGATCGGTGAGCGCCCGCTGGGCACCCCAGGAGCCGTGGCTGGCTGCGGCTCGTTGAGTGAACGCGAACCGGCGGCGGCACCCCCGTGGGTCGCCGCCGCCGGTCACGACGTTCAGATCGTCGTCTTGGGACTACTCGATGCGCAGGCCGGAGATGGCACGGGAGATCACCAGCTGCTGGATCTGCTCGGTGC
>JAEWED010000124.1 GCA_023389745.1 Actinomycetes bacterium
GAGCTGCGTCGCACCCCGAGCCAACGCTCGATACGCCGGAACCAACACCGACTCCGGAATCAACGGACGAGCCATCACCACACCTCCAGGTATGAGATGTCGCGCTCACCCCCTGACCCAGCCGACATCCGTTGTCGACGAGGACCCCTATATCTCGGTGGGGTCAGTCGCGGAAGTTGCCGTACTGGAGCGGGATGTCGAAGTCGTGCTCCTTGCACGCCGCGATCACGGCCTGCAGGTCGTCGCGCTTCTTGGCGGTCACCCGGACCTGCTCGCCCTGGGTCTGGGACTGCACGCCCTTGAGCCCCTGCTCCTTGATGAACTTGTTCAGCTGCTTGGCCTTGTCGGAGCTGATGCCGGCGACCAGCGTGCCGACCTGACGGGCGGTGCCTCCTGCGGCGTCCTCGACGTTGCCCCACGACACCGCCTTCATCGAGACCTGCCGCTTGACGAGCTTCTCCTCGACGACCTGGCGCAGCGCGTTGAGCCGGTCGGTGCTCGAGCACCGCAGGGTGATCGAGGTGTCGTCCAGCTCGATCGACGGGTCGGTGTTCTTGAAGTCGAACCGGTTCACGACCTCACGAGTCGCCTGGTCCACGGCGTTGCGGATCTCCTGGTGGTCGACCTCGGAGGTGATGTCGAAACTCGGCATGTGCGGTGGGCTCCTTGGGGGCTGGGTGATCCGGGCCGCCGGAATCCGGCGGTGTCCGGTGCGGAACGGGCCGCCCGCGATCCCGGATTCTCCATCGGTGGCGGACAACGCTATCGTGTGCGACTCCAGCGGGTCGGTGCCCGAGCGGACAAAGGGAGCAGGCTGTAAACCTGTCGGCATTGCCTACGAAGGTTCGAATCCTTCCCGGCCCACCGCTGAAGACGACACGTCCCGGACACCTCGGTGTCCGGGACGTGTGGTTTTCGCTCCTGGCTGCACGTCGCCGACGTCGGCCGACACCGGCTCAGAGCATCAGCTGCATCGTCGTGACGTCGAGCCAGCGGTGGAACTTGCGGCCGACCTCTCGCTCTCGTCCGACGATCTCGAACCCGCAGGCGCGGTGCAGCCCGATCGACGCGTCGTGGTCGCTGACGATGCGGGCGACCATCGTGTGGAAGCCGTGGCTCCGGGCGGTCTCGATCAGCGCCTCGAGCAGCAGGCGGCCGACGCCGCGCCCCTGGTGATCGGGGTGGATGTACACCGAGTCCTCGACCGTGGTCGCGTACGCGGGGCGCTCCCGGTACTGCGACAACGACGAGAAGCCCGTGATGGGGGCGACGCCCTCGGCGGTGTCGTCGACCGCGACGAGCACGATGCGGGCACCCGCGCGGCTCGACAGCCACTCCCGCTGCTCGCCCAACGTCCGTGGCACGAGGTCGAAGGTGGCGGTCGAGGCGAGCACGACCGGGTTGTAGATCTCGAGCAGCGCTGGGGCGTCGTCGAGGACGGCGGGTCGGATCAGCACGCCGGGAACGCTACGCCGTCGCCGGGGGCGTCCCGTGGAGCCACCGCCTCGAACGGGGTGGCGCTGGCTCCGGGCCGCGGTCGGCGCCTGCCGGAGGGCTCAGAGCGCGTTGGCGGGGCGGGACGTCGGTGTCGGCTCGATGATGCCGAGCGCTCCGGTCATGGCCTCGACACGGGCCCACGACGCGACGGTCGGCGACTCGGTCAGCAGGATGATCTGCTGACGCTCGGAGCTCTGGACCATGATCTCGAGCAGCGTGGGCAGCATGCCCGAGTCGAGGTTGCAGAAGGGGTCGTCGAGCAGCGCCGGGAAGCTCTCCGAGGAGCCGCCGAGGTCGCGCAGTGCGGCGAGCCGGGTGACGACCGCATGTGCGATCGCCGCGGTGTCGTCGAGCTGGCTGTCGGCGCCGAGCTGACCGACCGGCGCGACGTCCTGGCGGAGCTTCGCCGCGGCGGAGATGTCGGGGTGGTTCGACGCGGCCCACTCGACGTCGACGTCGCCGGCGAGCGCCGACCAGCGCTGTGCCGCGTCGCGGTGCTCCTCGGCGGCGGTGATGAGTCGACGTCGACCGGAGTCCGACGAGAGCAGGTTGTTGACCCGCTGCAGGTGGAAGCCCAGGTAGGACTCCGCACCGGCATCGGCGAGCGCGTCGTCCTCGGCGGACCGGGCCGACTCGAGCCGACGCCAGTAGACGATCGACACGAGCACCGCGGTGATCGCGACCAGCACGAGCGGGGCGACGGCCATCGAACCGACGAAGCGGACCATCGGCAGCGTCAGCAGCGCCGCGAGTCCGGCGACCACGAAGGTGATGTGGCGGACCTGCTCGCTCTGGGCCTGGGTGCGTTCGAACTGCTCGTGGCGCTGCTCGATCCGTTCGATCACCGCCGCGTCCTCGACGCTGGTGCCGACGGCGTCGGCCTCGGCCTCGAGGCGGTGCTGCGCGGTGCGCAGGGCGTGGGCCGCCGACCACAGCTGGTCCTGGTCGACGCGGGCGAGCTGCTGGATGAGCTCGTCGCGGGCGGTCGACTCGGCGAGGTCCTGCGCGGTGAAGCGCATCGTGCGCCGAGCGCTGCGGGAGTCGAGCCCGGCTCGCGAGAGCAGGTCGATCGATCCGGACGCGTCGCTGAACTGCGCGGTCACGTCGACGCGCTCGTCGACGTCGATCACCCGGTGGTCGGCCCCGCTCGGACGGAACACGGCGTAGCGGTGGCCGTTGTCGGCCATCAGCTCGAGGTGCACGCCGGAGCGCGAGTTGCCGAGGGCGCCGATGAACTCGTTCACCAGACCGTCTCGCTCCATCTGCTCCAGACCGGAGATCACGGTCAGGCGCGGGTGGAGGTCGAAGGAGATGCTGTTGTCACCGGATTCGATCACGAGTCGTTCGAAGTACACGCCCGGATCATCGGCGTCGGCGGCCGGATCCTTGAGCGCCGTTCGTCCGGTTGTCGACCTCGGATCGGCTCGGGTAGTGTCACGCTCCGGCCAACGGCTCGTCCGGACGGTCACGCCCCCTTAGCTCAGTCGGCAGAGCGCTTCCATGGTAAGGAAGAGGTCGTCAGTTCAATTCTGACAGGGGGCTCACTGCAGGCGGTTCCGGCCGCTGCACATGGCGGCGTAGCTCAGTTGGTCAGAGCACTCGGCTCATAATCGAGGGGTCACCGGTTCGAGTCCGGCCGCCGCTACACCAGGTCCGTTCCGCCCCCGGTTTGTCCGGGCTCGGGTTGGGCTGCACACTGGTACGACGACTCTGCACAGGAGCAGGAACTCACATGGCCTCTGACAAGCGGGTGAATGTCACCCTCGAGTGCACCGACTGCAAGCGGCGCAACTACATCACCAAGAAGTCCAAGGTGAACAGCCGCGAGCGCATCGAGCTCAAGAAGTACTGCCGGTTCGATCGCAAGCACACGCTGCACAAGGAGACCCGCTGAGGGTCTGCGTGTCGCAGCGACCCGCTGAGGGTCTGCGTGTCGCAG
>JAEWED010000153.1 GCA_023389745.1 Actinomycetes bacterium
GAGCTGCGTCGCACCCCGAGCCAACGCTCGATACGCCGGAACCAACACCGACTCCGGAATCAACGGACGAGCCATCACCACACCTCCAGGTATGAGATGTCGCGCTCACCCCCTGACCCAGCCGACAGGGGGTGTCGATGAGGACCCCTATTTCCTGGCGAGGGGAGGTCAGCGGGTGAGCGAGTCCACGACGGTGCTGAGCGGGCTGAGGGTGCTCGATCTCGGGCGCTTCATCGCGGCGCCCTGGTGCGCGGCGATCCTGGCCGACATGGGTGCGGATGTGATCCGCATCGAGAAGCGCGAGGGTGGCGAGGACCGCTGGGTCCAGGCGACGGCAGCGGGTGGCGAGGGGGCGACCTTCCTGCAGTGCAATCGCAACAAGCGCTCGCTCACCCTGGACACCACCACCGACGAGGGCGGCGCGATCCTCCGCTCGCTCGTCGAGGGCGCGGATGTCGTCGTCGCCAACATGCCGCTGCGTGCGATGGAGGCGAACGGTCTCTCCTACGACCAGCTCCGGTCGATCCGGCCCGACGTGATCCTGGCCAGCGCCACCGCCTACGGCGAGGGCGGCCCGTACAGCTCGAAGATCGGCTTCGACGGCACCGGCCAGGTGATGTCGGGGGCCGTGTCACGTCAGGGGCTGCCGGACCAGCCGATCCGCACGGTCGTGCCGTACGCCGACTACAGCACGGCGCTGTCGTTGGCGATCGGCGTGACGATGGCGCTGCTGCACCGCGACCGCACCGGCGAGGGGCAGCACGTCGAGGCCGCGTTGCTGCCGTCGTGCCTGATGATGGCGAACTCGCTGCTGATCGAGCGTGAGGTGCTCGGCGTCGACAAACCCCGCGTCGGGAACCGCGGGGTCGCGGTCGCCCCGTGCGACCTGTACCGCGTCGACGACGGCTGGGTGCTGCTGCAGGTGGCGGGGCAGCCGATGTTCGAGCGGTGGTGCCGGCTCGTCGGGCGCGAGGACCTGCTCGACGACCCCCGCTTCGCCACCGACGACAGCCGTTGGGAGCACGGCGACCTGCTCAACGAGATCATGCAGGGATGGTGCGCCGGCCGGCGCCGTGACGACGTGGTCGCCCTGCTCGAGCAGGCGAAGTTGCCGGCGGCCCCGATGCTCACCACGGCCGAGGTCGTCGCCGATCCCCACGTCGAGGCGATGGGCTACCTGCAACGGGTCGACTACCCGGGCGCGGATCAGGTGCCGATCACCGTCACCCCGTTCCAGATGTCGGCGACGCCCGGGACGGTTCGCGACCGTGCACCGCTGCTCGGTGAGCACACCGAGGCGATCCTCGCCGAGATCGGCATCGATGCCGCCCGGGTCGAGGAGCTGCGCTCGAAGGGGATCGTCTGAAGGACCCCACCCGGTGACCAGCCGCTGGGGAAAGCGCTATTCTCCGCAGCGGGCAGTGACACTTCCCACATCCGGGGGTGCGACTTCCGCAGTGGAGAAGGGGGACCGAGGGGATGACCGAGACCGACCCGTCACACGAGCAGTTGGTGGCCGAGGTCCAGGCCTGGCTCGAGCTGCACTGGGACCCGGAGCTGTCCGTCGAGGACTGGTGGCAGCTCGTCGCGAAGGCCGGATGGACGGTGCCGCACTTCACGCCCGAACAAGGTGGCCGTGGACTCGAACGTCGTTCCGAGGCCGTCGTGCGTGCGACGTTCGCCCGCTTCGGTGCCATGCGCCCGCCGGGTGGGCTCGGACTGCTGATGGCAGCGCCGACGATCCTGACCCACGGGACACCCGAGCAGATCGAGCGGCTCGTGACGCCGATCATCAGCGGACGCGAGGCGTGGTGCCAGCTCTTCAGCGAGCCGGGTGCGGGGTCCGACCTGGCAGGCGTGACGACGAGAGCGGAGCGTGACGGCGACCGCTGGATCGTGAACGGTCAGAAGGTGTGGTCGAGCATGGCCGTCGGGACCGACCGGGGGATGCTCGTCGCCCGCACCTCGTTCGACGTGCCCAAGCACGAGGGTCTGTCGTGGTTCGCGTTCGACATGGACCAGCCCGGTGTCACGGTGCGACCGCTGATGGAGATGACCGGCCAATCCGTGTTCAACGAGGTCTTCCTCGACGACGCGGTCGTCGAGTCGGCCGACCTGATCGGTGAGCCCGGCGACGGCTGGCGCATCACCCAGACGACGCTCTTCTTCGAGCGCACCGGCATCGGCGCGGGCGGCGCGCACAGCGCGTTCCCCGGCCCCGGCGCCGCAGGCGCCATGCTGGGACGGCGCGCCGGCGATGCCGCGCAGCTGCGCCCGCCGGAGTCGAAGCTGACCCTCAAGTACGACGACGTGGTCGCGCTCGCCAGGGCGCAGGGCCGCACCGGCGACGCCGAGGTGCGTCAGGGCCTCGCACGCCTCTACTCGTTCAGCCAGACGGGCAACTGGAACGCGCTGCGCGGCAAGGCCGAGGCCGAGCGGGGGACCGGCGGCAGCGTCGCGAACGTCGGCAAGATCAGCCAGACCCGCATCGTCAAGACCGCAGCGCACCTGGCGGCGACGATCCTCGGGCCCGATGCCATGCTCGCCGGACCCGACGGGGTCGACGGCGGCGTGTACAGCGAGGCCGTGGTGTTCTCGCCCGCGTCGTCGATCTACGGCGGCACCGACGAGATCCAGCGCAACATCATCTCGGAGCGGGTGCTCGGGATGCCGCGTGAGCCCAATCCCGACAAGGGCAAGCCCTACGGCGAGGTGCTCCGGGGCCGTGCCGCCGGACGCCAGGAGGTCTGAATGGACGCTCGATCCCTCGACCCCGTCTGGCGCAGCGACAACGACGACCGCACGCTCGCCGACCTGCTCACCGCCCGGCTCGACCGCGACCCCGACGGCGAGTACCTCGACGTCGTCGGCACCAAGTTGTCGGCGGCCGACGTGTTCAGCGGCGGCGGTGCCGTCGCGGCGATGCTGCGCGACCTGGGTGTCGCCCCGGGGGACCGCGTCGCCTCGCTGGTCGAGAACTCCGCCGAGGCGGTCCTCGCCTGGTGGGGCATCGTGATCGCGGGCGGCATCGCCGTGCCGATCAACACCGCCTACAAGGGCGAGTACCTGCGTCATCAGCTGGCCGACTCCGGCGCCCGAGTGCTGCTCGTCGAGCCGTCGTTGCTCGATCGCGCCGAGCGTGTGGTCGGTGACGTGGCGCCGCTCGAGCACGTGGTGGTGCTCGGTGACGACGCCTGGGCCGATCGCCTCGCCGGGTACGACCCGATCGCTGCGGTGACCCGACGGCCGTCGGACCTGGCGACGTTCGTCTACACCGGCGGCACGACCGGGCCGTCGAAGGGCTGCATGCTCAGCCACCGCTACCACTACGAGCTCTCGCGGCAGATCGGCGTCTGCTGGCGGCGCACCGCCGAGGACGTCATCTGGACGCCGCTGCCGTTGTTCCACTTCAACGCGATCGTCACCGCGGTGCTCGGTCCGCTGATCGCCGGCGGACGCTCCGCGATCGAGCGGCGCTTCTCGGTGTCGCGCTTCTGGCCCGAGATGAACCGCACGGGTGCGACGGTCACCTCGACCCTCGGGACGATGGCGTACCTGCTCGCCCACGACAGCGACCGACCCGAGATGCCACGCTCGGGCGCTCCCGAGGCCAACTCGACGCTGCGGCTGATCGGCGCGGCGCCGCTGCCCACCGAGGTCGACCAGATCATCCGTGGACGGTTCGGGGTCGACACCTTCAGCGGCGCCTACGGGGTGACCGAGGCGTCGTTGATCTCGTGGCAACCCGAAGGCGTCGTCAACAAGGCGAACGCCGCCGGCGTGATCAACGACGAGTACTTCGACGTGAGGATCTTCGACGACGACGACGTCGAGCAACCCCGCGGCACCGACGGCGAGATCGTCATCCGACCGAAGCGCCCGCACACGATGTTCGAGGGCTACTGGGGGCGTCCCGAGGCGACGGTCGAGACCAGCAGGAACTGGTGGTACCACACCGGCGACATCGGTCGGATCGACGACGAGGGCTTCCTGTTCTTCGTCGACCGCAAGGCGGACTACCTGCGCCGCAGGGGTGAGAACATCTCGAGCTTCGAGGTCGAGCGGATCCTCATGTCCCACGGCGGCCTCGCGGACGTCGCGGTGCACGCCGTGCCGAGCCCGCTCACCGAGGACGACCTCAAGGTCACGGCGCTGCTCAAGGACGATGCAGCGACCGAGGGCGGAGTGCCGCTCGACGAGGAGGCACTGTTCCGGTGGTGCCTCGACGAGCTGCCGTACTTCGCCCTGCCGCGCTACATCGAGTTCCGGACCGAGCTGCCCCGCTCACCGGTGGGGCGCGTCCTCAAGCGCGAGCTGCGTGACCAGGGCGTCACCGCCTCGACGTGGGACGTCGAGGCGTCGGGCATCACCTACGAGAAGCGCTGACCGTCACCGGCCGGTGCCGCCGGTCCGGCAGCGATGGCAGTCAGCGAAGGCCGGTCAACGATGGCCGGTCATCGGCACGCTCGAGTAGCCCGACACGTTCGACATCTGGACGCGGCGTGTGCCGGCCTCGTCGACCTCGAGGCGGTTCCAGCGCGCCGCGAGCTCCTCGACGGCGATCCGGCTCTCGAGGCGGGCGAGCGCCGCTCCGAGGCAGCTGTGCACCCCGTGGCCGAAGCCGATCGCCAGGTTCGGTGCGCGGTCGATGTCGAACTCGTCGGGTCGGTCGAAGGCTCGGGGGTCACGAGTGGCGGCACCGGTGAGCAGCAGCACCGGGTGCCCCGCCGGGATCGTGCCGCCCTCGAACTCGCGGTCCTCGAACGAGAAGCGTCCCTGGTACTGCGACGGCGGGACGTAGCGCAGCACCTCTTCGACCGCACGGGGGATGCGGTCGGGCTCTGCCACGACCATGTCCCACTGCTCGGGGTGGCGCGAGAACAGCACGACCGCGTTGGCGACGAGCTTGGTGACCGTCTCGGCCCCGGCTCCGCCGAGCAGGGTGGCGAAGTTGGCGATCTCGAGGTCGTCGAGCCCGGACTCCTCGCCGTCGCCGCGGTCGATGCGCACCTCGATGAGCCGCGACAGCATGTCGTCGGTCGGATCCTTCCGCTTCGCGACCGACAGCTCGTAGAAGTAGCCGCCGAGCGACATGAGCGCCTTGCGGCCCTCTCTCGTCGGCTCCATCCGGCCGGGCTCCCGGTGCAGGGCGGTGTCGAGCCAGAGGCGGATCTGCTGACGCTCACCCTCGGGCACCCCGAGCATGCGCGAGATGATCTCGACCGGGAACAGTGCCGAGAAGTCCGCGACCGCGTCCAGCGCGCCGGTGGACTCGAACGGTTCGAGCAGGCCGGCGACGACCTCTCGGATCATCGGCTCGAGACCGGTGACCGCCCGCGGCGTGAACACCCGACTCACCAGCGCCCGGTACCGGTCGTGCTCGGGCGGGTCCATCATGATGATGCTGCGGAAGGAGCGGATCACCTCTGGGTCCTGCGACAGCATCGACAGGTCGACGCCGTGCGAGCTCGAGAACCCCGGCCAGTCACGGTGTGCGGCGACGACGTCGGCGAAGCGCGACAGCGCGTAGAACCCGTACTGCTCGCTGAAGTAGACGGGCGCTTCGTCCCGGAGGCGCGCGTAGACGTCGGTCGGGTCGTCGAAGTACTCCTCGGAGAACGGGTCGAAGCGGACCGCTGTGGATGTCACCCGAACTCCTCGTCCGTCGCGTCCGGGCCTCGCCTGCCCGGAGATCAACAGTTGGACTGTAGCGAAGTGGACAGTCCTGCTCCATCCAATCGTGCAGTGACGCTGTTCAGCGGGGCGCGGGTGTGGCACGATGCCGGTGGCGCGGCCGGGGGGCCGCTGGACTCGCTCGGGGGAGTGGGGGTGGGCAGCCCGTGCCCGCCTCTGCGGCTCGGGCCCGACGGAGGTGTGTGCACCCGATGGACCGGACCGAGACGGAGGCGACTGCGGTGACGAGCGGGGTGACGAGCGGGGCGACGACGGTCGAGCGTGACGGAGGGCTGATCACCTTCACCCTCGACCGGCCCGAGAAGAAGAACGCGATCAACGCCGAGATCTGGTCCGACCTCGATGCCGTGCTCACCGAGCTCGAACGGGACCCCTCGGCGCGGGCGCTCGTGCTCACGGGGTCCGGCGGCAACTTCTCCTCCGGGGCAGACCTGTCGGGCGGGCTCTCCGGCGGGGGCGAGAGCAAGGGGCTGACAGGTGGAGGACCGCAGCCGATCGTGAGCGAGATGCGCATCGTCGGCAGCCTGATCTCGCGCCTGCAGGCCGTCCCGAAGCCGACGGTCGCCGCGGTCGACGGGGTGGCGGTCGGCGTCGCGCTGGGGCTGGTGCTGGCGTGCGACCTGGTGCTCGCCAGCGACCGTGCACGCTTCAGCCAGATCTTCGTCAAGCGTGGACTGGCGCTCGACGGCGGGACGTCGTGGTCGCTGCCGCACCAGATCGGGCTCCGTCGAGCCAAGCAGATGGCGTTCTTCGGAGAGTCGGTCGACGCCGCGACCGCGCTCGAGTGGGGCATGGTCAACGAGGTCGTGCCCCACGACGAGCTCGCCGCGATCGCCGATGACTGGGGGCGTCGACTCGCGGGCGGCCCGACCATCGCGATCAGCCTGATCAAGCGCCAGCTCGACGCGGCCAACGAGACGAGCTTCGCCGGAGCGCTCGAGGGCGAGGCCCGGGCACAGCACGTCGTGTTCACGACCGACGACATGAAGGAGGGGATCACCGCGTTCCTGGAGCGGCGTGATCCCGAGTTCAAGGGCAGCTGAGGTGCCCTCGCCGACGGAGTGGTCGTTCGTCGCGGTGCACGACGTCGTCACCGACGCCGTGCCCGACCGCGAGATGGTCGTCTGCGGTGACGTCCGTCGGACCTACGCGCAGGTGCGCGAGCGGAGCCGGGCGCTCGCCCGGCTCCTGGTCGACGGCGGCGTCGGTCGGCGCCGGGAGCGCGGTGGGCTCGAGCGTTGGGAGCTGGGCCAGGACACCGTCGCGCTGGTGCTGCACAACGGAGCGGAGTACCTCGAGGCGATGTACGGGGCGTTCCGCGCCCGAGCGGTGCCGTTCAACGTCAACCAGCACTACCGCTCGGCCGAGGTCGCCGGGTTGCTCGGTGACGTCGGACCGAGCGCGGTCGTCTACCACCGTCGGTACGGCCCGCTCGTCGCGGCCGGCTGTGACACGTCGTCGATCGTGCTGGTCGACGTCGACGACGGATCGGGCGTCGCGCCGCTCGCTGGAAGCGTCCCGTACGAAGCGGTCGTGACGACACCGACCGGCCCCGACGCGTCGGACCTGCCGGTGACCTCGCCCGACGACGTCTACATGGTGTGCACCGGCGGCACGACCGGACGGCCCAAGGCGGTGCTGTGGCGACAGGCCGACGCGTACGTCGGCGCGATGGCCGGCGCAGAGGACGCGACCGCCGAGTCGATCGCCGCCGGAGCCCGGGGCTGGACCGCCGGACCGTGGTACGCCGTGCCGCCGCTGATGCACGCCGCCGCGCAGTGGACGGCCTTCTCGGCGTTGCACCTGGGTGCGACGGTGCTGGTCCACGACGACTCGCTCCCGTTCGACGCCGCGAGCGTGCTCGGACTGGTCGAGCGCGAACGGGCGTTCATGATGTCGATCGTCGGCGACGCCCACGCGCTGCCGATGGCGCAGGAGCTCGACCGTCACGACCACGACCTGTCGTCGCTGCTGGTGCTCGGCACGGGTGGTGCGGCCACGTCGACGCACCTGAAGGACGCGTTGCTCGACCACATGCCGAACGTGACGATCCGCGACGGCTACGGCGCGTCCGAGACCGGCGGCATGGCGTTCGGTGCCCACACCAAGGGTGCGCCACGCGTCGAGTTCCAGCCCGGGGTCGGCGCCGCGGTGCTCAGCGAGGACCGCGCCCGCTTCCTGGCGCCGGGCGACGACGAGCTGGGCTGGCTCGCCCGCCGCGGACGGGTGCCCCTCGGCTACCTGGGCGATCCCGACCGCACGAGCGCCACCTTCCCGACCGTCGAGGGTGAGCGCGTCGCAGTGCCGGGCGACCGCGGACGCCTGCTCCCGGACGGCTCGATCGCCCTGCTCGGCCGGGACTCCCTCGTGGTCAACACCGGCGGCGAGAAGGTGTTCGTCGAAGAGGTCGAAGCGGTGCTGCGCTCCCATCCACAGGTGCACGACGCGCTCGTGGTCGGCCGGCCCTCGGAGCGGTTCGGCAGCGAGACCGTCGCGCTGGTCGCCACGCTCCCGGGAGGTGACCCCGGCCCCGCCGAGCTCCGGGAGTTCGTCGCCGAACGGCTCGCTCGGTTCAAGGCACCGCGCGCCGTCGTGCGCTGCGACGAGATCCGGCGCCTTGCGAACGGCAAGGGCGACTACGTCTGGGCGGCCGAGGTCGCCCTCGACGCCGAGACGGTGGGGGCGGCGGACTGATGGACCTCGGCATCCGCGGGCGGCGGTTCCTGGTGTTCGGAGGGTCCGCAGGGATCGGTCGCGCCGCGGCGCTGGCCCTCGCCACCGACGGCGCGTCGGTCGCGATCTCGGCACGTGGCGGCACGAGGCTCGACGCCGCGGTCGAGGAGCTCGCCGCGGCGACCGGCACGACGGTGCACGGCGTGCGCTGCGACCTCACCGAACCCGGCGCCGCGGATCGCGCCGTCGCGCTGGCCGCCGACGCGCTGGGCGGGATCGACGGCATGGCCGTCACCACCGGTCTGGGCATGCGCGGACAGGTCGACCTGCTGCATGCCGGCGACGACGACTGGACCGCGACCTACGACGACGTGGTGCTGTCGACGGTGAGGGCCTGCCGAGCGGTGGTGCCGCGGCTGATCGAGCAGGGCGGCGGCTCGATCGTGACCACCGCGGCGTACTCGATCCGCTCGCCGAAGGGGCACCAGGTGCCCTACGGCGCGCTCAAGGCGTCGATCGCCGTGTTGACCAAGAACATCGCCAAGACCTACGGCGGCGACGGCGTCCGGGCCAACTGCGTGTGCCCCGGCGCGACCGAGACCGACGTGCTGGCCGCCATGCGGGTGCACTACGCCGAGGAGCGCGGCTGGCCGATCGATGAATCCCTGGAGCGGGTCATGACCGAGGAGTGGGGCATGAAGGTGGCACTCCGACGGCCGGGTCGGCCCGAAGAGCTCGGCGACGTGATCGCGTTCCTGCTCTCGGAGCGGGCGAGCTACCTGACTGGGGCGACCATCAACGTGGACGGTGGCACCGACTTCTGAGTCGGTGCGGACGAGCGGGGCGGTCAGCGGCGTGGGACGGTCAGCAGCGTGGGGCAGTCGGGGTGAGAGGGCGGTCGGAGTGCGAGGGCAGTCAGGGCTCGGGGATCTCGAAGTGGGCGTCACGCATCTCGAACGCCGCGCGGGTGCCGTGCTCGGCGCGGGTCTTGACGAAGTTGAACTCACCGGGCTCGAACTGCAGGTTGGTGCCGTAGGCGTGGAACAGCGGGCTGAGGACCTGTTCGCCCTGGTACGCCTGGAGCTGCTCGACCAGGCGGAACGCCTCTTTCGCCATGACGATGCCGTCGGCCGGCATGCGGCTCACCCGCGACGCCCACCAGTCGGCGCGTGCCGTCACCGACTCCGGGTCGACCACCTCGGTGAAGATGCCGAGGTGCTCGATCTCGGCGGCCTGGATCGTGTCGCCGGTCAGGAGGAGCCGACGGGCGAGGACCGGGCCCAGACGGTGGAAGAACATGTGCACCGAGCCGAGCGCAGGCCCGAGGAAGCGCGTCGCGGGCATGCCGATCACCGTGTCGGACGCGACGACGGCGATGTCGCTCATGAGGGCGAGCTCGAATCCGCCGCCGAGGGCGAAGCCGGCGACCTCGGCCACGGTCACCTTCGGGAAGCCCAGGTAGAACTGGTAGAAGTCGAAGGTCTGGCGGTCGGTGAGCAGCCGCCGACGCTGGCTGGGACGCCGGGGCCGACCGGACCCGTTGCCGTCGGCTCCTTCGGGTTTCGCCGTTCCGTCCTTGCCGTACCAGCTGTATGCGTTGTTCATGTCGGCGCCGGTGGAGAACACGCCACCGTCGCCGCGGAGCAGCACCACCTTGATGTCGTCGTCGTAGGCTGCGGCCTCGAGGTGGGCGGCGAACTCGCGCCGCATGGAGGGGTCCCAGGCGTTCTTGCGTTCAGGGTTCGACAGCGTGATGCGAGCGATTCCCTGCTCGTCATCGGTGTCCATCCGCACTCGACCGTCGCTCACGATGGCCCTCCCTGCGTTCGTTGGTCCCGCCGAAGTGTAGGCAATAATATCTAGATGTTTCTAGTTCCATCATCGAGGGGGGAAGTGGATGGAGTTCCGGCTGGACGAGGCCCAGGTCGGGTTGCAGGAGACCGTCGCGCGGTTCTGCGTCGACCGTGTTCCCTTCGACTCGATCGCCGCTCGTGAGGGTGCGCCGCTCGACCGTGCGCTGTGGCGTGACCTCGCCGCGCTCGGTGTCCAGTCGTTGATGCTCGGCGAGGATCGGGGCGGTTCGGGACTGGGTCCGCTCGAGGGTGCGATCGTCTTCGAACAGCTCGGTGAGCACCTGGTCGAGGGGCCGCTGCTCTGGAGCGTGCTGGCGGCACCGTTGGTCGACGGCGCCGCCGACGGCGAGGTCGTCGTGGGAGGTGTCTCCGTCGGTGGTGGGCCGGGCGGAGGTGGGCCGGTCGGGGGTGTGGCTGCCGATTCGGCCGTCGACGGCGTGGCGATCGTCGAGCACGGCGCCGACCTCGACGTGGTGCTCGTCGTTCGCGACCACTCGGTCGAGCAGTACCACCGTGCGGAGCTGCCCGAGCCGGTCCCGCTCGAACCGCTCGACCCCCTGACGCCGGTCGTGCAGATGTCGGGCCTCGTCGGTGGCGCGGTGGTCGGTGACGAGTCGGTCGCCCGTGGCCTCCGCGACCTCGGCACCGTGCTCGTCGCCGCAGCGTCGAGCGGCATCGCCGCCCGCTCGCTCGAGGTCGCACGCAGCTACGCGCTCGAGCGCCAGCAGTTCGACGCACCGATCGGCTCGTTCCAGGCGGTCAAGCACCTGCTCGCCGACATGTACGTCCGCGCCGGCCTGGCCCAGAGCTCCGTCTACGCCGCGGCCGCGGTGCTCCAGGAGCCCGGCGACGACGACCCCGCAGCAGCTGCCGCCGCGGCCAAGGTCGTGGCGTCGGACGCGGCGATCACGAACGCGAGCACGGCGGTCCAGGTGCTCGGCGGCATGGGGTTCACGTGGGACATGCTGCCGAACCACCTGCTGAAGCGTGCGTGGGTGCTGGAGCACACCTTCGGCACCGGCGAGCACCATGCCGAGCAGCTGGGCGCCGCGCTGGTCGAGGCGAACCGATGACCGCCGCGGTCGACGGCGTCGTGGTCGAGGTCGTCGACTCGGTGCTCCGCCTGGTCATCGATCGGCCGGAGCGCAAGGGCTCGATCACGCCGGCGGGGGTGCGACGCATGGTCGAGGCGCTCGAGTCGGCGAGCACCGACGACACGCTGCGCGCCGTGCTCGTCACCAGCTCGGGCGACGACTTCTGCACCGGGTCCGACTGGGTCGCCTCCAACAGCGCCGGCGGCCAGAAGCCCCGGCCGGGCAACCTGCAGCGCAGGACCGCGCTGCAGGCGCACCGGCTGATCACGGTCATGCTCGAGATCCAGCTCCCGATCGTGGCGTCGGTGCGCGGCTGGGCGGCGGGGCTCGGCTGCCAGATCGCCCTCGCCTCGGACTTCGCGGTGGCCACCGAGAGCAGCCACTTCTGGCTGCCGTTCACCGAGCGGGGGTTCACGCCGGACAGCGGGGCGACCTGGCTCGTGCCACGACTGGTGGGCATCGCCCGGGCCAAGGACCTGCTGCTGCTGGGTCGCAAGGTCACCGGTAGCGAAGCGGCCGAGTGGGGGATGATCCACTCCGCGGTGCCCGACGCGGAGTTGGACGCGACCGTCGACGCGCTGCTCGACCAGCTCTCGTCGAGCGCGACGGTCGCGCTGGGTCTCACCAAGCGCTGCATCCACTCTGCGCTCGACGGCGGCATCGTGGCGGCCATGTCCGACGAGGCCCTCGCACTCGAGCTCTCGGCCAGGACCGCCGACTTCCGAGAGGGCCTCGCCGCGTTCAGCGAACGCCGTGATGCGGACTTCGAGGGGCGCTGACCGCCACGGTCGCGCCCCAGCCGAACCAACGAGCCGACATGGAGGACATCGACGTGCACGACAGCGACCCGGGCCCGACCCCAGACGCCGGGTACGAGGACATCATCTACGAGGTCGAGGACCGCACGGCCGTCATCACGCTCAACCGCCCGGAGCGGCTCAACGCGCTGAGCCCCCTGACGGTGCGCGAGCTCCGATCCGCGTACGCGGCCGCCGAGGCCGACGACCGGGTCTGGACGATCCTCGTCACGGGGGTCGGTCGGGCGTTCTGCACCGGCGCGGACGTCGGCGAGATCCCCGAGGACGGACGGGTCGTCTACGACGAGCCCTACCTGTCGACCTACGCGCAGTGGGAGGCACCGCAAGAGGGCACGCCCCCGTTCCGCACCATGACCAAGCCGGTCATCACCGCGGTGAACGGCCTGTGCTGCGGTGCCGGGCTCGACTGGGTGACCACGGGCGACATCACGATCGCGTCGGACCGCGCCGAGTTCTTCGACCCGCACGTGAGCATCGGGTTGGTCTCGGGTCGTGAGATGGTCCGCCTGGCACGGGTGCTCCCGACGGGCATCGCCATGCGCATCGCGCTGACCGGACGCCACGAGCGCATGAGCGCGCAGCGTGCCTACGACCTGGGGCTCGTCTCCGAGGTCGTCGAGCACGACCAGCTGCTGCCACGGGCCAAGGAGGTCGCTGCGCTGGTCAACCGGAACGCACCGCTGGCCGTGCGCGGCACTCGACTGGCGATCCGCAAGGGGCTCGACCTGCCGCTGCACGAGGCCGAGATCCTCGCCGAGGCGTTCCGTGAGCGGGTGGTGCGCACCGACGACGCCAAAGAGGGCCCCGCCGCCTTCATGGAGAAGCGCACACCGGATTGGACCGCCTCATGACGACGGAGAGCTCATGAATTTCGAGAACAGCGACTTCGAGACGATCCGCTACGAGACCTCGCCGGACAAGGTTGCCACGATCACCTTGAACCGGCCCGAGGTGCTCAACGCCTTCGACCGCCAGATGTGCGAGGAGATGCGAGCGGTCTGGAAGCTCGTCAAGGACGACCCGGCGGTCAACGCGGTGGTGCTGCGCGCCGAGGGCGACCGCGCCTTCTGCGTCGGGCTCGACACCAAGAAGTCCTATGGGCAGCCCGACGACGTCTGGAACCACGATGACCCGGGTGAGCTGCTCAGCCCGAAGTGGCAGAAGGTCTGGAAGCCCGTCATCTGCGCGGTGCAGGGCATGTGCACCGCGGGTGCCTTCTACTTCCTCAACGAGGCCGATGTCGTCATCTGCTCCGAGGACGCCACGTTCTTCGACTCGCACGTCACCTACGGGCTGGTCTGCGCGCTCGAACCGATCGGGCTGATGCGCAGCGTCGGGCTGGCACAGACGTTGCGCATCTCGCTGATGGGCAACGACGAGCGGGTGACCGCGCCCACCGCGCTGCAGATGGGACTGGTCACCGAGGTCGTGTCGCGACCGGACCTGTGGGAGCGGGCCCACGAGATCGCCGCGACGATCGCCGCGAAGCCGACCTCGGCGACGCAGGGCACCGTCAAGGCGATCTGGGAGTCCCTCGACCGGCCCTACCGCGCCGCGATGGAGCAGGGCCTGATCTACACCCGGCTCGGGAACCCCATCGGCCAGGCGGCCGTCGCCGCCGACCCGCCGCCCCGGACCCAGCCCCGTTTCCGATGAGCGCGCCTCCGGTGAGCGCCCTGTCCGAGCGCATCGCGCAGGTGTTCGCGATCGACCCGGCGGCGAACGCGCTCGAGTTCGACCACGAGTGGTCCACCTGGGGCCAGCTCGCCGACACCGCGGCCCGGGCCGCAGCGCTCGTCCGTGCTCCGGGCGAGCAGGTCGGCATCCTGTTGCGCAACCGACCCGTGTCGGTCGGCTTCCTGCTCGGCGTGCTGCAGGCCGGAGGATGCGTCGTCACGATCAACCCGGGTCGGGGAGTGGAGCGCACCACCGACGACCTGCGCGAGCTCGACCTGCCGGTGCTGCTCGGCCTGCCCGACGACGTGCGGACCCTGGTGCCAGAGCGCTCGACCGCGACGACGGCGGTCGCGGCAGAGCTGGGCGTACCGCTGACGGTCCAGCCGGGGCGCCACCCCGGCGGCGTCCGCCGACCGGGGGTGGCGGTCCGCATGCTGACCAGCGGCACCACCGGTCCTCCGAAGCGGATCGACCTCACCTACGACATGCTCGAACGGGCGCTCGTCGGGGCCGCCCACTACGGCTCGACGCACTCTGCGAGCAACCGACTGCGAACGGGTGTCGCGGTGGTCAACTCGCCGCTGGTGCACCTGGGGGGCCTGTTCCGCATCCTGACCTGCGTCACCGACGGCCGGCCGTTCGCGTTCCTCGAGCGGTTCGGCGTCGACGCCTGGCTCGATGCCGTGCGACGACACCGCCCCGCCACCGCCAGCCTGGTGCCGACCGCGTTGCGCATGGTGCTCGAGTCCGACGCCGACCCTGCGGACCTGTCGAGCCTGCGCTCGGTGATCTCCGGCACGGCGCCGCTCGACCCCGAGGACGCCGACGCCTTCGAGCAGCGCTTCGGCGTGCCGGTGCTCGTCTCGTACGCCGCGACCGAGTTCGGCGGTTCGGTCGCCGGATGGAACCTCGAGGACCACCGGCGGCACTGGGCCGACAAGCGGGGGAGCGTCGGACGAGCCCATTCCGGCACGCAGCTCCGGGTCGTCGACGACACGACCGGTGACACCCTGCCGCCCGGCCACGACGGGGTGCTCGAGGTCAAGGCATCGCAGTTCGGTGCCGACGCCGAGTGGATCCGGACCACCGACCAGGCCCGCATCGACGACGACGGGTTCCTCTTCATCCTCGGTCGATCCGATCACGCCATCATCCGCGGCGGCTTCAAGGTGATGCCCGACGACATCAGGAGGGCGCTGGAACGCCTGCCCGAGGTGAGGGGCGCCTCGGTGGTCGCGGTCGAGGACCGACGCCTCGGGCAGGTGCCCGTCGCCGCGGTCGAGCTGCGAACGGCCGCGGCGACCGACGGGCGGACGACCGACGTGGAGACGCTGCTCGAGCAGCTCGTGCCGGTGCTCGCGCCCTACGAACGACCCGTCGAGCTCCGTCTCGTCGACGAGCTGCCGCGCACCCCGTCGGGCAAGGTCGACCTGACGGTCGTCACCTCGATGTTCCGCGACCGGTCACAGGAGGACTGAGGTGGATCTTCGCTACTCGGCCGCCGACGAGGCGTTCCGCAAAGAGGCGCGTGCGTTCCTCGACGAGGCGGTGGCCTCGTACGGGCCGCCCCCGCCCCCGGGTGACTGGGACGTGCGTCGGGCCTACGACACGGGGTGGCAGCGGCTCCTGCATGACGGCGGGTTCGCAGGGCTCAACTGGCCCCGCGAGTACGGCGGGCGCAGCCTGCCGGCGTCGCAGCAGCTGGTCTACCTCGAGGAGTACGCCGCGTCGGGCGCCCCCTACGTCGGCATCAACTTCGTCGGCACCGCGCACGCCGGGCCCACGTTGATCGCCGAGGGCTCCGAGGAGCAGCGACGCTTCCACCTGCCCCGGATCCTCAAGGGTGAGGACGTCTGGTGCCAGGGGTTCTCCGAGCCCGGCGCGGGATCGGACCTGGCGTCGCTGCGGACCCGGGCGGTGCGCGACGGCGACCACTACGTCGTGAGCGGCCAGAAGATCTGGAGCACCCGCGCGCACGTCGCCGACTTCTGCGAGCTCCTGGTCCGCACCGACCCCGACGCCCCCAAGCACAAGGGCATCTCGTGGCTGATCCTCGACATGCGCTCACCGGGCATCGAGGTCCGCCCGATGAAGACGATCGACGGCCAGAGCCACTTCTGCGAGATTTTCCTCGACGAGGTGCGGGTCCCGGTCGAGAACCGGGTCGGCGACGAGAACGACGGTTGGCGGGTCACCAACGTGACGCTTCGCTTCGAGCGCGGCACCGCGTTCGCACAGCACATCATCACGCTGCGCTCGCAGCTGGCGGGCCTGGTCTCGTTGGCGGGCGAGCGTGCGGACGAGCCGGGCTTCCGGCGTCACCTCGGCACGCTCGACGCACGGATCGACGCGCTCTGGCGCATGACGCAGCGCTGCGTGACCGAGGCCGAGGTGTCAGGGCTGCCGTCGCCGCTCGGATCCGCGGTGAAGCTCGGCTACAGCGAGCTCGGCCAGGAGCTGTCCCGGCTCGGCATGGAGCTGCTCGGGCGTCGCTCGATCGGCGCCGCCGGTCCGGACTCCGACGTGGCACGGGTGGTGCACGACTACCTCTGGTCGTTCCAGTACACGATCGCCGCCGGCACCTCGCAGATCCAGCGCAACGTCATCGCCGAGCGGATCCTCGGCATGCCCAAGGGGCGCTGAGGCGGCGCCGGCGCCAGCCGGATCCCTGGACGACCGTTCGGTACATCGCTACTGTCGGAATCAGGAAAGTCTTGTTCTCCTCTGTGACCGGTGACCGGTGCACAACGGCGAAGGGTGCTCATGGTGGACGACCGTCCGATCGATGCCGACAACCACTACTACGAGGCACTCGACGCCTTCACCCGGTACCTCCCCAAGGAGTTCGCGGACCGTGGCGTCAAGCCCGTGCAGGACGGCAAGCGCGTCAAGGTGCTGATCGGTGGAAAGGTGAACTCGTTCATCCCGAACCCGACGTTCGACCCGATCATCGTCCCGGGTTGCCTCGATCCGTTGTTCCGCGGCCAGATCCCCGAGGGTGTCGACCCGCGGACCATGATCAAGGTCGAGCCGCTGCGCTCCGAGTACCGCGACCGTGACGAACGCGTCCGGGTGATGGACGAACAGGGCCTCGGTGCCGCGCTGCTGTTCCCCACCATGGGTTGTGGTGTCGAGGAGGCCCTCCGTGGCGACATCGCAGCCACCATGGCGTCGCTCACGGCGTTCAACTCGTGGCTCGAGGAGGACTGGGGGTTCGACCACCAGGGCCGTCTGCTCTCCGCACCGATGATCTCGCTGGCCGACCCCGCCGCGGCGCTCGCCGAGGTCGAGTCGGTCATCGGCCGCGGCGCCCGCATCGTGCACATGCGTCCGGCGCCCGTGCCGGGACCCAACGGCTCGTCGCGTTCGCTCGGCGACACCGTGCACGATCCGGTGTGGGCGTACCTGGCCGACGCGGGAGTGCCGGTCGCGTTCCACCTCGGCGACAGCGGCTACGAGGGGCGCTTCGGCGCCGCCTGGGGTGGCTCGGGCGAGTTCGGGTTCGGCAAGAGCGACCCGCTGTCGAAGGTGCTGAGCGAAGGCCGCGCCATCCACGACACGGTCGCGTCGCTCGTGATCGGCGGTGTCTTCACCCGCCACCCGGATCTGCGCATCGCGAGCATCGAGAACGGCTCCGACTGGATCCACCAGCTCGTGGCGCACCTGCGCAAGCAGGCCAACCAGACACCCTGGGCCTTCGCGGATGACCCGCTCGACACGATCCGGAACCACGTCTGGTGCACGCCGTACCTGGAAGAGGACCTCACGGCGCTGGCCGGGCTCATCGGGGTCGAGCGGATCCTGTTCGGCTCCGACTGGCCCCACGGCGAGGGCACCGCCCAGCCGCTCGACTTCGCCATCGAGCTCGCGGACTTCGACGAGTCGGATCGGGCGCTCATCATGCGTGACAACGCCCTCGCGCTGCTCGGCGGCACCGTCTGAGACCGCTCCGGGCACGGTTCGTCGTCGACGATCCCGTGCTCGATCGGCGGGCCCCGGCGTTGGGTCCCGGATGCGGAGCGGCTCTCGGTGAGCCGGTACCGTGCCCGTGACGTCGACTGGAACAGTGGTGGATCCGATGCCGAAGTCCCCGAAGAAGCGAAAGGGCGGCGCACCGCGCGAGAAGCCGCAGCTGATCGCGGACGAGCTGCGTCGGGCGATCGTGCTCGGCGAGCTCGACGAAGGGGACTCCCTCGGACACGAGCCCGACCTGATCGAACGCTTCGGGGTCTCGCGGCCGTCGCTGCGCGAGGCGCTGCGGATCCTCGAGGCCGAGGGTCTGATCTCGGTCGTGCGCGGCGTGCAGGGCGGCGTGGTGGTGCATCGCCCCGACCAGCGGCAGACCGCTCGGACCGCGGCGCTCGTGCTGCAGTCCCGCAACGTCAGCCTGGCCGACGTGTTCCAGGCCCGGACGATCATCGAGCCGTCCGCAGTACGACTGATCGCCGGGAGTCGTCAGCGGCGCAAGGCGGCGACGGCGCTGCGTGCGCTGATCGACGAAGAGATCGCCTCGATCGACGACCCGGTCGAGTTCGGCCACGCGAACGCTCGTTTCCACGTCGAGCTGGTCGCGATGGCCGGCAACCAGACCCTGACGATCGTGGCGGAGATGCTCAACGAGGTCGTCGCCCGAGCGGTCACCGAGGTCAGCCAGGGCGACGCCGCCGAGGCGTCGCTGTCGACCCGGCGCCGGGGTGTCCGGTCCCAGGGCCGCCTCGCTGACCTGATCGAGGAGGGCGACGTCGATGGTGCCGAGTCGCACTGGCGCACGCACATGGGGGTGGTCGGGCGAGTGATGCTCGGCCAACGAGCCAAGACCGTGATCGATCTCATGGATCACATCTGATGGAGGACCCGCAGGTGGCAGACCAGACCGCAGTGCACGAGATGGACTGGCAGCGACGGGTGGTCGGGCGTTCGCTGCGCTCCGCGACCGAACGCTCGGTCGACCGCGGCGCACGCCTGATCCGCGCCGCCGGCGTGGTGCTCGAACGCTCCGACGGCGGCGACATCACCGTCCAGGACGTCGCGGATGAAGCGGGCCAGTCGCTGCGCACGCTCTACCAGTACTTCGAGAGCAAGGACGACCTGCTGCTCGCCCTCTTCGAGGAGTCGATGCGGTTGTACGCGCTGCTGCTCGAACGGGCGATCGCCGAGATCGACGATCCGCTCGAGCGGCTGGCTGGCGCGGTGCTCGCTGCCCAGCGGATGCCCGAGGTCAGCGACTCCGGGCTGAACCGCGGCCTCGCCCGGCTCCGCCTCCGTCTCGCGGATTCGAGTCCTGAGCTCGTCGGCCGGGCGCAGGCAGCGGTGATCGCCGTGATCCGGGGCCTGGTCGTCGCCGCGCAGGAGTCGGGGCAGGTGCGTCTCGCCGACGCCGACGCCGCCACCTTCCTGATCCTGTCGACGAACACCGCGGTCATCACCGCGCAGCGCATCAGCAGCGACGTCGGCGTCGCCGCTCCCGACCGACACTCGACGGTGCAGTTCTGCCTCGGTGGCCTGCAGGCCGACGTGCCCTCGGTCGACCTGGTCGCTCTCGAGCAGCGGATCGTGCTGCCCGAACCCGCGCCCCGTGCACGTCGCGCCGCGGCGAAGCCCAAGGCGAAGGCGAAGGCCAAGCCGAAGAAGCGTCCGTCGGCGAAGTAGCCGCTCGCGACGCCGGGTCCGCCGGCGTGACGGTTGTGGGCACCTCGGTGTGTCTCGAGACCGAGTTGCGACGAAATGGAGCGCGGGGTGATGGCGAGGTCGCCCCGTTCGACGCGCTTGTAGTGTCGTGAAGGACGGGGAGGGACCGATGGCTCGTCGGGAGGAGATCGCTCTGCGTGTCATGCGGGGGCTCGTTCGACGCCCCCGGTTGGCCGACGCCGTCTTCCGCTTCGACCGGTGGGGCAACATCCTCGGCCCTGACCGGTTCGTCGACCCGTATCCGATCTACGAACGGATGCGGCAGTCCGGTCCGGTCTCGTTCAGTCCGATCTTCCAGCAATGGGCGGTCGTGGGCTACGAGGAAGCCCGCGAGGTCCTGCACTCCCCGAGCTTCGGCGTCGCCGGCCAGATGGAGCTGCTGTTGGACGCCCGGCCCTACTCGGAGCTCTCCGAGCCGACCCGGGCACTGTTCCGGAACGCCCTGCTGTTCACCGACCCTCCGTTGCACACCCGGCTGCGCGCCGCGGTGAGCCGGATGTTCACACCCAGGAAGATGCAACGGCTCGAGCCTCGGGTCGCAGCGATCGTCGACCGGCTGCTCAGCGGCATCGCGGATGATCCTGCACCCGAGCTGATGACGTCGATCGCCGAGCCGCTGCCCATCCAGGTGATCGCGGAGCTCATCGGGATCCCGGAGGAACGCTGGAGCTGGATGACGGACATCTCGGCCGTCCTGCGCCGCGCCCTCGACCCGTTCGTGCCGCTCGACCCCGTCGAGGTCGATCGGAACGCCACCGAGCTCACCGGCTACTACAGCTCGCTGGCCGACGAACGCGCTGAGCACCCGGCCGACGA
The DNA here is from genome assembly GCA_023389745.1 of Actinomycetes bacterium. Classification (GTDB taxonomy): domain Bacteria; phylum Actinomycetota; class Acidimicrobiia; order Acidimicrobiales; family Microtrichaceae; genus JAFAFN01. The sequence goes on from JAEWED010000153.1 coordinate 20,314, forward strand.
TCTGCTCACGGAGCTGGTCCGCTGCGAGGCCGAGGGGCAGATCGATCGCGCCGAGCTGCTGAGCCTGCTCGTCATCCTCGTCTTCGCAGGCCACGAGACAACCACGGGCGTGCTCGGGAACGCGCTCGTCGCACTCGGACGGAGCCCCGAGCAACGGGACGTGCTGCGGACCCGACCTGAGCTGTGGCGCAACGCCGTCGAGGAGCTCCTCCGCTTCGACACGGTCCTGCAGACCGACCCCCGCCAAGCCATCGAGGACGTCACGATCGCAGGTCAGAGGATCAGGGCGGGCCAGAACGTCACCGTCATGCTCGGCGCGGCGAACCGCGACCCTGCGCGCTTCACCGACCCGGACCGGCTCCGCGTGGACCGCCAGGACCCTTCACCGATCTCGTTCGGGCACGGGATCCACCACTGCCTCGGTGCCGCCCTGGCACGACTCGAGCTGTCGGTTGCCCTGCCGGCCGTCATCGAGGCGCTCGGTCCGTATCGCGTCGACGAGACGCACCTGGAGTGGAAGACCTCGCTCGCGTTCCGGAGCCCGACGAACCTGCGAGTCCACCACGCAAGTGCGTCGTAGTCGTTCGGCTCGTCTTGTCGGCCATCGGCTCGCGAGCGTGGGGCACATCAGCGTGGCCTGGATGCGCTGGTCGACGGGGCGATGAGTGACACCGTCGGGAAGTAGGTCCGGTATCGACCGACATCCCTGGTCAGGAGATCGACTCCGGCGACGGCCGCGTGGGCGCCGATGAAGAAGTCCGGCAGTGTCGTCGACCTCGTCCCCTTGTTCCGTCGATGGTCGAGCAAGACCTTGCCGGCCAGGAACGCTGCTGCCCACGGGATCGGCTCGCGTCGGTAGTCCTGCGAGGGGAGGGCATCCTCGAGAGCCTCCGGCCACCTCGAACGACCCAGGGCATGGAAAGCCCCTCCTGACGTGAGACGAACGAGGGAGCACGCCGGGCCCGGGTAGGCATGCACTCGCGATCAGGTTCGACGGGGTCGATGGATCAGGCCGGTACCGCTGGCTTCGACTCGAGGTACAGCATGGCGGGCGACAGGTCGGCGCCGTTGGGGAACTCGAGGGTGCCCGATTCGGTGTTCACGGCAACGGCGCAGAACGCGTCGTAGTCAGCACGCACCGGGGCGAACGCCGGTCCACGCAGCCGGTCCTCGAGGTCGATGACCTTCACCGAACCGTCGTCGAAGGTGAGTTCGACGACGTAGCGGGCCAGGACCCGCACTGCGGTGACGTCCACCAGCGGGTAGTCATCGTTGCTCATCGTCGTCCACCTCCTCGGTGTCGGGTGTTGCTCGTTCGAGCATCTCTTCGAGAGTACCGGGGAAGTCGAACGCGATGGTCGTCGCGAACGCTTCGGCAGCCAGGGCCCGGTGCGCTGCGAGCAGCGCCCGGACCTCCCGCAGCACCCGCTGATGCGCGAACCGTCAGGACCAGAGCCGGGGGACCGGTGACGGGTGATCCTTGACGCCCATGTCGGTGAACCCTCTCCATCATCCGGGTGCCCGCACTTGCCGTTCAGGGGGGGGACTCCTCTGGGGCCGCCGAGCGGCGGCTCGTCGCCGAGCTCAGGCGGCGACGAGCGTGGACAGGTTCGAGGACATGATCTGACGGACCTGCGTGTTCGGCAGGTCGGCCACGTGGCGGTACCACGACAGCGGATCCTCGAGGCCCTCCGGGTGGGGGAAGTCGGAACCGAAGCAGACGCGGTCGGCGCCGATCAGGTCGACGAGTCCGAGCACGGAGTCCTCCCAGAACGGATTGATCCACACGTTGCGCTGGAAGACCTCACGAGGGTGCTCGGGGAACTCGTTCGGCATCTTCTTGTAGGCCATCTCGAGGTTGCGCACGAGGTGACCGACCCAGCTGCCGCCGTTCTCGACGCTCATAAGGTGCACGTCGGGGAAGCGGGTCAGCATGCCGTGGCAGATCGCCGAGGCGAGGGCGTCCTGGATCGCCCGCCCGTCGTCGGCCACCGCAGGGAACGTCCGGGGCCGGAACGCGACGAACTCACCGGTCTCGCCCTCCCACGTGTTCAGGTAGTTCTGGTAGCCGCTGTCGGACGCGTGCAGGCAGACCAGCAGCCCGGCCTCCTGGATGCGCGCCCAGAACGGGTCGAAACCCTCGAGGAAGGGGGAGCGTGTGCCGCGCAGCCCGCTGACCGGCGCCGGACGCAGCAGCACCGCACGGGCGCCGCGCTCGATGATCTGCTCGAGCTGGTCGAGGCTCTCGCCGAGCACGCACGGGTTGACGACCGGCGTGGTGAAGATCCGACTCTCGTAGTCGTAGCGCCACTCGTCGAACAACCACTCGTTGAACGCTCGGATCGCGACCATCGTCAGGTCCGGGTCGTCGATCAGGCGCTCCTCGACCAGGCTCGCGAGCGTCGGGAACATCAACGTGGCCTGGATGCCCTGCTCGTCGAGCAGCTCGAGCCGCGGGCCGGGTGAGCGGAACGCAGGGATGCACGCCATGGGCTCCCCGGTCATCTCCCGCAGCGTCAACCCCTGGTCGTTCTCGCCGGCGAAGTACGCCATGTGCGCGCCGGGGCGGGCGATCACCTCGAACGTCGGGTTCGGGATGAACTCGGTGAGGCGCCCTCTGACCACGAGCTTCTGACGGCCGTCGAGCTCGACGAAGCGGAACAGCTTGCGGTGCTCGGTGGGGAGGTGGCGGGTGAGCGCGTCGGCGGACTCGTAGAGGTGGTTGTCGGCGTCGTAGATCTCGAAGTCGGGAGAGGCGGTCACGATCGGCTCCGATCTCGATGGGAGTGACGCTCTGTCTGGGTGGTAATGACACTATCCGTTATCGGGAAGTGCCACTAGAGTTCGCGCCGTGGAACTGGGACTCAACGACGAACAGGTCGCGCTCGTCGACTCGTTCGCCGCGCTGCTCGCGAAGCAGTCGTCATCGGAGCGGGTTCGCGAGGTCGAGCCGGGTGGATTCGACGACGCGCTCTGGGGCTCGCTGGTCGAGACCGGCGCGGTGTACATGGCGGTGCCGGAGCAGCACGGCGGTTGGGGAGCGGAGCTGCTCGACCTGGTGCTGGTGGCCGAGCAGCTCGGTCGGGCGATGGCACCCGCACCGGTGATCGAGGCGCAGGTCGCGGCGCGTCTGCTGGCTCGCACCGGCGCTGGCCCCGGTGCGGCCCGGCTCGGCGCCGCGCTCGACGGCACCTCGATCACGACCCTCGCCGTGCGGCGCGTGGCCGGCGGCAGCTGCGCGCTGGTGCCGGGCGGCTCGATCTGCGACGCCGTCATCTCCTGGGACGGCGCGGCGCTGCGCCTGTCCGAGGTGACCGACGAGCAGCGCAGCGCCGTGGCGAACCTGGCCGCCGCGCCGCTGGCCGACCTGAGCGTCGACGGCGGTGTCGAGCTGGCCGAGGGCGAGGCGGCGGCCGTGCTGTTCGACACGGCGATCGACGAGTGGCTCGTGCTCACCGCTGCGGCCGTCGTCGGCATGGCGGCGCTCGCGCTCGATCTGGCCTGCGAGTACGCGATCGAGCGGCGGGCGTTCGGGGCGGCGATCGGCTCGTTCCAGGGCATCGCGCATCCCCTCGCTGACGACGCGACGAACATCGACGGCGCCCAGCTGCTGGTGCGCAAGGCGGCGTGGGCGCTGCAGCGGGGTGACGCCCGGGGCAGCGAGCTCGCAGCGATGGCGTTCGCGTTCGCGTGCGAGACCGCGGAGTCGGCCACCTACGACGCGGTGCACGTGCACGGTGGCTACGGCTTCATGCTCGAGTACGACGTCCAGATGCTCTTCCGGCGTGTGCGCGGGTGGCCACGGGTGTGGGGTGACTCGAGGGCGGCGAACGACCGGGTCGCGGCGATCCGCTACGGGGGTGCGTGATGGACTTCGAATGGGGCGAGCGCGCCGAGCGGATCCGTGGCGAGGTGAAGGCGTTCCTCGCCGAGCACCTGACCCCCGAGGTCGAGGACACGATGTACCGCAGCGGCGTCGCACACGACGACGACTTCGCCCTGGCCCTCGGCGAGCGTCACTGGATCTCACCGGTGACGCCGCGAGAGGGGTTCGAGCCGCTCGGCGTCGCTGAGATCCACGTGCTCACCGAGGAGCTGACCCGGGCCGACGCCCCGATCTACGCGACCGAGACGGCGGGCATGGTCGCCCGGGTGATCTCGGCGGTCGGGCCACAGTGGATGCGCGACGAGATCGTTCCGGCCGTGCACCGAGGCGAGATCACGATCGCACTCGGGATGACCGAGCCCGAGGCGGGCTCCGACGTCGCCGCCATCCAGACGCGCGCCCGGCTCGAGGACGGCGAGTGGATCGTCGACGGGCAGAAGATGTTCACGACGAACGCGCACCTCACCGACTACGTGTTCCTGCTCGCACGCACCGACCCGTCGAGCGAGCGCCACCACGGCCTGACGACGTTCCTGGTGCCGACTGACGTCGACGGCTACGAGACCCAGGCGGTGTTCACGCTGTCGGGTGAGCGCACGAACATCACGTTCTTCGACGACCTGCACCTCGACGACCGATGGCGGATCAGCGAGGTCGGCGCCGGGTGGCGCTCCCTGATGCTGGCGCTGCAGGACGAGCACTCCGCGCCGTTCAGCCCACACCTGGCGCGCACGCTCGAGGCGGTCGAGCGCTGGGCGCACCGACCAGCCGGTGACGGCAGCACCGCCAGCGAGGGAGCACGGCCGATCGACGACGTCGACGTGCGTCGTCGCCTGGCCTCGGTGGCGACCACCCTCGAGGTCGCGCAGCTGCTCGAGCAGCGCACGTCGTGGATGGAGGAGTGCGGCGTGGTCCCCACCACCGAGGGGCCGATGAGCAAGCTCTTCAGCACCGAGGCGATCGTCCGCTGCGCCGAGGAGCTCTGCTCGGTGGTCGGACCGGATTCGCTGCGGGCCAAGCTCGATCCGACCAGCGTCGAGGACGGCGCCGTCGAGCACCTGCTCCGGTTCTCGCTCGGCACGACCATCTACGCCGGGACGTCCGAGATCCAGCGCAACATGATCGCCCAACGGCGCTGCGGGCTGCCCCGATGAGATCGGCGACGCACCCCACGATCGAGGGCTTGGACCTGCTCGACGGTGCGTTCTACGCCGCGGATCCGCACGAGACGTGGACGTGGATGCGGCGCGAGGCGCCGGTCTACTACGACGAGGTCTCCGACGTGTGGGGCATCACCCGCTACGACGACGTCCTCGCGATCGAGAAGGACCCTGTCTCGTTCTCGAGCACCGGTGCGCCGCGGCCCCACCTGGTGCCGTTCCCGATGATGATCTCGATGGACGACCCGGAGCACCGCCGCCGGCGCGGACTGATCCACCGGGGGTTCACCCCGAGACGGGTCGCCGCCATGGAGCCACGCATCGCGCAGCTCTGCCGGTCGATCGTCGACGACGTCGCGGAGTCCGGGGAGTGCGACTTCGTGTGGGACGTCGCCGCACCGCTGCCGCTGCTGGTCATCGCCGACCTGCTCGGCTTCTCCGCGGAGCACCACGACGACCTGCTGCGCTGGTCCGACGACATGATGCGGGCGACGACCTCGACGCCGACCCCCGAAGAGGCCCAGGTCGCGGCCGACGCCCTGGCGGGCTTCCAGGAGCTCCAGCTGCAGGTCATCGCCCGACGTCGTGCCGATCCCGGCGACGACCTCATCAGCGTCTGGTGCGAGGCCGAGATCGACGGCGAGCGCCTCGACGACGAGTCCATCGTGAGCGAGGCGTTGCTGCTGTTGATCGGCGGCGACGAGACGACGAGGCACGTGATCAGCGGCGGCACGCTCGCCCTGCTCGAACATCCCGAGCAGCTCGAGATGCTCCGTGCCGACCCCGCGATGGTGCCCGTCGCCGTCGAGGAGCTGCTGCGGTGGGTCTCACCGGTGAAGAACATGTCCCGGCTCGTCACCGTCGACGTCGAGCTCCGAGGGCAGCGCATCCCCGCGGGCGACCAGATCATCAACCTGTACCCGTCGGCCAACCGGGACGAGGACGTCTTCGACGCCGCCGACACCTTCGACGTCCGCCGCGAGCCGAACCCGCACCTCGCATTCGGCTTCGGCCCGCACTACTGCCTCGGGGCAGCGCTGGCCCGACTCGAGCTCCGGTGCATGCTCGACGAGGTGCTCCCGAGGATGCACGACCTGCAGCTCACGGTCGACGACCTCTCGGTCCGCGCCTCGAACTTCGTGAGCGGCATCGAGTCGATGCCGGTCCGATTCGAACACGTCGATCCCCGCCGGACGCCCGGGTGACCGGCCGGGTGTCCGAAGTGCTTGCCCTGCTATACCTCTAGATATATCTTGGCGGCAGCGTGAGGGGTCGAGGGATCCAGGGCACGCTGCGACAGCGGTCGACCGGGGGGACACATCGGCCGGGCGTTGGCGTCTCGGAAGTGGTCCAGGGGGACGAGTGAGTCAACACGTCACGTTCCTAATGCTCGGGCTCGCCAACGGCGCGGTGTTCGCCGCGCTCGGCCTGGCGCTGACCGTGACCTACCGCAGCTCCGGCGTGATGAACTTCGCGACCAGCTCCATGGCGCTGTTCACCGCCTACACCTACGCCGGGCTGCGTCGTGGCGAGCTCGTCCTGCTGATCCCCGGTCTGCCCGACTCGATCGAACTGGGCGCCCCGTTGCAGGTGGCGCCGAGCGTCGCGATCTCGCTGACCCTGTCCGCGCTGCTCGGGCTGGTGCTCTACGTCGCGGTGTTCCGACCCCTGCGCACCGCGTCGGCCACCGCGAAGGCCGTGGCGTCGCTCGGTGTCATGGTCGTCATGACCGGTGTCATGGTGATGCGGCGCGGCACGACGCCACCCCCGGTCCAACGGATCTTCCCGCTCGGCCAGTTCGAGGTCGCCGGCGTCACCGTCGGCCGCGACCGCGTGTGGTTCGCCGTGGCGGTCGTCGCGGTGGCCGTGGGGATCTGGGCGCTCACCCGCTTCACGCGCTTCGGTCTCACGACCCGCGCGGCGTCCGAGAGCGAGCGGGCGGCGCTGATCAGCGGGCTGTCACCGGACCGGATCGCCGCGGCCAACTGGATGCTGAGCGCGGTCGTGTGCGGCATCGCCGGCATCCTGATCGCCCCGATCGTGCCGCTGGTGCCGATCCAGTACACCCTCTTCATCGTGCCGGCCCTGGCGACCGCGTTGCTGGGCGGGTTCGAGCGCATCGCACCCGTGGTGCTCGGCGGCTTCGCGATCGGCATGCTCCAGTCGGAGATGCTGTTCCTGCGCTCGCAGCACGACTGGCTGCCCGGCTCCGGACTGTCGGAGCTGGTGCCGCTCGTGCTGATCCTCGTGGTCCTGGTCCTGCGCACCCGACCGCTGCCGAGCCGAGGGGTGCTGCTCCGTCAGGACCTCGCGTCGGCGCCCCGACCCCGTTCGGTGCTCCGCACGACCGTGATCGCCACCGCCCTCGCCGCGGTCGCCTTCGTGGTCACCTCCGGCGCCACGCGCGCGGCCATCGTCGGCAGCCTCATCTTCGGTGTGATCGGGCTGTCGTACGTCGTGGTCACCGGCTTCACCGGTCAGATCTCGCTGGCGCAGCTGACCCTGGCAGGCGTGGCCGGCTTCCTGCTCGGACCGTTGAGCACGACCTGGCGGGTGCCGTTGCTCGACGTCGCGGTCCCGTTCCCGATCGCCCCGATCGTCGCGGCGCTCGGCGCCACGGTGATCGGCGTGGTGATCGGGCTTCCGGCGGTGCGGGTCCGCGGCCTGCAGCTCGCCGTGGTCACGCTCGCGTTCGCGGTCGCCATCGAGGCGATCTGGTTCCGCAACTCGTCGTTCGTCAGCAGCTCCGGCTTCGACGTCGACGGACCGACCCTGGGCGGCTGGGACCTGAGCGTCGGTGTCGGCGTCGTCTACCCCCGCCTCGAGTTCTGCCTGCTCGTGCTGGCCGTGCTCGTCGCCGTCGCGGTGGGCGTGGCCCGACTGCGGACCAGCCGCCTCGGCTCCGCCATGCTGGCGGTCCGCGCCAACGAACGCTCGGCCGCCGCCGCGGGCGTCAACGTCGCCGCGACGAAGCTGGCGGCGTTCGCGTGCGGCTCGTTCATCGCCGGTCTGGGCGGATCGCTGCTGGCGTATCAGCAGGGCAACGTCACCTTCGATGCGTTCTCGGTGTTCCTCGGTCTCGGACTGTTCGCCACCGCCTACATGGCGGGCATCACGTCGGTGTCGGGCGGTCTGCTCGCCGGTGTGATCAGCGCGAGCGGCATCGTGTTCTTCCTGCTCGACGAGCACCTGGAGCTGGGCGCCTGGTTCACGACGATCAGCGGGCTCGGGCTCATCCTGACCGTCATCGCCAACCCGGAGGGGATCGCCGGTCGGATCCACCTGCTGCTCGCTCGAGTGCGGCCCGAGGCGGAGACCGGTGACGCCCTCGACCAGGCCGACGTCGCCGCCGCCCCGCTCGAATCGGCCCCGCTCGAACCGGCACCGGTCGACTCGGCACCGCCCGAACCCGCACAGGCTTCCTCGGGGCCGGGGGCCATCGCTGCCGAGTCGGGCGAGCACGCCGTCCCGGCGCTCGAGGTCGCGCACGTGTCGGTCCGCTACCGCGGAGTGGTGGCGGTGTCCGATGTGTCGTTCGTGGTGCCGCGCGGCGCCATCGTCGGCCTGATCGGCCCGAACGGCGCCGGCAAGACCACGCTGCTCGATGCGATCAGCGGCTTCACCGCGTCGACCGGTCGGATCGCGGTCGCGGGTCACGACCTGGGGTCGAGCGCTCCGCACCGTCGCAGCCGCGCCGGCGTCGGGCGGACCTTCCAGTCGCTCGATCTGTACGACGACCTGTCGGTCGCCGAGAACGTGATGGTCGGGACCGCGGCGATCGGGAGGACCGGCAGCGCCGGTCGCACGACCCAGGTCCTCGACCTGCTCGAGCTCGGCGCGCTCGCCGGGCGTCCGGTGGGCGAGCTGTCCCAGGGCACCCGTCAGCTGGTCTCGATCGGCAGAGCCCTCGCGGGTGAACCGCAGGTGCTCCTGCTCGACGAGCCCGCCGCGGGGCTCGACACGACCGAGAGCCGGTGGTTGGGGACACGGCTGCGACAGATCAGCGACAGCGGCGTGTCGATCCTGCTGGTGGACCACGACATGCAGCTCGTGCTCGAACTGTGCGACGAGATCCGCGTCCTCGACTTCGGCTCGCTCATCGCGTCCGGGCCACCCGAGGTGATCCGCTCCGACGCCAACGTGCGGACGGCCTACCTCGGCGACACCCATGCCCGACGCACGCCCGGAGCCGCCGTGGGGCTGCCCGAGGTGGTGGGGGAGCCGGTCACATGAGCGTGCTGCACGACATCGCGCCGGGCGACGGCACCGCCGAGCCGGGCTCGACGCTCGAGATCCGTGGGCTGTCCGCCGGCTACGGCCGGCTGACCGTCGTGCGCGACGTCGACCTCTCGGTGGCGCCCGGCCAGGTCGTCGCGCTGCTCGGCCCGAACGGTGCCGGGAAGTCGACGCTGCTCAACTGCATCGCCGGGTTCGTCGAACGCCACGCCGGCGACGTGGTCGTCGAGGGCGACGCCGTCCCGTCGGGCCGCCCGGCGGTCGCTGCCGCCCGCGGCGTCGGGCTGGTGCCCGACGACCGGGCGCTGTTCACCCGTCTGACGGTGAAGGAGAACCTCGAGGTCGTGCGTCGTCGGGGTGCGCCCGCCGCGGCGTCGGTGCTGGAGCTCTTTCCGGCACTCGAACGCCGCTGGTCCATCGCCGCGGGTGACCTCTCCGGTGGTGAGCAGCAGATGCTCGCCGTCGCCCGGGCGATCCTCATGCGACCGAAGGTGCTGCTCATCGACGAGATGAGCATGGGACTCGCTCCGCTGGTCGTCGAAGGGCTCATGCCGATCGTGCGGCAGGTGGCCGACGAGATCGGCGCCGTCGTGGTCCTGGTGGAGCAGCACGTCCGCCTCGCGCTCGAGGTCGCCGACCGGGCCGTGGTCCTGGTCCACGGTCGGGTGCAGCTCGAGGGGTCGGCAGCCGACCTCGCCGCGGACGTCGGTCGGCTCGAAGCCGCGTACCTCGGCTCGGCGGCGGCCGACGAGCCCTCGGAGCCGACGCCTCGATCACCAGCAGTCCACGAGCCAGAAATCCACCAGAAGGAGACCTGAATGTCCCTCACACCTCGCACGAGGATGCGGTGCGGTGCCCTCGCACTGGCATCGATCGCGCTGGTCGCCGGCGCGTGTTCGGACGACAGCGCCTCGACCGACGAACCGGGCGACTCGACCGAGACGACGATCGACGCCGCGGCGACCCTCGGAGAGAAGAACCCGGCCACCGGCGAGCCGCTGAAGGTCGGCTACGTGTACGACGGCACCACCGACGCCGTCGACAACTCCGAGGACATCGCTGCGGCGGAAGCCGCCACCGAGTACGTCAACGAGTACCTCGGTGGGATCGGAGGGCGCACGCTGGAGCTCGAGGTCTGCTCCACCGACCAGACACCGGCTGGTGCCGGCGCGTGCGTCACGCAGTTCGCCAGCGCAGGTGTCCCCGTGGTCCTGAACGGAGTGACCGGTCAGGCCGGCTCGCTGTACGAGCCGCTCGACCAGGTCGGCATCCCGGTCCTCGTGACCGCCGCCGACCCGCGTGACGCCACCGCCGACATCCTCACCAACGGGGTCGTCGCGCTCGCTGCCGGCCCGGCCAAGGTCTTCGCCCACGACGGGGTCGAGCGGGCGACGGTGATCGGCATCGACGTGCCGGCAGCGAGCGCGACCCTCAAGCAGTCGATGCCGCTGTTCTACGACAACGCCGGCGTCGAGGTCGACGTCGTGCTGATCCCGCCGGACACCGCGGACATGACGCCGAACATCCAGGCAGCACTCACGAAGGATCCCGGCGGGATGACCGTCGTCGGCGACCCACTGTTCTGCACCAAGGCCATGTCGGCGATCGCGAACACGGGGTTCGACGGCACCCTCGTGGTCATCCCGCAGTGCATCGATGAGAGCTTCATCGAGTCCACGACGAACCTCGACGGCGCCGTCATGCTGACCACGGCGACGAGCGACCCGGACAGCGAGCAGTACCAGCAGTACCAAGCGGTCATGCAGACCTTCGCCGGCGAGGACGCCGTCCTCGGTGGAACTGCACCGCAGTCGTACCAGGTGGTGCTCGCCTTCGCCCGCGCCATGGAGGGAGTGACCGGCGAGGTCACGCCCGAGGTGGTGCGCGAGGCGCTCACGGCCATGCCGCTCACGGAGCTGCCACTCGGCGACGGCATCATGTTCCAGTGCAACGGCCAGCAGGTCGCGATCACGCCCAACATCTGTTCGAAGGACGTGCTGCAGACCACGCTGAACGCCGATGGCGAGCCCGGTGAGTTCACGCTCCTCGAAGGAGGGGATCTGCTCGATCTGGGTGGCTGATCCGGAGGGGTCGGTGCCCCGTCGACCGTCGCCCAGCGGCCGTCGACGGGGCACCGTCGCGTTCCGGGTCGTGCTGCCGCCTGATCGGTGACAGGCTCAGTAGGTGGCAGCCTCAGTCGGTGGCAGGGACCGCGTCGAGCGCGGCCTGCTTCGCCCACTGGTAGTCGGCCTTGCCGGTGGGGAAGCGTCCGATCCGCTCGCACAGCAGCACCGCTCGGGGCGCCTTGTAGCGAGCGATCCGATCGGCCACGAAGGCGCGCAGCGCGGCGGGTGAAGGCGTCGCGCCGTCGTGTGGCTCCACCAGCGCGACCACGATCTGGCCGAAGCGATCGTCCGGCCGACCGACCACGAGCGCATCGGCGACGTCGGGGTGCTGGCGCACCGCCTCCTCGACCTCTTCGACGTAGACCTTCTCGCCGCCGGTGTTGATCACCATCGAGTCGCGCCCGAGCATGATGATGTTGCTCGCCGCGTCGTACCTCGCCCGGTCACCCGGCACCGAGGCACGCCGCCCGGCGACCTCGACGAACGTGCGCCGGGTCTTGTCGGGATCGCCCAGGTAGCCGAGCGGGATGTGCCCGGTGCGGACCGCCCAGCCGGTCTCGTCGTCACCCGGCTGCAGGAACCGGGTCAGCTCGGCGTCGACGATCTCGGAGCCGGGCGATGGAGCGAACTCGCGGGTCTCGCTGCCCTTCATCGACGGGGCGAAGCCGGCCGCGCCGGTCTCGGAGGCGCCGTAGCCGTCCATGATGACCAGGTGCGGCACGAGCTCGAGCAGCTCGTGCTTGTACTCCGGGTTGGTCGCCGCGCCACCGGTGCCGAGGATGCCGAGCGCTGACAGGTCGTACGAGCCGGACCGGAGCTCTTCGACGATGGGCCGGGCGAACGCGTCGCCGACGATCGACATGACGTTGACGCGCTCCTGTTCGGCGATCGACAGGATGGCGCGGGCGTCGAAGCGGCGGGAGTCGTCGTGCAGCACGACGGTGGCGCCGTTCATCAGCCCCGAGAAGGCCGTCCACTGCGCGGCGCCGTGCATCATCGGCGGTGCGGCGAAGAAGATGCCGCCGCCCGCGGCTCCGGCCTCGCGCAGCGACTCCTCGGTCGTCGCGTCGGAGCCGTTCATGCCGGCGACGAAGATGTCGGCCTGGCGCCACAGCACGCCCTTGGGCACGCCGGTGGTTCCCCCGGTGCAGACCATGTACAGGTCGTCGGGGCTCGGCACGGGCAGCTCGACGTCGGTCGGCGCGTCGGCGATCGCCGATTCGAAGGGGATGCTGCGCTCGACGCGCTCGGCCCCCGACCCGTCGTCGATCTCGAGCAGCACCATCTGCTCGATTCCGGCGACCTTCTCCAGCTGCGGACCGAAGCGTCGGTGGTAGACGACCGCCGAGGTCCCGATCGAGTCGAGCAGTGACGCGACCTCGTCCGCGTTGTACTGGTGGTTGACGTTGAACGACACGCAGCGCGCCCGATACGAGCCGATCATGGCCTCGAGGTACTCGGGGCCGTTCGACATGAGGATCGCGACGCGGCTCTGCCCGCACTCCCACGGTTCGAGCTCGGACCGCTCGCGCTCGACGCCGAGCCCGCTCGCCAGGAGGTGGCGTGCGAGTGCACGGGTGCGGTCCTGGACCTGGGCGTAGGTGCGGCGGGTGTCGCACCAGACGACCATCTCCCGGTCGGGAGCGACGTCGGTGATGACGTCGAGGACCGCGGGAATCGACCATTCGTTCACTGTGCATCCCCCGGAGCGTGCGTCGGTCTGTGTTCGTGGGCAGGTCTGGTCGTCGGTGGTTCTGGTCGTCGGCGGGTCGATGGGACCCGGTCGGGCCTATCGGGCCAGGATCGTGACCGCAGCCGTGCCCGGCGCGCCGTAGACCTGGGCGTAGCCGACACCGGGCGAGCCGGGCACCTGACGGTCGCCCGCCTGGCCCCTCAGCTGCAGGACGAGCTCGTGGATCTGGCGGAGGCCCGATGCGCCGATCGGTTCACCGTTGGCGATCAGGCCGCCGTCGGTGTTGATCGGGATCGAACCCGTGATCTCGGTCGCTCCGTCGACGAGCAGCTTCTCCTGGTCGCCGTCGGCGCAGAAGCCGTTCTCTGCCATGTGGATCACCTCGGCGCCGGCGTCGGTGTCCTGGAGCTGCGCGACGTCGACGTCGTCGGGGCCGAGCCCGGCCTGCTCGTACGCGGCCCGGGACGCGTACACGGTCGGCGAGACGTCCTCGTCGACGGCGGCCCAGCTGGTGTTGACCTCGTACGCGCCGTAGTTGCGCGTCCGGATCTGCGTCGCCTTCACGTAGATCGGTGTGTCGGTGTAGCGGTGCGCGATGTCGGCGCGGCACATCACCACGGCCGCCGCACCCTCGTCCGGCGCGCAGAACATCTGCGAGGTCAGCGGGTAGTTGAGCATCGGCGAGGCGAGGATGTCGTCCTCGGACATCGCCTTGCGGCGGAAGGCCTTCGGGTTGAGGGCACCGTTGCGGTAGTTCTTCGCAGCGACCCTGGCCAGCGTCGACGCGGTGATGCCGTGTTCGTGCATGTAGCGGTTGATCTTCATGCCGAAGAACTTCGTGGTGACGTACTGGCCGTTCTCGGCGTACCAGCCCGGCATGTTCACCAGCGTCGGGTCGACCTTGAAGGAGCCTCGTGGGTGCTTGTCGAGACCGACGGCGAGGCCGATGTCGCCAGCCCCGGCGCGGATCGCGTTGGCCGTCTGCTGGATCGCCGCGGCGGCGGTCGCGCAGGCGTTGAACACGTTCACGAACGGGATCCCGGTGAGACCGAGGAGCCCGGTCAGCGGGTCGGTCTGGGCGACCTCCCAGCTGCCGCCGAAGCCGAACTGGACGTCGCTCCAGTCGACGCCGGCGTCGCGCAGCGCGTCCTGTGCGGCGTCCGCTCCCATGTCGAACGCGGACTTCTCTCCGAAGCGTCCGAAGGGGTGGAGGCCTACTCCGATGATGGCGACGTCGTCCACGGTGAGCTCCTCAGTCGGTCGCGGCCGTTGCCGCCACGGGTGCGAACGCGAAGGTCATGACCTGGTCGCCCGCTGCGTCGACGTAGAACGGGACGACGCGCAGCTCGACGGTCATGCCGAAGTCGAGCCGCTCCGGGTCACGTTCGGTGAGCCGTGTCTCGACGCGCACGACGTCGTCGAGCTGGACGAGCCCGACGCCGAACGGCTCGAACGACGCCCCGGTCTCGTCGCCGGCGTAGGGCACGACGGGAGGGAACTCCTGGGTCGTCCACGACACGAGCGTGCCCCGACGCGGGAGCAGCGTCTCGGCCATCGCAGCGTGCCCGCAGCGCGGGCAGCGGCTCTGCGCCGGGAAGGTCGTCGCCGCGCAGTCGTCGCACCGACTGCCGATCAGCGACGGCTCCTCCGAGGGCCAGTCGACGACGTCTGCGATCAATCTCTCCACTGCCCACCTCCGCGATCGTGGGTTCCGGACGGCCGAACGGTAGACCAAAACCTCTAGATGTCTCCACCACTCGATGCTCGGCCGCCGGCACCCCCGGGGCACCGACCAAAAGTCCCGCTCTCATGATATGTATATGAGACTTTCCCCGCGTGGTCGGTGCATCGGACCGACCACACGAGACAGGAGCCATCCCGGATGAACGCCATCGACTGCCTCGTCAACGTCGAGCTCGGCGGGGGGAAGCCGCCCGAGTGGATGGTGCGGGTGAAGGAGGACTACTTCAAGGGCGGCAGCTCGTTCTTCCATCGTCCGGAGCTGTCCGAGTTGCTCGAGGACATGGACGCCAACGGGATCGAGCGGGCGATCCTGATGAGCAAGATCACGAACCCCGAGGACCGGGCGCGGCAGTTCGCCGAGGAGCGGCCCGACCGGTTCGCGCTGGGCGTCGGCGGGCTCGACCTGCTGCGTCCGGTGCCGACGCTGCGGGCGCTGGAGTCGTTCGTCGCGGACAACCCGGTCGCCTACGCCACGGTCGGTCCGAGCTTCTGGGGCGACGGCATGTATCCGCCGAGCGATGCCGTCTACTACCCGCTCTACGCGAAGTGCGCCGAGCTCGAGCTGCCGCTCTGCGTGAACACCGGCATCCCCGGGCCGCCGCTGCCGGCCGAGGTGCAGGACCCGATCCACCTGGACCGCGTCTGCATCCGCTTCCCCGAGCTCAAGCTCTGCATGATCCACGGGGCCGACCCGTGGTGGGACACGGCGATGCGCATGGTGCAGAAGTACCAGAACCTGCGGATCATGACCTCGGCGTGGTCACCCAAGCGCCTCCCGCCCCGCTTCCTCGAGTTCATCGCCAAGCGGGGCAAGGACAAGGTCATCTTCGCCACCGACTCGCCGGTGCTGTCGATGCAGCGCTGCACCAGCGAGATCGCCGCGCTCGACCTGCCCGACGACGTCAAGGCGGCGTGGCTCCACGACAACGCCGAGTCGTTCTTCTTCGGCGGCAGTGGCGTCCTCGGCGGCGACGGTGGGTGATCCGACGCCGCTGTCCGGGGGTCGGCCTCCGCTGCACGACGACCGCCCCCCGCCGGGGCCACCCGAGGCGCTGACGGCGCCGTGGCTCACCGCCGCGCTCGAGGACGCTGGAGTCGCTCGGGGCGCCGTGGTCGAGGCCGTCGAGCTCGAGGGCGACATCGGCACCGGGCAGGCCGCTCGCAGCGTGCGCTTCCGTCTGGACTGGGACCGTCCCGAGGGGCGACCGGCGACGATCGTCGGGAAGTTCCCCGCCGAGGACGCGAGCGCACGTGCGGTGCTGGCCGCGACCGGCGGCTACTGGAAGGAGTGGTGCTTCTACACGCAGCTCGCCCCGACGGTGGCGATGCGCGTGCCGCGCTGCCACGTGGCGCTCTTCGACGCCGGCTCGTCGGACTTCGTGCTGTTGATGGAGGACATCGAGGCGGCGACCCAGGGCGATCAGCTCGTCGGGCTCGACGCCGACCGACTGGACGCGGCGGTCGCACAGGCCGCCGAGCTGCACGGCCCGCGCTTCGGTGATCGCACGCTCGACGCGGTGCTCGCCGACGGTCCGGGCGCCTTGCCCGGGGACGAGGCCGGGCCGTTCTGCGAGGAGATGTACGGCGTCGCCCGGAGCAGCTTCCTCGACGACTTCGGCGGTCGTCTCGACGACCAGGTCGTCTCGTTCATCGAACGCACCGCCGGGTTCGTGTCCCGCTGGTTCCAGGGGACGGACACTCCGCGCACGTTGATCCACTTCGACTTCCGCGCCGACAACCTGTTGTTCGCGACGCCGGGCGGCGAGGACCCGGTCGTGGTCGTCGACTTCCAGGCGATGACGACCGGAGTGGGCGCGACCGATCTGGCCTACCTGGTCGGCGGCAGCGTCGCCGACCGGGCCGCACGTGCAGCGATCGAAGGGGATCTTCTCGAGGGCTACCGCCGGCGGCTCGCGACCTTCGGTGTCGAGATGAGCCCCGACGCGCTCTGGCGGGACTACCGCCACGGCAGCCTGTGGGGCGTCATCATGACCGTCATGTCGTCGATCGGGACGGTGCGCACCGAGCGCGGCGACGAGCTGTTCGCTGCGATGATCGAACGCCACGCACACCACGCGCTCGACCTCGAGGCACTCGACGCGTTGGTGTGACGCGCCGTCGCTGCCACTCGCACTCCGAGGCGGTGGCGGTCCGGATCTGCGGCGGTCTGGGTCAGCGGCGGTCTGGGCGCGAGTAGGTGAGCCCGACGATGCCGCAGCCGAACGGCGTCGCGTCGAGGAGCGTGAAGGGCCGCAGCTCCGCAGGTGAGGGCAGCCGGATGCCGTCGCCGAGCGTGACCGGCACGATGCGCAGCTGCAGCTCGTCGACCAGGTCGGCCTCGAGCAGGGCGGCCATGATCGACAGGCTTCCCCACACCACGACATCGCCCCCGGGACGTCGCAGGAGCTCGCGCACGTGCCGAGCCGGATCGTCCGCGATCACCGGCACGGTGTCATCGCCCCACGGGGCCATCGCGAGCGTGGTGGAGTACACGAACTTCTGCGCACCGTTCACCAGCGGCGCCGCCGGCTCGTCGGTGGCCGTGGGCCAGTACTGCTCGAACAGCTCGTAGGTCACCCGCCCGAGCAGGATCGTGTCGACGTCGTCCAGTGAGACGAGGTTCGCCGCGTCGATCTCGGAGTAGTCGGCGACGACCTCGAAGAAGCCGGTGCCGCCGTCGGCATCGGCGACGAAGCCGTCGATGCTCATCAGCTGCTGCACGATCAGTCGGCGGGTCATCGCATCTCCTCGGTCGAGCACTCCTCGAGCCTCCGGCGCAGCAGGCGTTGCTCGGCGGGGTTGCTGCAGTGGCGGAGCGCCTGACGGTACGCCACCTGCGCCTCGACGGGTCGGGCCGATCGCCGCAGCAGGTCCGCACGTGTGGCGTGCCACAGGTAGTAGTCGTCGAGGGGGAGCTGCTCCACCAGCTCGAGGGCGATGGCCGGCCCGTGCACCTCGGCCACCGCGACGGCACGGTTGAGCTCGACCACCGGTGTCGCGTCCAGGACGCGCAGCTGGTCGTACAACGCGAGGATCTGCAGCCAGTCCGTGTCCTGGTAGGTCGGCGCACTCGCGTGCACGGCGTTGACGGCGGCGTGCAGCTGGTACAGCCCCGGTCGGTTCCGGCGCAGGCACCACCGCACCAGGTCCAGCCCCTCGTCGACCATCCCGCGGTCCCAGCGTGAGCGGTCCTGGTCGGCCAGCACGACCATGGATCCCCCCGCCCCGATCTGGGCCGGCCGGCGAGCGGCCGTCAGGACCATGAGCGCGAGCAACCCACGCACCTCGGGTTCCTCGGGCAGCAGTCCGTCGAGCACACGACCCAGGTGGATCGCCTCGTCGACGAGGTCGAGCCGATCAGCCCCGTCGTCGGCCGCCCGCAGGTGTCCCTCGTTGAAGAGGAGCGAGACCACGGCGAGCACCTGGGGTAGCCGCAGTGGCAGCTCCTCGGGCGTGGGGGAGCGAACCGTGACGTGCCCGGCGCGCAGCTTTCGCTTCGCCCGGACGAGGCGCTGCGTCATCGTCTCCTCGGACACCAGGAACGCCGCGGCGATCGACCGCGTGTCGATGCCGGCGACCAGGCGCAGCGTGAGCGCGATCTGGGCGTGGGGCGCGAGCGCCGGATGGCAGGTGGTGACGATCAGGCCGAGCACGTCGTCGACGGGTGGCTCCCCGGCGTCGACGTCCGCGGGCCCTGCCAGCGCTGTCGGGTTCAGTGCGGTCGGATCCAGCGCGGTCGGGTCCTGGGCGGTCGCGTCCTGGGCGGTTCGGTCCTGGGACATCTGCCGGTACTTGGCCGCTCGGCTCGACTCGCGGCGGAGCCGGTCGACGGCCCGTCGACGGGCGACCGCGGTCAGCCACGCCCCCGGACGGTCGGGCACCCCCGAGGTGGGCCAGGCCGTGACGGCCTCGGCGAACGCCTCCTGCGCACACTCCTCGGCCAGGTCCAGGTCGCCGTAGGTGCGCGCGACGGTCGCGACGACCCGGCGCCACTCGTCGCGGAACGCTGCCTCGACGACCGACCCGGCCTCGGCCAACCGCCCAGCCTCGACCACCGACCCGGCCTCGACCACCGACCCAGGGTCGTCGGTGAGCCGCCCGGTCACGCCAGGGTGCTGTGGGCGAAGGGGCGGACCTCGATCGGGCAGGTCGTCGCGGCGGACATGCGCTCCGCCCACTGCAGCGCGACGTCGAGGTCCGCGACGTCGATGATGCTGAACCCGCCGATCACCTCCTTCGTGTCGATGAACGGGCCGTCGGTCATCACCGGGCTGCCCGTGGCCACCGACACCACGGTGGCGGTGTCCGGATCGTGGAGGCCGCCACCGAAGACCCATTCGCCACGGGCGGCCAGCGCCTCGTGGACCGCGGTGATCTCGCGTTCGATCGTGGCGAGCTGCTCCGGTTCCGGCATCGTGGATCCGGCGGGGTAGCACACCGACATGAGGAATCGAGCCATCACATGCTCCTTCGTCTGGACCGGGCGATTGTCGCGCCGGTGATGACACGTCGAACAGGGCGGCCCGGAACCGACACATCGCAGCGAATTCGTCGCCGCCGGTCGCAGCCCCGAGCGACCGGTGCGAACGTCGGGAGCGCGGCGCCGATCAGCGGGGGAGCGCGACCGACTGCAGCAGGGGGAGGTACGAGTCGAGGTCCTCGAGGTCCAGCCCGTCCACCTTGCCGCCGTCGTCCCACGACCGCAGCCGCACCGCCTCGGCGAAGCCGGGGTTCGACTCGAAACGCGCGACGCCGGCGGCGTCGTAGGGCCCGCCCTGCAGGGCCAGGCTGCGTCGGGAGCCGTCGGACAGCGAGGCGTGGTACCCGGGGTCGACGGCGCAGCGGTACCGCTTCGCCCGGACGTGCAGTGCGATCGGCCCGGTCACCGTCGGCGGGAACAGCGCGGCCAGGTAGCGGGCGCCGACACTCTCGTGGCCGAGGTCGGAGGTGGCCGGCGCGGCGCCGCCGGTCGTCGCGAGGTCGAGCAGGTGGCCGACGTCGTGCAGCAGCGCCGCGACCACCAGGTCGTCGTCCGCGCCGTCGGCGACCGCGAGGGCTGCGGTCTGCAGCGCGTGGTCGAGCTGGCTCACGTCCTCGTCGTAGGGATCCGATGCCCAACGCACGTACAGGTCGACGACCTCGGCGACCGCCGACGCAGGAGCGATTCGCTCGGCGTGCGGTCCGTCGCGTCCGGCCCGTCGATCGTCACCCACGGTCAGACCGGCCGGCCCTGGAAGTCACCGATCAGCGACACCCGGACCCGGTCGTCGCCGGCCGCCTCGGCGGCGAACGTGGCGAGCTTCTCGCGGTAGTAGTCGTCGCGGAGGTCGCCCTCGGACGCGGCGTTGTAGGTCGGGTACAGCGCCCGACGTGCCGACGCCGAGGAGTTGGGTCCGCTGCGGTGCGGCGTGCGGCTGTGGAACCACAGGGTCTGGCCCGCCGCCACCTCGACGGCGGCCCACTCCATCGCCTCGACCACGTCCGCTCGGACGCAGCCGACGTCGTCCATCGGCAGCAGCTCGTGGTGCATCCCCGACACGACCTCGAGGCAGCCGTTGGCCAGGGTCGCGTCGTCGACGGCGACCATCGACGACACGTGCGACGCCACGAACGGATACGCGGGTGCGTCCTGGTGCGGTGCGTAGCCGGCGCCGCCGGGCAGCTTGTAGTTGATCTTCTCCTTGTAGAGCACCGCCGGCTCACCGAGCAGCGCCGAGGCGGTCCGTGCCAGCGCCCCCGTGGTGAGCAGCGACCGCAGGCCATCGTGGAACGGGATCAGGTTCTCGCTGCGGCACAGCGTCGGTCCCGCGTCGGTCATCTCGCGGTGGTGCAACCAGCCGTCGCCGTCGTCGGGCCAGCCGGCGATCTCGTCGACCCAGGACCGCAGATCGGCGACGCCCTCGGCGTCGAGGGTCTGGGTCAGCAGCCAACCGGTGCGCTCGAAGTGCTGCACCGCGGTGTCGTCGGGGCGGTCGAACACCGGTCCATCGATCACGTTCCTCACGTCGGCGAGCCTACGGCCGGTCGCGTACCCGATCACAGGCCCCGGAGGCCGCTCGCCCGGCCGAACCCGAATTTCTGTCGGTCGGAGGGTTCAACTCGGGCCGGTTCGAGCCGATGGAAGGAGCAGAGGCCGGGTGGATGGTGATCCTTCGATCGCACCATCGCGTGTCGGCCGTGAGACCTTTCACCCCTGGAGAGAGACGATGACCATGACCTCGCCCGACACCTACCGGCTGCTGACCCGCAGCGACATGGACGGGCTCGTCAGCGCCGTGCTGCTGCGCGAGCTCGGCATGCTCGGCGCGGTCGAGTTCCTGCACCCCAAGGACATGCAGGACGGGCTGATCCCGGTCACCGAACGCGACATCATCACGAACCTTCCGTACGTCGAGGGGTGCGGGCTCTGCTTCGACCACCACTCGAGCGAGGAGCGCCGTCTCGACGGCCGCCCGACCCCCGGGTACGTGCTCGAGCCGAACGCCAAGTCCGCGGCCCGGGTGGTCTACGACTTCTACGGCGGCCTCTCCGCCTTCCCGAAGATCGACCTGGACATGATGGAGGCGGTCGACCGCGCCGACTCGGCGGACTTCACCCGCGAGGACGTGCTCGAGCCGAAGGGCTGGGCGTTGCTGTCGTTCCTCATGGACGCGCGGACCGGCCTCGGCCGCTTCCACGACTTCCGCATCTCGAACTACGAGCTGATGATGCAGCTGATCGACTGCTGTCGTGACATGAGCATCGACGAGATCCTCGCCCTCCCCGACGTGGCCGAGCGCGTCGAGCTGTACCACGACCAGCACGAGCGCTTCGTGGAGCAGGTCGAGCGCGTCGCCGAGGTGCACGACAACCTCGTCGTGCTCGACCTTCGTGCCGAGGAAGTGATCTACGCCGGCAACCGCTTCGTGGTCTACGCGCTGTTCCCTGAGTGCGACATCTCGATGCACGTCATGTGGGGCCGCGATCGCCGCAACACCGTCTACACGGTCGGCAAGTCGATCTTCGACCGGTCGAGCAGTGTGGACGTCGGCGGGCTCATGCTGCGTCACGGCGGCGGCGGTCACCACGCGGCCGGGACCTGCCAGGGCCCCAACGAGACCGCTGACGAGCTCAAGGCCGAGCTGATCGACGAGATCGTCGCACTGTCGGGCCGGGTGCGCGTCACCGTCTGACGACGTCGATGTCGCCGCACCCGAGGCGTGTGCGGCCCTAACGTCTCGACATGGCCATCCCGACTCCTGCTCCGGACCGCACGGCGCTCGTCACCGGCGCCTCGTCGGGCATCGGTGAAGCGATCGCACGGGACCTCGCTGCGCGTGGCCACGGGGTGACGCTCGTGGCTCGTCGTGAGGACAAGCTCGCAGCGCTGGCCGACGAGCTCCGGGGCCTCGGCGTGCGCGCCGAGGTGCTCGCCGCGGATCTGGGGGACCGGGCCGCCCGGGCAGCGCTGCCGGCCCGGGTCGAGGCGCTCGGACTCTCGGTCGAGGTGCTCGTGAACAACGCCGGGCTCTCGACGATGGGGCCCGTCGCCGCCGCCGATCCCGACGCCGAGCTGCACATGATCGAGGTCGACGTCGCCGCGGTGGTCGACCTGTGCACCCGGTTCCTGCCCGCGATGGTCGAGCGGCGACGGGGTGCGGTGCTCAACGTCGCGTCGACCGGGGCCTTCCAGCCGCTGCCCGGCCAGGCCGGCTACGGGGCGAGCAAGGCCTTCGTGCTGTCCTACACGCGCAGCCTCGGCGGCGAGCTGCGAGGCTCCGGGGTGACCGCGACGACCCTGTGCCCCGGGCCCGTGCACACCGGCTTCGGCGAGGCCGCCGGCATCTCGAGCGACGACGCCGAAGCGGCGCTGCCGTCGTTCATGTGGGAGCCCGTCGAATCGGTCGCTCGGTGCGGCGTGGACGCCCTCGTCGCCGGGCGACCCGTCGCGATCCCGGGCCCCGTGAACCGGGTCGCGGCGGCGCTGGCCCAGCTCACACCCAAGCAGCTGCTCGTGCCGCTGCTCGCAAGCCGTCACCCGGCCCTGCGCGACCGCCGGTGAACCCTGCTCGATCGACAACCGACACAGCCCGGGTGGTCGGCCCGGACGTCGTGCTGCCGGGCAGCGAACAGCTCGCGCCCGTCGTCTTCGGGCTGCTGGCGTTCCTCGCGTTCGTCGTGTTCGCGGTCGCGCTGGTCGTGCGGATCGTCCGTCGCCGCCGCCGACCCGAGGGCGAGCCGGGCCGACGGCCGATCGTCGTGGGCGGCGCGGCGCTCGCCGTCGTGGCCCTCGTGGTCCTCACCGTGGTCAACCTGCCGCCGCCGTTCACGTCACCCGAGTTCCCTCCGACCGGACGGCTCTTCCCCGACGAGGCCTTCTTCTACCGCCCGGTGGGCGACCTGCCCGTTGCCGAGGGCAGCGAGCGCACGATCGCCGCGATGGGACCCGCCGAGATCGTCGCAGGCTTCGGTGGCCAGCCTCACGACGGCGTCGTGTGGGGCATCCCCTTCAACCTCGTCGACGACAGCACCCCGCGGAAGTCGGTCGAGATCCGCACCTACCCGGACACGTCGTTCATCGGCGAGTACCCGATCGCGGACCCGGCGTACATCGAATCGATGCCGAACTACGGGGTCGACAACCACTACGTCGCGCTCGACCGGAGCGGCGGGCGCATGTGGGAGCTGTTCGCCACCTCGGTCTGGTTCGGCCGCTGGGGGGCGTCGTCCGGCGCGCTGTGGGACCTCGACGAGCTGACGTTCCCGAAGTGGTCGACCACCGCGGCGCAGCTGCCGCTGCTGCCGGGCGTGCTGTCCTACGACGAGATCGAACGCGGCCGGGTCGACCACGTCGTGCACGCCACGACGACCAACATCTCGAACACCGGGGTGGTCTGGCCGGCCCGGGCGACCGACGGCCGCAACACCGACCCGGCGGCGGTCCCGATGGGGGCGTGGCTCCGCCTGCGTGACGACGTCGACCTGGACGCCCTGGAGCTCGGTCCGCAGGCGCGGATCATCGCCGAGGGCCTGCGCGAGTACGGGATGGTGCTCTCGGACAGCAGTGCGAACTTCGCCCTGCGCGGCACGCCGGACGCGCGCTGGGACCGCCAGGACCTCGCCACGCTGCGAGCGCTCACCGCGGCGGATCTCGAGGTCGTCGACGTCCGCGGGGTCGTGGTCAGCCCCGACTCCATGGAGGCCCGTCCGCCGGGGTGATCGGCCGGCGCGTCGAGAACCGCGACGGCGATGCCGCCGTTTCGAGACCGCCCGACGGAGATGGCACGATGAGCGGCCATGTCGACGCCGCTGCCCCTGATCCTGCTCCCGCCGTCCGAGGGCAAGTCCGAGGGCGGCACCGGCGAACCGTGGGCGCCCGGGACCATGCGCCATGACCTCGACGAGCAGCGCGCCCGCACGATGCGGGCGCTGACGCAGGCCATGAAGTGGTCGGGCACACGCCGCGCCGACCTGCTGGGCGTCAAGGGGGCGAGCCTGGACGCGGCGAGCGCGGCGAACCGCGAGGTGGCCGAGGCCCCGACGCTGCCCGCGATCGAGCGCTACACGGGCGTGCTCTACGACGAGCTCGATGCCGGTTCGTGGTCGGCCCGTCAACGTCGCCGCGCGAGCGACAGCATCATCATCTTCTCGGGGCTGTTCGGACTCGTCGCACCGGACGACCCGATCCCGAACTACAAGATCAAGATGGGTGCGTCGCTGCCGCGGCTGGGACGGCTCGGCACCTGGTGGCGCCCGTCGATCACCGCAGCGCTGGAGCCGCTCGTCGAGGGACGACGTGTGTGGAACCTGCTGCCGAACGAGCACGACGCCGCCTGGACCGCTCCCGCCGACGCGGAGCTCGCCACCGTGAAGTTCTTCGACGAGCGGCCCGACGGCAGCCTCACGACCGTGTCGCACTGGAACAAGCTGCTCAAGGGCGCGCTCGTGCGGCTGCTGCTCGACCGCCCCCAGGTCGCGCCCGCCGACCTGGACGGCTGGGACCACCCCCTCGGCTACCGCCTCGAGGGGATCGACACCGACCGTCGCGGCGTGCAGGTGTGCTCCCTGGTTCGCCGGAACGACACCGACAGGACCTGAGCGGAGGACCTGGGCGCAGCGACGAACGAGCGCCGGTTCGCGCCTCCGCGACGGTGTCGATGTAGTTTGTGTCACATCGGCGGAGTTGCGCCCGCCGATGTTGTCGACGCACCTGTGTGACGCCGAGCGTCACTGGGTACGGGGGATGGCAACCAGGGGCGAGCGCAGCGAAGGGAGTGAGCCGTGCGACAGGGATCGATCCGCCTGGGCCGTGTCCTGGGTGTGCCGCTCTCGATGGATCTCGGCGTCGTCGCCGTCGCCGGGCTCCTCACCTGGAGCCTCGCGACCGTCGTGCTGCCCGGCGCGGCTCCCGGTCACGTCGGCGTCGTCTACTGGAGCCTCGGCACGATCGGCACCGTCTGCTTCTTCGTGTCGCTGCTCGCACACGAGTTCGGCCACGCGCTCGTCGCCCGCCGCCACGGCGTGCACCCCGAGCGCATCACGCTGTGGATCCTCGGCGGCTCCGCGCAGTTCGAGAACGAGCCGGAGACCCCATCGGCGGAGCTCCGCATCACCGCCGCCGGTCCCGCCGTGAGCCTGGGGCTCGGCGCAGGCTTCTCCGCTGCGGCGTGGACCCTCGACGTGGCCGACAGCTCCGCTGCCTACATCGCCCTTCTCGCCTGGCTCGGGCTCGTCAACAGCGCCCTCGGCCTGCTGAACCTGCTGCCCGGCGCACCGCTCGACGGGGGCCGGATCCTCGCTGCGCTCATGTGGCGTGTCTCGGGCGACCGGTTCGCGGCCCGGATCCACGCCGCGTTCGTCGGCCAGCTGCTCGGCGCAGCACTCGTCGCGTTCGGCCTGATCGAGCTGCTCGCCTTCCGCGCACCGAGCGGCATCGCCGCGATCGTCGTCGGCTGGTTCCTGCTGGCCGCCGCCCGCAACGAGCGGGCCTACTTCATCGGTGAACGCGCGCTGCAGGGTGTCACGACGGGCCAGATCATGGTGCCGACCGCCAGGTCGGTCACCTCGTGGAGCACCGTCGCGGACCTGGTCCAGGGTCCGCTGCGCAACACCTACCGCAGCGCGGTCGCTGTCACGGGCTGGAGCGGATCGCCGGTGGCCGTCGTGACCATGGCCGACGTGCGTCGGGTGCCGGCCGAGGAGTGGTCGCGCACCAGCGTGTCGCAGATCGCCGGGCCGGACTCGCTGCTCGGCACGCCGACGGCCGACGAGGACCTGCTCGGGTTCATCGAACGGCGCCACGACCGCCCCGGCGGCTACGCCGTGGTGATCGACGACGACGGTCGCCCGGCCGGCCTGATCGGCCCCGACGAGGTGCGCTGCGCCATCGACCGCGGTCGGGGACGGACCCGGCGCCTGCGTCGTCGGGTGCCCCCGCCACCCCCGCCCGGTGCACCGTCGCAGCGTTGGGATCCGCCGATCGCCGCGAACGGCTGACGCCGCCCACCCGGCGCGGGACCGACAGCACGCACGCCCGCCCGGGAGCGACGACCGTGGACGGCTACGGTGGCGACCCATGGTGCTGGCGGAGCTCGAAGCATTCCTGTCTCGCCCCGTCGCACCGACCCGTCGAGTGGCGCTGGGGTCACTCGACCTGCCCGCCGATCCTGCGCCGGGCTTCGGCGGCATCCTGCTCGGCGGCGTCGCCGCGCACTTCGCGCCCCGGCTCGATCCGGATCACCGCGAGGAGCTGCTCCACCTGATGGACGAGGTGGAGCGGGGGCAGCGCATCGCTCAACCCCGGGTTCGTCACCGCCTGCAGCAGGACCGCGTCGGTCTGCAGCGCTGCTCGCACCGCCTGATCGGGCACGGCGAGATGGTGCACTTCGAGTTCGACGACGAGAAGGGGACGCCCGCCCAGCACCTGCTGTGCGCCGTCTACGCGGTCGCGACGGTGCCCGCCGCCGTGCGCGCCACGGTGATGGGCACGGTCCGCAAGGGCTTCGACTGGCGCGGCCGTTCGGTCGAGGCGCTGCTCGGACACCTCGCCGGCACCCAGCAGACGCTGAGCCTGAGCGCCGTCGCCGATCCGGTCGCGTGGGCGATGCAGCTGCTGCAGCTCACCGGCGCCCACCCGGGCGCTCCGGCGGGGTCACCGAGCCGACGTGACGTGCAGCGCGCCTTCCGGGACCAGCTGCGTGCGGCGCACCCCGATCACGGGGCCGCCGACGCGGACGCCGCCTCACGCATCGCGGACCTCTCCGAGGCGCGCCGCATCCTGCTCGGATGACGACATGAGCACACGGATCGACGCCGACGCGCTCGCGCTGTGGCCGGGAGCGGGCAGCGCACGGGACCACTCGTCGCTCGTCGCGCTCGAGCAGGGGCTCGCACCCCTCGACGTCGCACGATTCGACTTCCCGTACCGCAAAGAGGGCCGCAAGGCGCCGGACCGGGCGAACAAGCTGATCGTCTCGCTGCGCGCCGACGTGGCCGACCTCTGCGCAGGGCTGGGCACGTCGTCGGACCGGGTCGTGCTCGGGGGGCGGTCGATGGGTGGACGCATGGCGTCGATGGCGGCCGCCGGCGCGACCGGAGCCACCGCCAAGGGTGCGGCGACCGAGGAGGAGCCGCTGCCCGTCGCCGGTCTGGTGCTGCTGTGCTATCCGCTGCACCCGCCGGGCAAGCCGGATCGCCTCCGGGTCGAGCACCTGTCGCGCCTGGACGTGCCGACCCTGTTCATCTCGGGCGACCGCGATCCCTTCGGCACCCCGGACGAGCTCGCCGACGCCGTGGCCCGCATCCCCGGCCCGGTCAGCGTGGTGACGGTGCCCGGCGCCCGCCACGAGCTCAAGGGCTGCGACGAGCTGATCGTCGACACCGTCCGGGCCTGGTTGGCCGGCGAGGACGTCAGCGGTTGAGCTCCTCGAGCTCGCGACCCCTGGTCTCGGGGATCGCGAGCGCGAGGGCCGCCGCGGCGAGCGGCGCGACGGCGAGCACCGTGAACGTGAACCCGTAGCCGCGGGCGTCGACCAGCGGCCCGGCGATCATCAGTCCGCAGACCGAGCCGGCGACGGCGATCGCAGTGATGACGCCGCGGACCCCGGCGCGCCGGGCGGTCGGGAAGAGCTCCGGAGCGATCACCCCCATCGCCGGTACGGCCAGGCTGCCGAGCAACGTGCCGAGCAGGGATGTCACCCACATCGACGGGCCGCTGACCACGAAGAAGAGCGAGCTGAAGACACCGAGTGCGATCAGCCCCGGCAGGATCGCCGCGCGGCGTCCCCGGACGTCCGCGAGTCGTCCACCGGCGAGCACGCCGAGGCCGCCGGGCGTCGACGTCGCGATCACGAACAGCGTGATCATCAGCCCGCTGAAGCCCCGCTCGGTGCGCAGGTAGTCGTTCTGCAGCTGCGAGGCCGGGGCGACGAACACGTTGAAGAGCAGGAACAGCGCGGCGATGACCACGAACCTGCGGGGATCGATGCGCCGTGACTCGGCGGACGACGACTCGGGGAGGGCGTCGTCCGCCGCTCGGCGAGACGCGTCGAGCCGTCGGAAGCGGCCGCTCTCGGGCAGGTGGCGCGCCGCGGACCAGATCATCGGCAACGAGACGCCGGCGACGACGAAGGTCAGTCGCCACCCCCAGGCGCCGAGGTCGGCCAGCGGCAGGGTCATGACGATCACGCCGGCGCCGAGTCCGTAGGCGAGCGTGCCGAGCCCGGTGACCATCGCCCGGGACCCCGGGGGCAGCTCCTCGATCGAGATCGTGTCGACGCACAGCAGCCCGGCAATCGCCAGGTTCCGGGCGACGAGCTGCAGCGCCGCGACGGCCCACAGCGACGGGGCGAGCGCGGTCACCACGGTCAGCACGGCGGCCGCGGCGAACGACCACACCGCGATGCGACGCCGGCCGCGCCGATCGGCGAACAGCATGACGACGACGGTGACGACCACTCCCAGGCGGACCGCCGAGAGCACCGCGGTCTGCTGGCTGCGCGATCCGTCGCCGAGGTCGGCGGCGATGAAGGTGAGCACCTGGGTGAGCAGCCCGTAGAGGAGCCCTGCGACCAGGTTGAACAGCGCCATCGAGGCGACCATCGTCGACTGCGCCGAGCTGAGCCGATCGGGTGTGGTCCACCACGGTCGGCTCCCCGGGCGGATGCCCGTGGGGAGCGCACGACGGACGAGCGGGTCGTACAGCCGGGCCCAGTAGGGGATCGCGAGCCGGTACTCGACCACCTGGTCGACGTCGATCGTCCCGTCGCCGTCGCCGTCGCCGTCGCCGTTGCGGGTCCAGCGGACCGTGCGCCGATAGCTCGAGAACGGGCCGTGCTCGCAGTCGAAGACGGCCCGGCCCGACGATGTCCTCTCCGCCGGTGCTCCCGCAGCTGGTTCGTCGGCCGCGCCGTCCGCAGTGCGGGCCGGGGTACCGTCAGCAGCGCCGCCGGCCGGGGACTCGAGCACCAGGGCGTCGTCGCGTGGCGCCAGCAGGGATCCGAGCTGGTCGTCGTCGCAGACCGACGACGTTCGGACCGCCCTCACCCCACGACCCTGCACGCTGCTCCCTGCACTCTGCTCCCCGCACGCTGCCCCGCGCACACTGCCTCGCGAGGTGGTGACGTCCGGGGCGGCAGCCTACTGGCGACATACTTGTGCGGTGTCACGTCTGATCGTTCGTCCTTCCGGTCCGCTCTCGGGTGAGCTCGAGGTGCGTGGAGCGAAGAACTCGGCCCTCAAGTTGATGGCGGCCTGTGTGCTCGCCGAGGGGCGCTACGTGCTGCGCAACGTGCCGCGCATCTCCGACGTCGACCACATGGCGGCGCTGCTCGAGGCGATGGGCATGCAGACCCGCTGGCGCGACGACGACGCGCTCGAGATCGTGCGCGGGGCCGACGTGAACCCCGTCGCCCCTTACGAGCTCGTGGAGCGCATGCGGGCATCGAGCGCCGTGATCGGTCCGCTGCTCGCGTCGGTCGGGCGCGCGAGCGTCGCGATGCCCGGCGGTGACGACTTCGGGTCACGGCCCATCGACATGCACCTGCAGGGGCTCGAGGCGCTGGGCGCCGAGTTCACCCTGGAGCACGGCGTGATCGAGGGGCGGGCGACCCGGCTGCGCGGCACCGAGGTGGTGCTCGACTACCCGAGCGTCGGTGCCACCGAGAACCTGCTGATGGCGGGTGTGCTCGCCGAGGGGCGCACCATCGTGCAGAACGCGGCGCGTGAACCCGAGATCGCGGACCTCGCCGCGTTCCTGAACCGCATGGGCGGCCAGATCCTCGGCGCGGGCAGCCCGGTGATCACCATCGACGGCGTGGCGGAGCTGCGGGCCGTCGAGCACGCGGTCATCCCCGACCGGATCGAGGTCGCCACGCTGCTCGCAGCGCTGGGCGTCGCCGGCGGCGAGCTGACGTTGCGCAGGGTCCGCCCGGACCACGTCGACCTGCTCGTCGAGAAGCTCGGCCACATGGGCATCCGCATCTCACCCGAGGCGGACGGCCTGTGGGCGATGGCGAACGGTCGACCACGCCCGGTCGACGTGTCGACCCTGCCGTACCCCGGGCTGGCCACCGACTACCTGCCGATGCTCGTCGCGCTGCTCAGCTACGCGAGCGGCACGAGCTACGCGACCGAGAACGTGTTCGCCGGACGCTTCCGCTACATCGGCGAGCTCGCCCGGATGGGTGCCCACATCCGCGTGGACGGCCACCACCTGGTCATCGACGGCGTGGAGCGGCTCTCCGGAGCGCCGGTTCGGGCGGTCGACATCCGGGCCGGCGCCGCCCTGGTCGTCGCCGCGCTCGGTGCCGAGGGCGAGACCGTGATCACCGAGTCGCACCACATCGACCGGGGCTACGAGCGCTTCGTCGAGCGGATGCGCTCGATCGGCGCCGACATCGACGAGGACTGAGCAGACCCCGGTCGGGCCAGCTGTCTCTGGGTGGGTCCGACCTCAGATGGGTCCGCCGCGCTCGTTGCGCGGCTCGGGCGGCCGGGTGGCGCGGGGTGGCACGCCGTCGGGTCCGGGGGAGGCGTCGACCGCGTTGCCCTCGGACTGCTCGCCGAGCCGTCCCGCCCGCCGGTTCGCGCCGTAGAGCAGGGCTGCGAACGCCGCGACGGGGACGATCACCATGAGCATCTCGTCCCAGCCGCCCTGATGGGCGACGAGCACCCACGCATCGGCGAGGATGTGACCGACGACCGGGCTGCACGACCACGACAACAGCTGCATCTGGAACGGAACGCTAGTCCCCGGTGTTGTCAGGATCGAAGGCGCGCACCATCATCGGTGGCCGGCGAGAGCCCCAGAAGCGGAGTTGCGACGTGCTCACAGAGGTCGAAGAGGTCATCGAGATCATCCGACCGGCCATCCAGGCCGACGGCGGTGACATCTCGCTGATCGACGTGGACGCCGAGGCAGGCGTGGTGACCGTCGAGCTGCACGGTGCCTGTGTGAGCTGTCCGGCGTCGACGGTGACGATGAAGGCCGGCATCGAGCGCATCATGAAGGACCGCATCCCGGCCGTGAACGCCGTCATCCAGAAGGGCGACGAGATCGAGTACGGCACCGCCGTCAGCCTCTGATCCTATCGGTCGCTGATCCGATCGGTCGCCGACCCGCATTGACTCACTCGAAACCTCCGCGTGGGGGTGTTCGTTGCCTCATCTAGGAATCTCCGGTTCGAGGGCGGGTGCCGCTACGCCTGGACGATGGAGCTTTCGCTGGCGCAGCGGCGTGCGGTCACGAACCGGTTGGCAGCGAAATACCGGCAAGCAGACCGGGCGGAGAAGACCGTGATCTTGGACCAGCTCGTCGAGTTGACCGGCTGGAACCGGGACCATGCCCGAGCTCAGCTCCGCCGCGCTGGCACTGTTCGGGTCGCGGCTCCTCGGAAGCCTCGAGCGCCGCTCTACTCCGAGCGGGTCGTCGCCGCGTTGGAACACTGCTGGTGTGTTGCCCGGTTCCCTGCAGGCAAACGGCTCGCGCCGATGCTCTCCACGCTGGTGCCGATGCTGCGTCGTGACGGCGAGTTGGACCTCACAGATGCCGAAGCAGCGATGCTCGTGGCGATGAGTGCTGCGACGATCGACCGGCGTCTCGGCCCGGCCAAGGACCGCGACGGATTCCGGGCGATGTCACACACGAAACCGGGGTCGATGTTGAAGTCACAGATCCCGATCCGGACCTGGTCGGAATGGGACGAGACCAGCCCGGGGTTCGTCGAGATCGACCTCGTCGGCCATGAGGGCGGCAACAGCCACGGCGAGTTCTGCTTCACACTCACCGTGACCGACGTCGCGACCGGCTGGACCGTCAACCGCAGCGTGATCAACAAGGCCGCCGCCCATGTCGTCGCCGCGATCGATCACGTCAGCTCACGGTTCCCGTTCCCGATCCTCGGCATCGATTCCGACAACGGTTCGGAGTTCATCAACGCGCATCTCTTCGACTACTGCACGGATCGACGGATCACGTTCACCCGAGGCCGGCCCGGGAACAAGAACGACGGCTGTCATGTCGAGCAGAAGAACTGGACCCATGTCCGCAGCCTCGTCGGCTACCTCCGCTACGACACCCCCGCCGAGCTCGAGCTCCTCAACCAGATCTGGGAGCTCGACTGGCGCTTCACGAACCTGTTGTGCACCCAACAGAAGCTCGTGTCGCGTGAACGGGTCGGAGCGAAGATCATCAAACGTCACGACACTGCGCAGACCCCGCACCAGCGGGCCCTCGCCGCCGGAGTCCTCACCCCGGGCCGCAAGAGCGCCCTCACCCGAGCGTTGAACGAGCTGCACCCAGGACAACTGCAACGCGAGATCGACGTCCTCGCCGAGCGCCTCGAACGACTCGCGCTGCTCAAGCGGCCCGCGCCGATCCGGCGGATCAACACAGCGTTCGTCAAGGACCCCCGTCCGGAGCTTTTAGGTGAGGCAACGAAGACCGCCAGCCGGAGATCCTGACATGAGGCAACGAATCACCCCAGCCGGAGGTTTTGACGTGAGGCAACAGG
>JAEWED010000157.1 GCA_023389745.1 Actinomycetes bacterium
TCGGTGGCGGTTCGCTGCCCTACCACGGCATGTCGGTGCAGCCGCGTGGCGACCTGTTCGACCGGGTGATGCCGGACTCGCTCGACTACGAGGAGTTCGACCAGCGCTGGTACCCGCTGGTCCGCCGGCACCTGGGCGCCAGCTCCATCCCCGACGACGTGCTGGCGCATCCCCGGTACTCATCGAGCCGTCGTTTCGCGGAGCACGTCCGGACCGCGGGGCTGCCCGACGCCCACGGGGTGCCGATGCCGATCGACTGGGACGTCGTACGCCAGGAGCTGCGCGGCGAGAAGCCGCCGGTCATCTCGACCGGCGACGTGATCTACGGCGTCAACGGCCCGGGCAAGCGCTCCCTCGACACCAACTACCTGCCGGCCGCCGAGGCGACAGGCCGCGTCGAGCTGCTGCCGCTGCACAGGGTCGAGCAGCTGCGACGTGACCCGGCGGGCCGGTGGGTCGTCTCGACCGATCGCCTCGACACCGACGGCGTGGTCCACGAGCACGTCGAGCTGACCGCGGATGCCGTCTTCCTGTGCGCCGGTTCGCCGAACACCACCAAGCTGCTGGTCCGTGCCGCCGGCCGGGGTGACATCCCCGACCTGCCCGACGACGTGGGGCAGTGGTGGTCGACCAACGGCGACCTGATCACGACGCAGATCCTCTCCACCCCGATGGGCACGATGCAGGGTGGTCCGGCGAGCATGGCGTCGCTGGACTGGGACAACCCCGGCGGCCCGCTCACGATCATCTTCGCCGGCATCCCGTTGCCGTTCGAGGCGAACGTGATGGAGACCATCGGCATCTTCATCCCCGACGGTCACGGCCACTTCAGCTACGACCCCGCGCGCGACGAGTCACGGCTGACCTTCCCGTCGAGCGCCCACGGCCCGTCGATGGTCGAGGCTCGCCGTCGCGTCGCAGCGCTGGGTCGGGCTGCCGGCTCGATCGGTGCGATCGACATGACTGCGGACGACCCCACGACGTTCCACCCGCTCGGCGGCGCGGTGATCGACAAGGTGACCGACCGCTTCGGACGGGTGCTCGGTCACCGGGGGCTCTACGTCAACGACGGGGCGCTGATCCCGGGATCGACCGCCTGCGCGAACCCGTCGCTCACGATCGCGGCCCTGGCCGAGCGAAACATCGACCAGATCGTTCGCCAGGACGTCGACACGGTCTTCTGACGAGCCGGTCGCCGGGGGTCAGCGCCCTCGCTGCTCGGTGAGCTCGACGAACAGGTCCATCGAGATGTGGTTGCGGCCCCACAGCATCATCGGCACGAGCGCGCCGGTGACGCGGTCGGTCGCTCGCACGACGCCCTTCGACGGCACCTCGTCCATCTCGATGACCGTGGCGTCGCCGTCGGGCTCGAGGGCGAAGCGAACCTCGGCCTCGCCGAGGGGTCCCATGCCCGCTCGGAGGACCAGCGTCCGGTCCGGCTCCAGCGCGGCGATCGTCGTCGAGCCCGGTATCCGCAACGGGCCGACACCGATGCGGTGGTGGAAGGACGAGCCGACCGACGGCCACGAGTCATCGACCTCGGTGATCGCCTGTGCCCCGACGAGCCAGTCGGGGTACGACGTCGCGTCGAGCAGCTGCTCGAACACCCGCGCGACGGGGGCGTCGATGCGCTGAGAGTTGTGCGACGAGCCCATGGTCAGCGGTGCTGCGGGTGGCGTTCGAGGTAGTCGGCGACGAACCAGCACGTCGGCACGATCCCGACGTCCCGGTCGTGCAACTGGCGGACCGCACCCTCGACGAGCACGTCGCCGAGGCCCTTGCCGCGGTGCTCCGGCGAGATCACGGTGTGGGGCATCTCGACCACGTCGTCGCCGATCGAGCGGTAGTCGGCGAAGCCGAGCACCTCGTCGCCGCGTCGCAGCTCGAAGCGCCCACGTTCGGGCACGTCCAACACGGTCATCCCGTCGTCGGCCGGATCGTCGTTGGCCAGATCCTCGTTGGCCAGATCCTCGTTGGGTCGTGGCATCGCAACATCCCTTCGTGGTGGACCGCCGGCCGGGCCGACGGAAGGCCGCTCCCGTGGCAGGGGAGCGACTCGATCAACGGCCACTACCCGCCCACTGGACCGCTCAGTCCTCGCAGGCTCAGTCCTGGCTGTCGTCGGCGACCGTGTCGAACACCGCCGCCAACCAGTCACTCGTCCGTTCGTCGCGCAGCATCCGGGCGGTGGGCTCGCAGTGCCAGTCGGCGCCCTCGGCTTCGGTGAAGGTCACCAGGGTCGAGTCCGCGATCAGCTCGTGCATCTCCTGCGCCTGTCCCGGCCAGAACTGCTCGTGCTCGGGTGCGGTGACGAGCACGGGACAGGTGATCGCCGCGAGGTCGTCCGCGGTCAGCGTCATCGCCCGGGCCGCCCGGTAGGCGTCGAAGTACGAGTCGGTCCCGTACGGCGCCATCCGCCACCTGAGCTCGGCGGCAGTGGCGGGGGAGTCCTTCATCGCTCCTGCCATGAAGGTGTCGAAGTCCGCCTTGTCGCCGGCGTCGAGCAGCTGGACCATGACGTCGGGCAGGTGCGAGGTCCAGGAGTCACCCACCCGCATGACACCCGGATCCGCGATCGCCGCCACGATCCGGTGCTCCCGGCTCACCGCCCTCGGCACCCAGTAGCCGGCCTGGCTGACACCGCTGAGCGCGATGCGCCGCGGGTCGACGTCGTCCCGGGTCCGCAGGTGGTCGACGATCGGTGTGATCACGGCCTCCCAGTCCGGACGGAAGTGCAGCTGCTGGCGCAACAGCGCCGCACCCTGGCCCGGGCCGTCGAACACGAGCGCGTTCCACCCGCGCTCGACCGCCGCGGCTCCGCCGGCGCCCCACATGTCGCACACGGGGCCGTCGCTGCCGTTGTTCAGGATCACCGTCGGTCGGGCCACCGGCTCGTCGTCGGACGCGTGCCCGGCGCCGTGGAAGAAGTAGCCCTCGAGGGTCGTGTCCTCGTAAGGGATGGCGAGCCGCTCGACCGGAGGGTCGAACGCGGCCACTGCGGCGTCCCAGCAGTCACGGTGTCGCTCCCACAGCGACCGCATGCGACCTTCGTCGCCGGTGCCGACGGCGTGGGACGCTGCGGTGGCGTAGTAGCTGCTCGCCCGCAGGTTCGCCGAGCGGGCGCTGACCGTGCGTCCGTTCGCCGCGCTCGCGTCGGCCGCGCTGCGCACCCGGTCGGCGAGGGCGGTGAACCGCTGGATCCACGACTCGTGGTCGCCGTCGATCACCGCATCGAGCGTGACGAGGACCTCGCCGGCATCGGTCAGGCCCCGTGCGGCCCCACCGAGCAGGATCCGCCGGTCGAACTCGAAGCCCTCGTCGTCGAACTGCGACTTCATGGTCCCCCTCGTCGTCGACATCGGCGTGTCTGCCGGCCGTGCCGGACCGGTGTCCGACGCCCGTCGTGATCGTATCGACGGACGTCGGCCCGGCCCGGCACTCCGGCGGTGCCCCGGAGGGTGCCTCAGCCGGCGAACGAGAGTCGGGCGGGTGTGCGTGCGACGCCGCTGCCCTGACGCTGTGGGGTCGCGGGCGGTGCCGGTGCGGGTGTGGGCGCCGCGGACGAGGTCGCCTGGGCGGTCAGGAAGTCACCGACGCCGGTCTCGGTGAGGAAGACGGCGCACGGTTGCGAGGTGTCCGACACGCCGTCGAACCCGACGAACGAGCCGAGCTCGAGCTCCGGGTACAGCGACGAGGCCACCAGCGTGGGGGTGGGGCCGCCGTCGACGACGCACACCTGCACAGGTGTGCCCGGCTCCTGGACCATGAGCTGTCCGGCCATCAGCTCGGCTCCACCCTGGCCGGCGCACAGCTCGACACCGGCGTCACCGCCGGCAGCGACGTCGACGATCTGCATCGTCGAGGTCACCGTGAACTGTCCCGGCGTCGACGTCGCGGCGACGCTCAGCTCGGTGGTCCCGTCGACCAGGTTGGGCAGGACCAGCACTTCGAGGAGCATCTGGAAGTCCTCGCAGTCGCCGAAGTCGGGGATCGGCAGCGGTGTGTCCGAGGTGATGCACTGCACGAAGGCCTGCGTCTCCTCGAGTGCGGCGGTCGAGAAGTCGCCGGCGTCGACCTGGCTCCCGATGACCCACGCTGCGAGCGCGGCTGCATCGGCGTCGAAGGGGGCGGTGGCCTCGGTGAGCTGGTCCTCGACGCAGTTCGAGAAGGCGGGCGACGGCTGGGTGCAGAAGGCCCAGGTGGCCTGTGAGGAGTCGAGCGCACCGTCGACCACGGGCAGCACGCACACCGGCGAGGCGGTGGCGGTGCCGAGCGGTTCGGAGTGGTCGATGGCCGTGCCGGTCGCGTCGAAGAGCGCGTACCAGCCACCCTCGTACGGGCCGAGGGTGGTGTCCTCGACGTCGATGACCAGTGGGGCGCCGTCGAACGTGCAGCCCTGCACCGGCACGATGGCGGCTGCGGCGTACGGCGCCGTGGCGGGCACCACACCGACCGCCACCAGCGTGATCACCGCCCCGGCGATCAGCCTGGAACGGACACTGGCGATGGTCGGCATGGGTGCTCTCCCTGGTCGGCCTGTTGGTCGGCCCGGTCACGGTAACGAGAGAATCCGAAAAGCGGTTCGTCCGGCAAAGGTTGAGGTCCGATCGATGGTCGGAGATCGCCGGCCGACCGCTTGAACTAGATACCCCCATGGGGTATCTATGGGTGTCGAGAGCGCCGCGGGCGCCGAGCGATCGAGAGGAGCCACGATGGCCACGACCGAGTACCAGGTGAGCGGGATGAGCTGCGGCCACTGCGAGGCGGCCGTCGCCGAAGAGGTCGGCGCACTCGAGGGCGTCGAGACGGTCGACGTGAGCGCCGCGACCGGTCGGCTCGTCGTCTCCGGCAGCGACCTGCCCGACGACGCGGCGGTGCTCGCCGCCGTCGACGAGGCCGGCTACGCCGCCCAGCCGGTGCCGTGAGCGCCCCCGCCCGACTCGCCGCCTTCGTCGTGGGTCTGGTCCTGGTCTTCGGGGCCTCGTACGTCGTCGCCGGCGCGGTCGTGCCGGACCGGGTGGTCGAGGACTGGACCCGACGCGCCGAGCAGCCCGCAACCCACGACGACCCGGCCGGCGCGCACTCGGTGAGCACCATCTCGACGACGTCCGTCGTGCCGCAGGATCACGAGGACGATCACCAGGACGATCACGAGGACGGTGGCGCATGAGCACGACCACCGACCCGGCGGCCCGCAGCATCGAGCTCGAGATCGGCGGCATGACCTGCGCCGCGTGCGCGATGCGCATCGAGAAGAAGTTGAACAGGCTCGACGGCGTCGAGGCGACCGTCAACTACGCCACCGAGAAGGCGCGGGTGATCACCGACGGAGCGGTCGACGCCGACGACCTGATCGCGACCGTCGAGGCGACCGGCTACCAGGCGTCGTTGCCCGCCGCCGCAGCGGACGGATCGGCGGCGGACGGCGCGGCGGCGACCGGCGACGACGTCGACCCGGAGCTCGTGGCGCTGCGCCAGCGGCTCATCGGTGCGGGCGTGCTGTCGGTCCCGGTCATCGCCATGGCGATGGTGCCGGCCCTGCAGTTCGAGCACTGGCAGTGGGCCTCGCTCACGCTCGCCGCGCCGGTGATCGTGTGGGCGGCCTGGCCGTTCCACCGGGCTGCCTGGCTCAACCTGCGTCACGGCGCGGCCACGATGGACACGCTGATCTCGGTCGGCACGCTCTCGGCGTTCCTGTGGTCGCTGTACGCCCTGTTCCTCGGCACCGCCGGCGAACCCGGCATGACACACGGCTTCGAGTTGACGGTGCAGCCCACCGACGGCGCGTCGAACATCTACCTCGAGGTCGCCGCGGGCGTGACCATGTTCGTCGTCGCCGGCCGCTACTTCGAGCGCCGCTCCAAGCGACGCGCCGGTGCCGCGCTGCGAGCCCTGCTCGAACTGGGCGCGAAGGACGTGGCGGTGCTGCGCAGCGGCGTCGACGGCAGCGAGGAGCGCATCCCCAGCGATCGGCTGGTGGTCGGCGACCTCTTCGTGGTGCGACCCGGCGAGACCGTCGCCACGGACGGAACCGTCGTGTCCGGCACCTCGGCGGTCGACGCCAGCATGCTCTCGGGGGAGTCGCTCCCGGTCGAGGTCGGCGTCGGCGACGAGGTCGTCGGCGCGACGGTCAACGTCGGTGGCCGTCTGGTCGTCCGGGCGACCAGGGTCGGTGCCGACACACAGCTGGCCCGCATGGCCCGCCTCGTCGAAGAGGCCCAGTCCGGCAAGGCCGAGATCCAGCGGCTCGCCGATCGGGTCTCGGGCGTGTTCGTACCCGTCGTCATCACGATCGCCGTCGGGGTGCTCGGCGCCTGGCTCGGAGCGGGGTTCCCCGCCGATGCGGCCTTCACCGCAGCGGTCTCGGTCCTGATCATCGCCTGTCCGTGTGCGCTCGGGTTGGCGACGCCGACCGCGCTGCTCGTGGGCACCGGCCGTGGTGCGCAGCTCGGAGTGCTCATCCGGGGTCCCGAGGTGCTCGAGTCCACCCGTCAGGTCGACACGATCGTGCTCGACAAGACCGGCACCGTGACCACCGGGGCGATGACCCTGATCGACGCGGTCCCCGCCGCCGGCGTCGACCGGGAGACCCTTCTCCGGATCGCCGGCTCGCTCGAGGACGCCTCGGAGCATCCCATCGCCCGGGCCATCGCCCGAGGGGCCGTCGACGAGGTGGGCCGGCCGCCCGCTCCGGAGGCCTTCTCGAACGTCGCCGGGCTGGGGGTGCGCGGGCGAGTCGACGGCCACGCCGCGGTCGTGGGTCGCCCGGCGCTGCTCGAACAGGACGGGATGGAGCTCGACCCCGTGCTGCGCGAGGCCGCGGAGGACGCCGAGTCCCGAGGGCGGACGGTGGTGTGGGCCGCCTGGGACGGCGCCGTCGGGGGCCTGCTGATCGTCGCCGACGCGGTCAAGGCGACGAGCGCGGAGGCCGTCGCACGGCTGCGAGGGCTCGGGTTGTCGCCGGTCCTGCTCACCGGCGACAACCGGACCGTCGCTCGTCAGGTCGCGTCCGAGGTCGGCATCGACGACGTGACCGCCGAGGTCCTGCCCGAGGACAAGGTGGCCGTGGTCGCTCGGCTGCAGGAGCAGGGCAAGGTCGTCGCCATGGTCGGCGACGGGGTCAACGACGCGGCCGCGCTGGCGCAGGCCGACCTCGGCCTGGCGATGGGCACCGGCACCGACGCGGCCATCGAGGCGGCCGACATCACCCTCGTGCGCGGTGACCTGCGGGCCGCGGTCGACGCCATCCGGCTCGCCCGTCGCACCCTCGCCACGATCAAGGTCAACCTGTTCTGGGCCTTCGCCTACAACGTGGCAGCGATCCCGCTCGCGGCGTTCGGGCTCCTGAACCCGATGCTCGCCGGTGCGGCGATGGCCTTCTCGAGCGTGTTCGTGGTGAGCAACAGCCTGCGGTTGCGGCGATTCCGGCCCTCGGTCACCGATCGCTGAGCGGCCCTGACACGCGGGCGGCGCCCCGGTTTGGCAGACTCGTCAGGACGCGACCCATCGGATCCCCCATGCACGACGAGAGTCGATCGACCACCACCCCCCGGTGGTTCACAGAGACCGGTCCGGACCACTCGCAGTGGTACATCGAACGGTTCCGGACGATGGCAGCCGACGGCGCCGACCTGCAGGGCGAGGCGCGGCTCGTCGACGCACTGGTGCCACCCGGCTCGAGGGTGCTCGACGCCGGGTGCGGACCCGGACGGCTCGGTGGCGAGCTGCACCGGCGTGGCCACGACGTCGTCGGCGTCGACGTCGACCCCGCGCTGATCGCCGCCGCGGTCGAGGACCACCCGGGGCCCGAGTGGCTGGTGGGCGATCTGTCCACCTTCGACCTGACCGCCGACCACGCGCCGTTCGACCTCGCCGTGCTCGCCGGGAACGTGCTGCTCTTCGTGGCACCCGCGACCGAGTCGTTGGTGCTCGAGCGGGTCGCCGCCCATGTGGTGCCGGGCGGGAGGATCGTGACGGGCTTCCGCACGACGGGAAGCTACGAGCTCGATCGCTTCGACGTCGACATCGCCCGTCTCGGCCTGCGGGTCGAGCACCGATTCTCGACCTGGGACCTGGTTCCGCTCGCCGACGGCTCGGACTTCGCCGTCACGATCCTCCGGACGTCGTCATGACCTCACCGCTGCCCCCCGACTCACAGCCCCCCGATTCGCACTCTCCCGATCGCGGCCACCGGCGTCGGCGCACGGGTCTGGGCCGCGCCCGCTCGCTGCTCGTCGTGCCCGTCGCGCTCGGCGCCCTGCTGGCGAGCTGCAGTGGCGTGACGGGGGGCGACCCCACCTCGACGTCGTCCACCACCACCTCGTCCTCCACCCCGTCAGAGGCACCTCCGCCCAGCGCCGCACCGCGGCCGGACGACCCCTCGGCGCCGCCGGTGGAGCGTCACGGCCAGCTGTCGGTGTGCGGCACCGACCTCTGCGACGAGAGCGGTCAGACGGTCCAGCTCCGGGGGATGAGCACCCACGGCCTGCAGTGGTACCGGCAGTGCCTCACCGACGCCTCGCTCGACGTGCTCTTCGACGAGTGGCGTGCCGACCTGTTGCGCACCTCGATGTACGTGCACGAGGGCGGCTACCTGACCGACCCGGCCGCCTACACCCGGACCGTGAGCGACCTCGTCGACGAGATCGTCGAGCGCGACCGCTACGCGATCATCGACTGGCACGTGCTGACCCCGGGCGACCCGATGGGCGACGTCGACGCTGCGACCGGGTTCTTCTCCGGGATGGCGCAGCGCTACGCGGACGACCCCAACGTGATCTACGAGATCGCGAACGAGCCCAACGGGGTGCCGTGGTCGCGCGTCAAGGAGTACGCCGACCGGGTCATCCCGGCGATCCGGGCACACGACGACGACGCCGTCATCCTGGTCGGCACCCCGGCGTGGTCCTCGTTCGGGGTGTCCGAGGGCGGCTCACCTGCCGAGGTCGTGGCCAATCCCATCGCGGACGACGACGTCATGTACACGTTCCACTTCTACGCGGCCTCGTTCCGCGAGCCGTATCTCGACGCGCTCGCGCAGGCGGCGGCCGCGCTGCCGGTGTTCGTCTCGGAGTTCGGCGCCCAGGAGAGCACCGGTGACGGGCCGAACGACTTCGTGATGGCCCAGCGCTTCGTCGACCTCATGGACGCCGAGCAGATCAGCTGGGTCGTGTGGAACTACTCCGACGATCCGCTCTCGGGCGCCGCCTGGATCCCCGGGACCTGCGCCAGCGACGGCCCCTGGACCGCCGATCGGCTCAAGCCCGCGGGTGTCTGGGCGCGCGACCAGCTGCTCGCCGGTCGCTGAGCGGGCTCGCCGGGTCCGACCGCCTCACCACGCACGGCGGGCGACCGCGGCGACCGCGCGCTTCGACGCCGATCGCCTGCGCAGCAGCGAGCCGTAGCCCCGACGGTCACCGAACCCGGGGACCAGCGACGTGCCGTCCCAGGCCAGTCGACCGTTCACCATGACCGCTCGCACGGCCCGGTCGTTGCGGTTCACCAGTCGCTGCACCGAGGCCACCCCCGGCATCGGCGCCTCGACCACCGTGTCGACCGAGTCGTCGAGCCCCGTGGGGTCGACCACGACCAGGTCCGCCCGATCACCGACGCGCAGGTGGCCCGCATCGACGTCGAGGTAGTCGGCCAGCTCGCCGGTGACCCGGTGCACGGCCCGCTCCAACGGCATCACCGGACGGCCGTCCTCGGCCCGGC
Source organism: Actinomycetes bacterium (assembly GCA_023389745.1). GTDB lineage: Bacteria > Actinomycetota > Acidimicrobiia > Acidimicrobiales > Microtrichaceae > JAFAFN01. The sequence continues at coordinate 9,715 of JAEWED010000157.1, forward strand.
GGTGCACCAGGCGCAGCAGGTGCAGGGGGAAGTTGTAGAAGGCCATGTTCCGCAGGTGTGCACCGGCGTCGGAGAACCCGATCTGGGCCTGCGGATGGTCGACGATCCACGCCACGGAGTCCTCACGACGGTTGCCCACCGTGGTCGTCCACCGCAGGCCGTTGCCGTACTCGGCCTGCATGTCCAGGAAGGCGTCGACGGGATCGACGCCACGCGCCCGGGCGATCTGTTCGAAGGTCAGGCCCTCGTACGCCGGTTCGGGACACGACGCGACCGTCGCCTCGCCCAGGTCACGGTGATAGGCGCGGCCCTGGAGCTTGTTCGTCCACTGTCGGCGGAACCGCCGGCGGTACTCGGGGTCCCGGAGCAGCTCCGGTCGAGCCGTCGATGCCAGGTGCAGCGCCTCGGTGCCCGCACCGAACTCCTCGATCACGGGGTTCTCGAGGCCGTCGGTCCAGAGCCGGAACGGCTGGGGGAGCGACTGGACCCGGACGTCCGCGTTGACCAGTCGGCGAGCCGTGGAGGTGACAGCCCCGAGCACGCGGTGCGCACCCGGCGTCGCGTCGATGTCCATCATCGAGATGATCGACGTCTTGAGCGGGGCACGCCCGAGGCCCGACGCCATCGCGATGAACAGCGCGACGTTCCAGCGGCCCGAGATGTCGGGCACCCCCTGGAACACGGCGCCACGACGGCGCAGCACCCTGCCCATCCGGCGGTACTCGGACCACTTGGCGTACACCGACGGTGTCGGACGGCTCCGGTAGCGCTCGCCGTCCATCTTGTCCCACGGCAGCGTGTTGACCGACATGCCCAGGTAGCCCACGTCGAGCGCGTCGTCGAGCATCGAGGCCATCTGCTCGAGCTCGGCGTCGGTCGGTGTGACGTCGTCGTCGAGGGAGCGGCCGAGACCCATGACGTGAGCCCGCATCGCCGAGTGGCCCAGGAACGACATCACGTTGGGGCCGAGCGGGCGGCGCTCGAGGTGCTCCAGGTAGTCGGCGGGTGTCTCCCAGTCCTTGACGCGGTGCAGCAGCGGCAGCACGTCCTCGCGGGGGATGCCCTCGACCCGGCAGAACATGTCCGCCAGGTCGGTCGGGTCGCCCACCGCGAACGACAGCCCGCACGAGCCGATCAGCACCGTCGTCACGCCGTGGCGCACCGACTCCGACAGGGTGGGGTCGATCTCGAGCTCGGCGTCGTAGTGGGTGTGCAGGTCGATGAAGCCCGGCGTCACCCAGCACCCGGTCGCGTCGATCGTCTCGGTGCCCGCAGGGACCTCGAGGTCGACGCCGATCCGTTCGACCCTCCCGTCGACGACGAGCACGTCGGCGCGTGCCCCGGGTGCACCCGTGCCGTCGTAGACCGTGCCGCCGTGCACCAAGGTCGTCGTCATCTCTCAGCTCCGATGTGTCGTCGTTCCAGACCCTCCCCGGAGCTGGTGAGCGTAACGCCGATGGGTCAGATCGGCCGATCCGGGTCGACGATCGCCTTGCCCTCGTTGTCGGGGATGCGGCTGACGCCGTCGTCGGGGCAGTGGAAGCCGTCGACGTCGTCGCCGTCGCCGCCCAGCTCGGGGTACAGCCGCTCGAACTTCCCGTCCTTGGCGATCACCAGCAGACCGCAGCTCGAGGTCACCGCCTCGCCCTGGCGGGCCGGGTCGGTCGGACCGTGCAGCCCGCCGCCGGTCCAGTCCTCCTGCTCGGCGGCCTGCTCCAGGATGCAGGTGCGGTCGAGCACCCCGTCGTTCGCCTCGCCACACGCGTTCGCTGCCGTCACGAACAACAGCCACGCGCTCAACGACTGCAGACCCAGCAGACCGACCTTGCCGTCGTCGACCTGTGCGATCAGGTCCAGGTACGCCTGGGTGGCAGGCGAGCGGTCGGCCTCCTCGAGCGGCACCGAGGTCATGCGGATCACCGAGCCCTCGACCGCCTCGGCACCCTGGGCGAAGATCTGCTGGTCGTACATGTTCGTCTCGAACAGCGGGCGACCCTCCCAGCCCTGCTGGGTGAGGCTCGCGGTCAGCGCGGTCGCGTTCGCCGGCTCGCCGACGAACAGCATGGTCGTGGCACCGGTGTCCATCACGCGGCGGGCCAGGGGCGTCCAGTCGCTCACCCCGACCACCTGGTACGGGAATGTGCCCTCGAGCGGGATCTCGAGCTCGTCGAGCATGGTGACGTAGGAGTCCTTGATCTGCTCGAGCGCCGGCAGCTCGCCGTAGACCACCACGGCCTTCTCGCCGGCCTCGGGGAAGAGCTCGACGAAGTCGCGGATCCAGGTGTTGGCCATGGTCGTGCCCGGGTTCGGCACCGGCTGGACCTGGCCGTTCGAGTCGGCCTTCTCCGGTGACACGGCGTAGGCGGGGATGTCGATCATCTCGCAGCGGTGGAAGTCCGAGCCGTCCTTGCCGGAGAACTCCAGGTTGTCCTGCGCGTAGCCGCCGCCGACCATCGCGAACACGTCGGTGCACGCCGTGGTCATCGCCGCCTCGACGTCGAACAGCGAGCCGCTCAGCTCGATCGGGTCGATCTGGAGCCCGCCGACACCGCCCTGCTCGTTGCACCAGTTCACGAACGCGATCGAGGCGTCCCACATCTCCTTGTTGAGCCCGGGCCGCACCGTCGACGCGCGGTCGGTCGCGATGCCGATGCGCAGCTGGTCAGCGCCGCGGGCGCCCGCCTCGTCCTCGGCGACCGAGAAGTCGCCGGGACCGCAGAGCTCGTCGAGGTCGCCGAAGGCTGCGCCCTCGGCCTGGTCGGACGAGCCGGCGGCCGCGGTCGTCGGTGCCTCCGGATCAGCGGGCTCGTCGCCGCTCGCGCCGCACGCTGCGGCGACGAGCGCCAGACAGACCACTGGAACCAACGCGAAGCGTCGCACTGTTCGGTACCCCCCGAGTGATGTGGACAGGTCTCTGGACATCTGTCCAAGTCCGTTGCGGAGTATAGGCACGTGTCGTTCGTCACCCGGTGGCAGGGCAGCGGGATGTCGATCGTGGCAAGGTGGCGCCATGAGCACGCCAGCCGACTGGTACCCCGACCCACAGGACCCTTCGCTCCAGCGCTACTGGGACGGGAACGCCTGGACCGAGCACACGGCGCCGGCGGCGCCCAGCCAGCCCGCACAGGGTGCGGCGAGCCACGAGGGCGCCGGCGGCGGGTACGGGGTCGCCCACCAGATGCCCGGCTACCTGAAGTCGTCCACCCTGTTCGCCGCCGAGAACATGGAGGTCGCGACGACCGGCCGGATGACCCGGCAGAACCCGGCCGTGGTGAAGGTGACACTCGGTGCGCCGTTGCAGGTCACCCGCGGGGCGATGATCGCCTTCCAGGGTGACGTGACCTTCGCCTACAAGGGGTCCGGTGCGGCGAAGTACCTGAAGTCGATGGCGACGGGTGAAGGTCTGAAGCTGATGACCTGCGAGGGCAACGGGGAGCTCTTCGTGTCCCACGCCGGCAAGAAGCTGCACCTGCTCGAGCTGGGTCCGGGGGAGCAGCTCTCGGCGTCGTCGCGGGCGCTGCTCGGCTTCGACGCGAGCATCGAGTGGAACATCCAGATGATCAAGGGCGGCATCGGGGCGATGGCGGCGGGTGGGCTGTTCAACGTGACGCTCACGGGCCCCGGCACCGTGATCCTCGCGAGCGACTGGCCGGTCGTGCTCGACACCTCGGAGTCGCGCACGTGCGTCGACCCGAACGCCGTGGTGGCGTGGTCGGCCGGGTTGCAGATCACGACGAAGTCCTCGATGAGCGCGGGCGCGCTCATCGGCCGCGGCTCTGGCGAGGCGTTCCAGCTGGAGTTCTCTCCGGGCGGGTTCGTGATCGTCGAACCGGAGCCGGTGCTCACCGCCGGTTGAGCGACCCGGCGAAGTGGCGGTCGGTCAGATGACGCCGAGCGCCAGCATCGTGTCGGCGACCTTGCAGAAGCCGGCCACGTTGGCCCCGAGCACGTAGTCGCCGGGGCGTCCGTACTCCTCGGAGGTCTCGTAGCAGATCTGGTGGATGTCCGACATGATCGCCGCGAGCCGAGCCTCGGACTCGTCGAAGTGCCAGCTCTCGCGGCTCGCGTTCTGCTGCATCTCGAGCCCGGACGCCGCCACGCCACCGGCGTTGGCGGCCTTGCCCGGCGCGAACAGGACGCCGGCCTCGCCGAACACCCGGATCGCGTCGGGTGTGCTGGGCATGTTGGCGCCCTCGCTCACGGCGAGGCAGCCGTTGCGCACGAGCGTCGTCGCGGCGGCGCCGTCGAGCTCGTTCTGGGTGGCCGCGGGGATCGCGATGTCGCAGGGAACGTCCCAGATGCTGCCGCCGCCGACGTGGTGGGCCGCCCCGTCGCGGTCCGCGTAGTCGCTCATCCGTCGGCGGTCGTCCTTGACCTCGCGCAGCAGGTCGACGTCGATGGTCTTGTCGTGCACGACGTAGCCGTCGGAATCCGAGCAGGCGACCACCCGGCCGCCGAGCTCGGTGACCTTGGCGATGGCGTGCAGCGCGACGTTGCCGCTGCCCGACACGACCACGGTCTTGCCGTCGATCGAGTCACCCCGAGTGGCCAGCATCTCCTGCAGGAAGAACACGGTGCCGTAGCCGGTCGCCTCGGTCCGGACCTGGGCGCCACCCCAGTTGATGCCCTTGCCGGTGAGCACGCCCGCCTCGTAGCGGTTCGTGATCCGCTTGTACTGGCCGAACAGGTAGCCGATCTCGGCGGTGCCGACGCCGATGTCGCCCGCAGGGACGTCGGTGTACTCACCCAGGTGGCGGTACAGCTCGGTCATGTAGCTCTGGCAGAAGCGCATGATCTCGGCGTCGGACCGGCCCTTGGGGTCGAAGTCCGCGCCGCCCTTGCCCCCGCCGAGCTGCAGGCCGGTCAGCGCGTTCTTGAAGGTCTGCTCGAAGCCGAGGAACTTGATCGTGCCCAGCGTCACGCTCGGATGGAAGCGGAGGCCGCCCTTGTAGGGGCCCAGGGCGCTGTTGAACTCGACACGGAACCCACGGTTGACGTGGATCCGGCCCGAGTCGTCCTGCCACGGCACCCGGAAGATGAGCTGGCGCTCGGGCTCGACGAGGCGGCCCAGCACGTTGCCGTCGAGGAACTCAGGGTGCCGTTCGAGCACCTGGGGAAGGCTCTCGAGCACCTCGGACACGGCCTGGTGGAACTCGGGCTCGCCGACGTTGTGCTGACGCACGTGGTCGAGGACCCGTTCGATCTCGTACACGGACGTCGATCCTCTCAGCCGCGGACGCCGCCGTCACATCGCCCTCGTGCGCCGCGCAAGTGGACCGCGCTCGCGTGACGGTTCAGGACACCCCGACGGGGACGTCCCCGGCGATGCTGATGCGCTCCATCACCCGTGCCGCCGGGGCGTAGTCGCTCGACGCGTAGTGCTGCGTCGAGCGGTTGTCCCAGAACGCCACCGAGCCCGGTTGCCAGCGGAACCGGCACTGGAACTCCGGCCGGTGCATCTGTGCGTACAGCGCGGTCAGGATCCGCTCGCTCTCGGCGTGGTCGAGCCCGACGATGTGCGAGGTGAAGATCGCGTTGACGAACAGCGTGCGCCGACCGGTCTCGGGGTGCTTCCTGACCACGGGGTGCTGCACCAGCGGGAAGTGCTCGCTGAGCCGATCGCGGTCCTCGGCCGGCATCGCCAACCCGAAGGTGCGCTGCCAGTCGTGGACCGCCTCGAGACCCTCGATCTGCTCCTTGAGGTCGTCGGGCAGCTCGTCGTAGGCGGCGGCCGCGTCGGCCCAGAGCGTGTCGCCGCCGACGGTCGGCACCTCGACGGCGCGCAGCACCGCACCGAACGAAGGGCGGTCGTGCCACGTCAGGTCGGCGTGCCACACGTTCTCGACCCCGCTGCTCATCGCGTCCTTGGCCAGGCGCACGACGTCCTGGTCGGGCTGGTCCGGCTGCACGTAGGCGTAGAAGGGGTGGCGCTCGAGCTCGCCCCACGACAGGGCGAAGTCGCGCTGCTGGTCGCGGGTCACGTCCTGCTCTCGGAAGAAGAGGACCTTCCACTCGAGCAACGCCTGGTGCAGCTCGGCGTGCTGCTCGTCGTCGACGTCGCCGAGGTCGACGCCGTCGACGACCGCGCCGATCGTCGGGGACAGCGGGTCGAGCGAGATGCGCCGGTACGGGCGCAGCTCGAAGCCGTCCGGCACACGCGGCGCGGTGCTGGCACCGATGCGGAGGTGGTCGTTGACGGTGAACATGTCGACTCCAGGGGTCAGGCGGTCTCGGTCGGGGCGGGTGATGCGACGGGCCGGGCGACGGCGGAGTCGCGCTGCTCGGCAGGGCCGTCCAGCGCAGCGAGGGTCGCACCCGACGGCGGCGCGGCGAGCAGCGCGACGGTGGCGTCGATCAGGTCCTCGATCCGGCAGTCCAGGCCGACCGCCGCGGGCAGCCCCAGGTCGCGCGCCTGCTCCCCGGCGGCGAGCGAGGCGAAGACGACGCCTACGGCCCGCTCGACGCGCAGGCGTCGCAGGGGTTCGGGCACGCCGGTCATCGCCGCGCCCAGTCGCTCGACGAGCTCCCTGTAGGGCTCGCCCTCGACCCGGCGGCGCACGACCTCGGCGACGCCGGGATCGTTGCCGGCCTGGACCACGAAGCGGGCCCAGCAGCTCTCGGGCAGCATCACGGTCTGCTCGGCGACCGGGCGGACCAGCGCCTCGACCAAGGGGCGCAGGGCGGTCTCGTCGGTCGGCTGGTGCTCGATCGAGTCGAGCAGGGCGCGACGTCGCTCGTTGACCGCCGCCATGCGCGTGGCGAGCACGGCTTCGATCAGTCCGTCACGCGAGCCGAAGTGGTACTGGGCGGCGGACTTGTTCCGCTGCCCCGACTCCTGCTGGACGACGCGCAACGACATGGCGGTCAGGCCGCGCTCGGCGACGATGCGCTCGGCGGCCGTGATCATCGACATCCTGGCGGGCGAGCGGGTGTCGGCCCGCTCACCGGAGAGCGGTGCTGCCATGTCGGCGATGTTAAGGCGGTTGCCTTATCGTGTCCAGCGTCACCTCGAGCAGCTCGTGGCCCGCACCCCTCAACCGGCGGGCTCAGGCGACGGGCTCAGGCGACGGGCTCAGGCGCCGGTGAGCCGGGCGACGATCGGTGCCAGCGTGAGCGCGGCGTCGTTCTGCACGACGACGTACGAGAAACCCCACCGGTCACGGCGCTGCTCGAGTCGCTGGACGATCTCGTCCTCGGTCCCGACCAGCCCCATCGGCGACTCGAGCGCCTCGGCGGCGCGCTCGGGCTCCAGTCCGAAGCCGGGTGCGATCAGCTCGGCGACCGCCGCCGCGTCGTCGGTGATCGCGACCACCGGGACCCACGCGTTGAACTCGATCTCGTCCAGGCGGTCACCCGCACCTTCGGCGACCCACTCGAACTTGCGGTCCATGCGGTCGGCCAGGCCGTCGCGGGCCGCGTCGGCGTCGATCTCGCCGGAGTGGATCGACGGGTTCACGCCCACGATGTCGCCGTGGGCGCCGGCGAAGCGCAGCATGCGTGGCGACCCGCCGGCGATGATCAGCGGCGGCCCGCCGGGGGTGGCCGGCGCAGGGTGGCCGACCAGTCCGGTGATGTCGTAGTGCGTGCCGTGGTGGTCGACGGGTTCGCCGGACCACAGGCCGCGGATGATCTCGACGGCCTCGATCAGGCGGTCGACGCGCACCTTCGGCGGGTCCATCGGGATGCCGGACTCGCGGTAGTCCGACGCCATCCAGCCGGCGCCGATGCCGACCTCGACGCGACCGGGGAACACGGCGTCGATCGAGGCCATCTCCTTGGCCAGCACCACCGGGTGCCGGTAGTCGTTGTCGAACACGAGCGACCCGACCGTGAGCCGCTCGGTGAACGCCGCAGCGGTCGCCATCGCCGTGATCGGCGCGAGCTGCTCGCCGAAGTGGTCGGGCACGAACAGGGTCGAGTACCCGAGCTCCTCGACCCGTCGCACGCTCTCGGCCCAGGTGAGCCCGGGCAGCGGCTGGTGCAGCTGGGCGCCGAACCTGAACCGTCGTGGATGCGGCATGTGATCCTCCTCAGGGGCGGCGATCCCACTCCTGGCAGGCAGGCGTGTCGCCGGGTGGTGACGGCCCAGTGTGACCCACGGGCGACCCCTCGCGTGCCCGGTACCATCCCGAACATGTGGTTGTGGGTGGTGCTCGCGGTGATCTGCACGTTCGTGATCGCGACGGTGTCGATCGGCGTGGTGAGCGGTTCGCTCGCGGCACGTCCCCGTCGCAGCGTCTACGACCTCGAGGAGGCCGTGGACTTCGTCGCGGACCGGCTGCCGGAGGATCTCACCGCTCGCATCTCCTTCGACGACGTGCGCAGCGTCCTGCTCTTCCACTGCGACTACCTCGCCGCCAAGGGCGTGGCGTCGGAGCGCACCGCCGACGACATCGGCTCCGCGCTCGTGGTGGTCCCCGACGACGAGCCGACCGCGTTCGTGCTGGGCAAGGTCGAGGAGGCGGGCGTCGAGCTGAGCGACGCGGACGTCGTCACGATCCTCGACGTCGAGCTCGAGTACTACCGGGCCATCGGCGCGATCGGTCCGGAGCTCCAGGGTCCCCCTGATCCTGGCGGGAGTTGAGCGGGCGATCGGTCCGGAGCTCCAGGGCCCCCCTGATCCTGGCGGGAGTTGAGCGGGCGATCGGACCGGAGCTGGCCGGACCGCCCGATCCGGACAGCAGGGATCCCGACGGCGAGTGACGTCGCCGGACCCGGGCCGGGTTCGGCTCCCGCCGCGGCTCGCCGTAGCATGACGCCATGGAGCGACCCACCAGGTTCGAGCACAACCGCTTCGTCGGCGACAAGCGCACGCAGGTCGTCTACGACATCGATGCCATCACCGAAGAGGACGAGCCGATCATCGAGGAGCTGATGGCGGCCGAGACCTACATCTGCTTCGGGCCCGACACCCTCGCCGAGGCCCGCAACCGCTGCTACCGGTTGTTCAAGAAGCAGCGCTCGACCGTCTCGGCCTGAGTCCGGGCGGAGCCGACGTGTCCGACCCGACGCGACCCGCACAGCCGGTGATGGACTACGAGTTCGCGTCCGGGCAGCTGCGGCTCAGCGGGCACCTCTCGGAGCCGTCGATCGAGCACACCGACGCTCCCGGGCTGGTGCTGTGCCACGGTTTCCCGACCCGCGGCAGGGAGTCCCCGCAGTCGGGTCGATCCTTCCCCGAGCTCGCCGACCGCATCGCCGCGGAGCTGGGCTGGGTCGTGCTGACGATGAACTTCCGTGGCTGTGGCACGGCCGAGGGCAACTTCTCCCTCGACGGCTGGCTCGACGACGTGCACGCCGCGGTCGAGCACCTGCGCACGCTCGGCGTCGAACGCGTGTGGGTCGCCGGCTTCGGCACCGGCGGATCGCTCGCGGTGTGCGAAGGGGCGCGCAACCCGCGCGTCGCCGGGGTGGCGGCGCTCGCGACACCGGCGGACTTCGACGACTGGGCCCGCAACCCGCGGCGCCTCCTGCTGCACGCCCGGCAGGTCCAGGTGATCAAGGACCCTCAGTTCCCCACGTCGTTCGACCAGTGGGCGGGCGCGCTGAAGTCGGTGCGGCCGATCGACGCCGCGGCCCGCCTGGCCCCGCGTCCGCTGCTCGTGGTGCACGGTGACAGCGACGACCTGACACCGCAGGCCGACGGTCGGGCGCTCGCGGCGGCCCACGGGAACGCCGAGTTCCGTCTGATCAACGGCGCCGGCCATGAGCTGCGTCACGATCCACGGGCGGTCGCGGTGTTCCTCGGTTGGCTGTCGCGTCAGCAGATCGCGTCGCAGGTCGACGCCCCGGCCTGAGCAGCCACGACTGAGCGGTCAGGACTGAGCGGTCAGTCGGGGGAGTCCTGCTTGGACTTCTTGGCCGCCTTCATCTGCTTCTTCCAGGCCCGCACGGCCTGCAACGTCTCCTCGGAGCTCACGTCGGCCACCGACCGTGGCTGCTCGTCCGAGAACGGCGACGCCACCTCTTCCCAGCCGGCGGGCGCCACACCGAGTCGCTTGGCGAGGATCGCCATGAAGATCTTCGTCTTCTCCTCGCCGTAGCCGGGCAGCGCCCGCAGCCGGCGGTGCAGCTCGACGGCGTCGGGGCCGTCGGACCAGAGCTTCGCCGCGTCGCCGTCGTAGTCGGCGACGAGCGCCTCGCAGACCTCGTGGATGCGTCGGCCCATCGACGCGGGGAAGCGGTGGATGGCCGGCTTCTCGGCGCAGATGGCGACGAACGCCTCGGAGTCCATCGCCGCGATCTCGGCCGGGTCGAGCCGGCCGCCGAGCCGCTCGCGCAGCGTCATCGGCCCCTTGAACGCCCACTCCATGGGGACCTGCTGGTCGAGCAGCATGCCGATGAGCAGCGCCGCGGGATCGTCCTGCAGGAGCAGATCGGCCTCGACGTCTCCGGTGATCGGGATCAGTGGCGAACGCATGGGAAGAACCTAGCGACTGGGTCGACCTGCCCAATGCGCTGAGCCGTCCGGCCCCGTTGGTTCAAGGGTGGTGCCCTCCGGGTCGAGACCATGAGGTGTGAAGAACTGTCCGCGCTGTTCCTTCCTGATGGACGACCACGAGTCGATCTGCGAGACGTGCGCCGCCCAGGAGCGCGAACACCTCCCGGTCGCCGAGGCGCCGGCCGTGGCGCCCCCGCTGCACGGCGGTGGGACCGCCGTGCTCGACCGCCCCACCGTGGTGCCGCTGTCGGAGACGGCGACGTTCCGCTCCGCCGGCTCCGGCGGTGTGTCGGTGTCGACCGTCGTGATCGGCGCGCTGCTCGCCGCGGTGCTCACCGTCGGTGTCGTCTTCGGCTTCCGTCACCAGGGGCCGCTCGCCGGCCCGCTCCAGCAGGTGGGCCTGGTGGACCCGCCCGTCGTGGTCGTGCCCGGCCAGTGGCGCTCGCTGAGCTCGGCCGAGGGCGGCTTCTCCGTCTCGATGCCTGCCAGCGCCACCGATGCGGCCGAGGACCCGGACCTCGCCCAGGCGGGGATGACCGGCTATCTCGCCGAGCTGGGCCCCGAGGGCGTCATGATGGCCGTCTCGACCGATCTCGGTCGCGACGCGGCGGGCATGGACCAGCTCGACACCGACGCGGGGTTCGCCTCGCTCATCGACCTGTACGTCTCGGCGGCAGGTCTGGGCCAGGAGACGGTGCGTCGTGACGTCCAGGTGAGCCATGGGCGCGCCGCGGACTCGGTGCTGGTGCTCGACGACCACTACACGACCCGGGCACGCTTCCTGATGACCGGCGGACGGTTCGTGGTGCTCCTGACCGCGGGTGACGACTCCGGTGCCGCGGCGCTCGACGAGGCGCACCCGAAGCTGCTCGACAGCTTCGATCCGGTCTGACCGCAGCGCTCGCACCCGGTGCGCGTGCGCCCGCGAGAACGGCAGAGACGACAGCTCAGCGCGAGGACGACCTCAGCGCGAGGACGACTCCGCGCCGCAGGAACGGCAGCGAGCCCGCCAGCCGCCGGTGCTGACGCGGACCGCCATCCATCCGCCGCACGCGGTGCAGTAGCGGGGCGGGTCGAGCTGCGGGAGGCAGCCCCGGCACGCGTCGGTCGACGCCCCGCACCCGGGGCAGTGGGCGGCGCCGCTCGACGCCGCCTCGGTGCCCGGACCGGCCGGGGCATCGGGGCTCACAGCACCCCGGTGAGCGCGCCGATCGGCATCTGGAGGTCGTCGAGCATCTGCAGGTCCTCGTCGGCCGAGCGGCCGAGGGTGGTCAGGTAGTTGCCCACGATCAGCGCGTTGATGCCCGAGGTCATGCCCATGACCTGCAGCTCGCGCAGCGTGATCTCGCGGCCGCCCGCGTAGCGCAGGATGACCGCCGGCAGCGCCAGGCGGAACAGCGCGATCCACTTGAGCGCCTCCATCGCCGAGACGGGCTTGCGGATCTGCAGCGGCGTGCCGGGACGAGGGTTCAAGAAGTTGAGCGGGACCTCGGTCGGGTCGAGCTCGACGAGCTGCGACAGCAGCTCGAGGCGCTGGGCATCGGACTCGCCCATGCCGAGCAGCGCACCGCAGCACAGCTCCATGCCGTTGTCCTTGACCAACTGGCAGGTGTCCCAGCGCTCCTCCCAGGTGTGGGTCGTCGCGACCTTCGGGAAGAAGGACCTGGCCGTCTCGAGGTTGTGGTTGTAGCGGTGCACGCCGCCCTCGGCCAGGCGCACCGCCTGGTCCTCGGAGAGGATGCCGGCGGACACCGCGACGTTCAGCCCGGTCTCGTCGCGCACGATCGGCACGAGCTCCAGGATGCGGTCCATCGTGCGCTCGTCGGGACCCTTGACGGCCAACACGATGCAGAACTCCGACGCGCCCACCTCGGCGGTCTCGCGCGCCGCGGCCAGCACCTCGTCGGTGTCGAGGAAGGGGGTGGCCTTCACAGGGGTGTCGAACGCCGAGGACTGCGAGCAGAAGTGGCAGTCCTCGGGGCAGCCGCCGGTCTTGGCCGAGAGGATGCCCTCGACCTCGACCTCGGGCCCGCACCACTCGAGGCGGACCTGGTGGGCGAGCGCGGTCAGCGCGGGGGTGTGCTCGGGGCCGAGTGCGGCGAGCTCGGCGAGCTCGTCGGCGGTGAGTCGACGCTTCTCGTCGAGCAGTGCGACCTCGGCCTGGCGGATCAGCGTTCGTGCCATGGCGACCGAAGGTACCCGGCGGGCGACCGGTCTCCCACATCCGCGGCGCACCTGGGATCGCCGGCCTGCGCCACCCGTGGCGGCTTCCCCACCTTCCCTATCTTTCCGCTTATGTTGACGTAAATAGTCGGGTTTAGCTACCTTGCGCTGCACACCGACGTCGGCACCCCCTGTCGACCGGTGACCTACGGAGGAAGAAGGCACGATGAGGCATCGGGTGAGAGCAGTTGCGGCAGTGGCGTTCGCGGGACTCCTGGTCGCGACGAGCTGCGGGTCGGACGGCGACAGCGCGGACGCCAGCAGCGGCGACACCAAGAGCGAGACGATCAACCTGGTCGGCTTCGCCGTGCCGGAAGCGGCCAACAAGGCCATCGCCGAGGAGTGGGCCACGACCCCCGAGGGTGAGAACGTCGAGTTCGTCACCTCCTACGGGGCCTCGGGCGACCAGAGCCGTGCGGTCGTCGACGGGCTCGCGGCGGACTACGTGCACTTCTCGGTGTCGAGCGACGTCACCCGCCTGGTCGACGAGGGCCTCGTCGCCGAGGACTGGAACGCCGGAGAGAACAAGGGCGTGGTGTCCACCTCGGTCGTGGTGTTCGCGGTGCCGAAGGGCAACCCGGACAACATCGAGGACTGGGACGACCTGATCAAGCCTGGTGTCGAGATCGTCACGCCGAACCCGGCGTCGTCGGGCGCCGCCCGCTGGAACGCCCTGGCGGCGTGGGGACAGGTCATCGAGAACGGTGGCACCGAGGAAGAGGCCCTCGACTACGTGACCAAGCTGTACGGCAACGTCGTCTCGCTGCCGAGCAGCGGCCGTGACGCCACCACCGCCTTCACCAGCGGCACCGGCAACGTGTTCCTGACCTACGAGAACGAGGCCATCCTGGCCCGTCAGAACGGCGAGGACTTCGACTACATCATCCCGGAGACGACGCTCCTGATCGAGAACCCGGGTGCGGTCCTGGAGGACGCGACGCCGAAGGCGACCGAGTGGATCGACTTCGTGCTCAGCGAGAAGGGGCAGACGCAGTTCGCGCTCAAGGGCTTCCGCCCGCTGTCGATCGTCGACGTCGAGGTCGACGAGGTCGAGGGCGCGAACGACCCGAAGAACCCGTATCCGCCGGTCACCAACCTGCTGACCGTCGAGGGTGACTTCGTCAGCTGGAGCGAGCTGTCGAAGAAGTTCTTCGACGAGGAGAACGGGATCATCTCGAAGGTGATCGCCGAGTCCGGGAAGGCCAGTTGACCGTTTCGGTCACCCGTCCGGATCCCGCCGGTGAGCGGGATGCAGCCGGTGGTCGGCCAGTCTCCGGTGGTCGGCCAGTCTCCGGTGGTCGG
>JAEWED010000098.1 GCA_023389745.1 Actinomycetes bacterium
TCGGTGGACACGTCGGCGGACACGTCGGTCGGCGGGCCGGCCGCCACGGGCAGGTCGCCGCGGTCGTCCGAGCCGGGGCTGCAGCACGAGGAGCTCACCAGGGGATCATGCCATCCGCAGGGGCCACCACTACCGTGACGGCGATGAGCGAGAGCCGGACGCCCCTCAGCGCAGCGGCGATCCTGGACGCCGCACGGGCGATCATGGTCGAGGACGGTCCCGACGCGGTGTCGTTGCGCCGCATCGCTGCGCGTCTGGGCGTCACCGCACCGGCGCTCTACGCGCACTTCGCGTCGAAGGACGACCTGATGCGGGCCATCGCGGACGAGGAGTTCGGTCGTCTGCTCGACGGACTGGTGGTCGCGTCGACCGCGGTCGAGGACCCCGTCGAGCGCATCAAGGTGCAGAGCCGGGCCTACGTCGACCACGCGCTCGCGAACCCGGCGCTGTTCGGGGTGATGACGATGTTCCGGCCTGCCTGGTCGCCCCAGCACGCCGCGGCCGAGCACGACCTGGCGTCGAAGTCGTTCGAGGTCTCGAGCGTCGCGATCGACGACGCGATCGCCGCGGGCATGCTGCGGACCGACGATCCGCTCATGGTGGGGCTGACCATCTGGGCCGCGGTGCACGGCGTGGCGACGGTCCTGCTCGCGCGTCCGAACCTCGGTGCCGACTACGAGTCCGAGCTGGTCGACTCGGTGATCGACGCCGTGGTCGACGGGCTCAGGTCGTCGCGCTGAGCGGTCGACCGTCCGGGAGCGCTGCTCAGTCGGGGATCCAGGAACCGTGGAAGCCGAACGGCACCCGGCGACCCGTGTGCACGGTCGCGACGGGGGCCGACTCGATGTCCTCGGCGTCGAGCACGACCAGTTCGGTCAGGTCGGTCGCCGCGTCGTACACCCAGGTCAGCAGCCAGCCGCCGTCCTGGGCGTCGCGTGACGGGTCGGGAGCGAACACCGGCTCGCCGCACGTGCGGCCGCGACCGAAGCGGTGCGAGCGCGTCGTGCCGTCGGCCAGGTCGATCCGGGTGACGGAGTCGAACGCGCCCTCTTCGGGGTTCGACGCGCCCGGGTCGTCCGCGGCGCGCTCGTCGACGGTGGTGGCCAGGTAGCCGACGTGGTGCTCGCGGCCGGCGGCGCGGTCGTCGATGCGGGGGAAGTCGCCGCGCAGGTCGGTGAGCTGCGTCGTCGTGGCCCGGTCGGTGGCCAGGTCGACGCTGAAGCGGGTGAGGTACCCGCGGTCGTCGGTCGTCGCGTCGGCGTCGGGGTCGAGTCCGATGTCGAGTCGCGGCAGCCGACACCCGTCGAGCACCAGCGTCGAGCCGTCGCTCCACGCGTTGAGGAAGTGGAACACGTAGCAGGGCTCGATCTCGGCCCAGCGCAGGTCGCTGCCGTCGCCGTCACGGCGCATCACGCCGATGCGCGTGCCCAGCTCGGGCTCCCAACGGATCATCGGGCCGCCGCGCAGGAACCCCGACAGGTCGAACAGGGCGGGGGCGTCGAAGAACACGACGTGGTGCTCGGTGATCGCGAAGTCGTGCATCATCACCGGGTTCGGCAGGTCGATGTCGATCGAACGGACCAGCCGACCGGAGGAGTCGGCGACGTGGTAGCGCAGGTAGGGCGCCATCGCGGAGTACCCGAAGAAGTGCATCTCGCCGGTGGCGGTGTCGATCTTCGGATGCGCCGTCATGGGGCCGACGAGCGCGCCGTCGTAGTCGAAGGTGCCCAGCGTCTGCAGGGCGTCGTCGACCAGGGTCGGCGGGCCGGCCTCCCAGAGGCACATGGTGCGGCCTGCGTGGCGCACGACGTGGGTGTTCGCCACGTTCTTCATCGGGCCGGCGTCGCCGACGACCTCGGGATCCGGGAAGGCGGGCTGGGCCATGCCGCCGTAGATCGCGTGACCGGCGCGCTGCTCGGCGCCCAGGCCCGCGCTGCGGATCCAGCGGTTCCGGTAGGCGACCGACGAGCCGTCGAACGTCGCGGCGTGCAGCATGCCGTCGCCGTCGAAGAGGTGGTAGGCGCCCAGCGGAGCGAACATCGGGTTCGGGCCGTTGCGCAGGAACGTGCCGCGCAGGCCCTCGGGCAGCTCGCCGCTGACGTCGAGGGTGCCCAGGTCGACCTCGTCGGGCACCGGTGCGTAGGGGCCGGCGAGGTACGGGCTCGAGCTGGTCTCGGTCTGGGTCGCGGACACGTGTCGACTCCTGCGGGAACCCGGTCGGCGGAGTGCTGGACCGGTGTCGTCGGTCACTTTACAGTGTTCACCGAGCGCGCACCCGCGCCGCGACGGGAGGCGACATGCCCATTCCACGGTCACTGTTCTCGATGGCACCACCCGAGGACCACGACCTGTCCGTCGTGTCGGGCGAATGGCCGGCCGACCTGACGGGCGAGCTGGTCATCAGCGCCCCGCACCCGGACACCTTCGCCGGGCCGCATCCGTTCTTCGGCGAGGGCACGACCTATCGCCTGTCGCTCGAGCCGGGCACGCACGGCGCGCCCGAGGGTGGCTTCGCCTGGCGCCAACGTCGCATCGACTCGCCGTCGGCCCGGCTGCGCGCGGCGCGCCCGGAGCTGTTCACCCCGACGATGATCGGCGTGCAGTCGCCCTTCGGCCACACCAACGCGGCGAACACCGCGCCGCTGCCGTGGGGCGACCGGCTCTTCATGACCTGGGACGCGGGTCGTCCCGTCGAGATCGATCCGGTGACCCTCGGCTACCTGGGCGACGTCGGCCACCGGTCGGAGTGGGCGACCTTCGAGGTGTCACCCCAGCCCGTGCTGCCCCTGGTCATGTCGACCGCGCACCCCGTGATCGACCCGGACCGCGACGTGCTGTGGACCGTCAACACGCACTGGGGCGCTCTGCACGTCGTGCGGTGGGACGGGCACGGCCCGGTCGAGTCGTGGCCGATCGCCGGGGCGACGATCCCGCAGTCGGTGCACACGATCACGCAGACGCGGAACTGGCTGATCGTCGGGGACTGCGCGTTCCACGTCGAACCGCAGGTGCTCGCCGGTGGTGATCGGACCGAGCCGGCGAACCTGAGCGCCCCGGTGTACCTGATCCGCAAGGCAGCCCTCGCGTCGACGCCCCCGGGCACCGAGGTGCCGTGCACGACCTTCCACATCTCGCCCGAGATCAACCACTACTACGCGACCTACGACGACAGCGACGGCATCCGCATCCTGTTCGAGCACACCGAGAGCGCCGACATCGCCATGACCCAGCAGGCCGGCGACGTCGACGCACTCGGGCGTCCGTGCGACCCGGCGCTGTGCGGCCTCTACGGCTTCCCGATGTCACCGGACCGCACGACGATGGCCGTGATCGACCCCGAGACGGCGAAGATCGTGCACCGGGCCGAGCTGCGCGAGCCGGAGCTGCTCTGGACCCGGCAGCTCAACGCGATGGACTGGAGCACCGAGGGTCGCACCCGGCCGACGCTGCACCACACGGTGCACCAGGGGTGGCGTCCCGAGGGGGTCACCCAGAAGATGCTCGCCCTCTACGGCGACCGGGTCGACCGCACGTTGCTGCCCACCGAGGAGACGGTGCCGCTGCTGGCCTCGATGGACGTCGACGACCTGCAGCTCGTCGCACACCACGAGTTCGCGATGGACGACTTCCCGACGTCGCCGATCTTCGTGCCGCGGGATCCGGGCTCGGATGCGTCGATGTCGCGCTACGCCGGTTCCTCGCCGGGTGGACACGACGGCTACGTGGTCGTGCCGCTGATGAACGACGACGGCTTCCGCGTCGAGGTGTTCCACGCCGACGACGTCGCCCGCGGTCCGATCGCGACGCTCGCTGCGCCGGGTGTGACGATGCCGTTCATGCTGCACTCGGCGTGGATGCCGCGAGCGGTCCCCGCACAGGACCTGCCCCGCAACCGGTTCGCCGACGAGCTCGACCGCCTCGGTGAGCTCGACGCCGATCTGCAGCGAGTGGTGCTCCAGGTCGCCGACGACCTCGACTCCGGCGCGCCGCTCGCCTCCTGACCCGTGGGTCGAAATGACACCTGTTTTCGATGCGGCGGCATCGAAAACAGGTGTCATTTCAACGGTTGGGGAGACCTCGGGGGTTGGGGTGACCTCGGGGGTCGAGGAGGTCCTGGGGGTCGGGACGAAGGGCCTTCAGCGCTCGCCGAGGTAGCCGGCCTCGACCTCGTCGATGCGATCGGCGACCTCGGACGAGGTGCCGGCCAGCACGACCCGGCCGCGGTCGAGCACGTAGGCGTGGTCCGCGACGCCGAGCACGAGCGGCACGTGCTGCTCGACGACGAGCACCCCGGCGCCCGTCGTCTCGGCGATCGTGCGCAGCACCGGCAGCAACCTCGACACGATGATCGGCGCGAGCCCCAGGCTGAGCTCGTCGACGAGCAGCAGTCGGGGTCGACCCAGGACCGCTCGGGCGAGTGCGAGCATCTGCTGCTCGCCGCCCGAGAGCAGACCTGCCCGGCGGTCGGTCACCGCGGCCAACGCGGGGAACAGCTCCATGACCTGGTCGAGGCCTGCCCCACCGGCCGCGGCCTCGCCGCTCGCGGCCCTGCCGGCGCGTCCTCGAGGCGTGCCGAGGCGGAGGTTCTCCGCCACGGTCAGGTCGGCGAACAGGCCGCGGTCCTCGGGGACGTGGGCGACGCCGCCGCGGGCCCGGCGCCAGACGTCGCGCACGACCATGCGTCGACGTGTCGGCGGCGTGGCGCCGAGCACGGACATCGATCCGCCGAGCACCGGCAGCAGCCCCGAGACCGTCGACAGCGTCGTCGTCTTGCCGGCGCCGTTCGCGCCGAGCAGGGCGACCACCTCGCCGCTGCGCACCACCAGGTCGACCTCGTGCACGACCGCGACGCCGTCGTAGCCCGCCGACAGGCCGTGCAGTTCGAGCACGACGTCGCTCGGTCCACCCGGCGTGTCGTCGGGCGCTGCGTCGGGTGTGGTGTCGGCGTCGCTCATCGCTCGATCCCGTCACCGAGGTAGGCGGCGATCACACGCTCGTCGGCACGCACCTCGGCGGGTGTGCCGCTCGCGATGAGCCCGCCGAAGTCGATGACGTCGACGCGGTCGCAGACCTCGAGCACCACCGACATGTCGTGCTCGACGAGCAGCACCGTGGTGCCGCGGTCGGGCAGGGCACGCAGGACCTCGTTGAGCGCAGCCGTCTCGCCGGGGTCGAGCCCGGCGGCGGGCTCGTCGAGCAGCAGCAACCTCGGATGGGCGACCAGGGCACGCCCGAGCGCGACCAGGTGACGCTGTCCGTTCGACAGCTCGCTCGGTCGTCGGGCCGCGGCATCGGCCAGGCCCAGCAGCTCGAGCACCTCGGCCACACCACGGTCGTCGCGTCGCTTCGGTCGCACCGCGTCCACCAGCAGCGACCAGGCACCCGGGCGGTCGAGCGCGGTGAACAGGTTCTCGGTCACCGTGAGATCCTCGAACAGCTCGAGGGACTGGAACGTGCGGACCAGGCCGCGCCGTGCCCGCAGGTGCGGCGCCAGATCGTCGATGCGACGGCCGTCGAGCACGACCCGTCCGTCGGAGGTCGCCACGAACCCGCTCAACGCATCGATGAACGTGGTCTTGCCCGCGCCGTTCGGCCCGATCAGCCCGACGATCGATCCCTCGTCGACGTCCATCGACACGTGGTCGAGCGCGACGAGCCCTCCGTGGCGGACGGTCAGGTCGGTGACCCGGAGCATCGGTTCGGTCATGTCGCCCTCCGGGTGCCCGGTCACGTCGCCCTCCGGATGCTGGCTCATGACGTCCTCCGGAGGCGCGCGGTGAGCTGCGCGGTGCGTTCACGCCAGATGCCGCTGAGCCCCTCGGGTGCGAGCACCGCGGTCACGATCAGAGCCAGCCCGCTGACCGCGTAGACGTAGTCGCCGGCGTCGCCGCCGCTCATGCCGTTCAGCGCAGTGGTGACGATGCCGGCCTGGGCGAGCGCACCGGCGACCAGGGCTCCGGTGATGCTCGAGACGCCGCCGAGGTAGGTCAGCGCGAGCGTCACGAGCGCGCCGATCACCATGAACGAGGTGGGCGACAAGGTGGTGGTCGCGTGGGCCATGAGCACTCCGCAGAGACCGGCGAGGAACGACGACACGGCGAACGCCCCGAGTTTGGTGCGTGCCACGTCGATGCCGGCGGCGGCAGCAGCCCGCTCGTTGGCCCGCACCGCCAGCCAGCGCAACCCGGTGCCGTTGCGCCGCAGGTTCGCGACGGCGACGCAGCTCAGGGCGACGACGACGAGCACCGCGATGCCGAACGCCGGTCTGAAGTTGTCGGAGCCGCGGGCGCTCACGCCCAGGTCGATCCCGAACAGCCCGGGCC
>JAEWED010000160.1 GCA_023389745.1 Actinomycetes bacterium
TAGCGCTCGAAGACGGCGAGCGCCTCGGGGTCGCCGCTGGCCAGTCGATCGGTCACGTGCTCACCGCGGAGCGACTCGATCGATCCCGCCGCGGCGAGCAGTCCGGGCGCCTCGCCCGCCTCGATCGCCTGGCGGGCGAGCCGTTCCAGCCCGGTGCCCGACGCGAACACCTCCCAGCACCCCCGCTGTCCGCACGGGCACTCGGGACCGAAGCGGTCGACCACCATGTGGCCGGGCTCCCCGGCGAAGCCGTTGGCGCCGCGCAGGAGGCGGTGGCCGATGATGATCCCGCCGCCGATGCCGGTGCCCAACGTCACCGCCACCAGGCTCTGTGCGTCGGGTTCCGCGAGGGCGTGGGTGGCGACCGCGACGCAGTTGGCATCGTTGTCGACGACCGCCGGCAGGCCGAAGCACTCCTCGAGCCGGGCGGCGACATCGATGCCGACGAGCCCTGCGGAGTTCGGCGCGCTGCGCACGATCCCGTGCCGGTCCACGAACCCGGCGAGCCCCACTCCCACGGCGACGGGACGGACGGGGGCACGATCCAGGATCGCCATCACCGAGCGTTCGATCTGATCGACGGACTGCTGGGTGCCGGCCTCGGAGGGCAGCAGCTCGCGGTCGATCACCCGGGGCGGCCGACCGGGGAGGATCTCGACGAGCAGGGCTAGGGTCTTGGTGCCGCCGACGTCCACACCGACGACGTGCTGGGGTTGTGACGACCGCCTCATGGCGTCACCTGGCTCATGGCGTCACCTGGTCCGACGGACGGTCACCGATCATGGTCGAGCAGTCGACCACAACCGCGCGGTGGAGGGCCAGCCACCCCGTCGACGGACGTGGTCGGTCGGGCCTGCACGGTCAGAACGACGTGAGCGACGCGGTCGACCGGTCGACCAGGCCGAGTGAGGGGTCGGAGCCCCCTGCGAGCAGGACGACCTGCACCAGGTCCGACATGGCCTGCAGCCGTCGCACGACCGCGGCGGCGTCGGCGGGGTCCTCCGGCAGCCCGTCGACGAGCACCGGGATCGAACCGGCGAACGACACCGATCGCTGCTCCGCGAGCCGCGACACCACGGTCCACTCCACCGACGCGCTCGACGGACGAGCGGCCGACGCGTCCGCCGGAGGTGTCGCAGCGGCGTCACCGGCAGGTGGGTGGTAGGGCGGCGGGGTCGCCGTGCTCCCAGTCGGTGCCGGGCCGCTCGGGGGCAGGCCAGTCGGGGGCAGGTCCGGTGCGATCGGCATCGCCCCGGTGGGTCGCTCGGCCTCTGCGATGGCGGCCAGCAGCGAGCGCTCCTCGTCGCGCACGTGCAGCTCCTGTTCGCGCAGCTCGGCGATCGCCGCGGTGGCGAGCTCGTGCAACCGGACGCGTTCCTCGGCCGCGTTCAACCGGTCGAGCGCGGCGTCGAGCTCGGCCTCGACCTCGGCCCAGCGCGAGACGTCCTGCACGGGGTCCCCGGCAGCGTCGAGCGCCGCGAGCTCGTCGTCGATCGCCGCGAGACGTGCCCGGGCGGGTGCGATCGCACGTTCGACCCGCTCGTGCCAGAACGCCCAGTCGCGGGCCACGTCGACCAGCTCCGACGCGCTCACGGCGGTGGACCACTCGGGGAAGGGACCGACGGGGTCCTCGTCATCGTCGGCCCAGTCGGCGCAGTTGTCCTCGAGCACCCGCCGCAGTCGATCGGTCGCGATCATCACCTGCGGCGCGTCGTCGGTCGAGACCGTCACACGGCGGAGTCGGAGCTCCTCGGTCGTCGAGTAGACCAGCTCGGCGAGCAGCTCGACGTCGTCGGGGTCGCGCTCGGACGACGCGAGCGACAGCGCCCGCGGATCGCCGAGGTACTCGAGGGACTCCACCAGCGCGGCCGACAGCTCGACACCCGCCCGGTCGACCGTCCGGCGGTCCGGCAGCTCCGCCCGGAGCTGTTCGACCTCGGCCTCGATCCGCTCGGAGCGGTTCTGCGCGGTGTCGACCCGGCTGATCCGCTCCATCTCGGCACGCAGCGACGGGATGCCCATCACGTAGGCGCTGTAGGTGTCGTAGCCGAGGCGGTCGAGCAGCATCGCCTCCTCGGCCCGCAGCTCCGAGACCCGGCGCTTGTTGCGTGAGGAGCTGAGGCGGCCCGCCCGGTCGCCCACGGAGAAGATCTCGTCGCGCACCTGCTCCAGGCGCGCCACCACGTCGGGGTCGACCGAGCCGGAGCGCATGGCTCGTTCCGCGGAGCGAGCGGCCTCGACGGCCTCGTCGAGACGTTGGGTGGCTTCACGCTCGCGCAGCTGCAACATGGTGCGCCGTGCGGCGAGCTCGCGGGCCTCGACGAGCAGCCCTTCGAGGCGGTCGGCGAGGCGGACGGCCACGGGGTCGAGCTCGGTCGGGGGCTCGATCACCCGGACGAGGGCGTCGCGGGCGGCCTGGACCGCCGCGGCGTCCAGGCGCGAAGCCTGCTCGAGCCAGGTGCGCAGCGCTGCCCGTCGGGCACGCAGCTCGTCGCGGTGCTCGTCGCGCTGGGCCCGTTCGCGCTCCCATTCGGCCCGCAGCGTGGAGCGGCGCGACTCGAGGGCCTCGATCTGACCGAGGCCGACCTCGACCGCGGTGCCGGCGTGGGGGTCGAGGTCGTTGCGGTGGTGCTCCATCCGCTCCGCGAGCTGGGTGCGACGAGCGGCGACCTCACGGAGCCGGCGCCGCAGCGCGTCGGTGGTCGTCTCGCCCGGCACCTCGCCGAGGGGGTCCCCGACAAGCCGATCGCTCGCGCCGGGACCACCGAAGCGCAGGACGGCATCGACCAGCGGGTCGAGCTGGAGCTGGTCGAGCGTCGCCCGGTCCAGGGTCAGGCGTACGCCGCTGACCTCGAGCAGTCCGGGGTGGCCCGGGGCGGTGTCCTGCGAGAACGAGCGGAAGACCTCGACCAGCCGACGTCGCAGCTCCGGGGGCGCGTCGGCGACGACCGTCATCCGCGGATGCAGGTCGAGAGCCTCGCCTCCTGGGGCGATCCGGTCGATCCGTACGAGCTTCATGTGCAGGTCCTGGAGCCACCTGTCGGCCCCGATCCACCCATCTTGAGGCTCGACGGGCCGAACGACCACCGGCGCCGCGGTCGACGCGCCTCGTCAGTCGACCGAGATGCGGGTCACCCGACGGGTCCGAGGCGTCGCAGCCGCCTTCTTGGCCGCCGACTTCTTGGCAGCCACGTTCTTGGCGGGGGCCTTCTCGGCAGGGCTGCTCGCAGGAGGCGGCGTGTCGTCGGACGTGTGCTCGGGTGCCTCGGGCTCCGGTGCGGCCAGATCGACGGACGCGTCACCGAAGAACAGATCGACGTCATCGACGCCGGCACGGGCGTCGGGCCGGTCAGGAGCGTCGGGCCGGTCAGGAGCAGCGGGCCGGTCAGGAGCATCAGGCCGGTCAGGAGCATCAGGATGGTCGGGGTCGTTGCGCAGCCAGGACGGCTCGCGCCCGGCGAGCCCACCCAGCAACCCGCCGGCCAGGTCTCGTCCGGTCGTCGAACCGAGCCCACGGCCCACCAGATCCGCGATCGACGACGCCGCACCGGAGAGGCGTTCGTCGTCCTCGACGACCTGCTCGACCACGTCGAGGAAGGACCGCGCGGCGGCGACCAGCTCCCGAGCCGCTCGCTGCAGGTGATCGATCCCCTCGGAGAGCTCCGGGCCGGCGTCGTGCGGGCCCCGGGCGCCGGTCGCCTCGTCCATGGACAGAGATCATGGCCCGGCCCGACCCGCGCCGTCACGTCCCGGTGAACGGCTCGGCCGTTCAGCCGTCGACGAACGCCACGGCGAGCCGACCGTCGACGAGGGCCGCGGTGGCGATCTCCCTGCGGCGCAACGAGTCGGGCAGCACCAGGTTGCGGCGATGCGGACCGACCGCGACGTGCAGTTCGTCGTCGGAGCGGGTCAGGTCGACCTCGTCGCGTTCGGTGAACGGAAGGTCCATCGTCAGCACGTAGCCGCCCTCGCCCCTGTCGACACGGATCGGCAGTCCGTCGACGAGCCGTTCCGCCGGATCGACGTCGTCCCACAGCTCCTCGGCGAACGACGAGAGCGCGTCCACGCCGACGATCTCGCCACCGGCGTGGGTCGCCCGGAACACCGGGAGCGGTGAGAAGCCCGACTCGATGGTGCTCAGGTGCTCGCCCTGTGCTCGGTGCCAGGCGTCGAACCAGGGGTCGGCGCCGTCGGCGCCCCGGGTCCGATCCGGCAGTACACGGTTCGCGACGACGGCGTCGACCTGGTAGCCGAACAGCGACAGGTACGTGTAGGTGCGCCTCGCCTCGGCGATGACCATGCGCTCCGGGTTCACGACCAGGCGGGCCGACGTCACCTGGGGATCCGACAGGATCGCCCGGACGCCGTCGAGCTGGGCGTAGAAGCGCTCTCCGGCCGAGAACACCGACTGGTCGGCGACCGGCAACGAGGTGAGTCGCGACAGGACCGGTCCGACCATCCGCGAGAGCCGCTTCGACGCCGGGAACAGGCGCTCCATGTACCAGCTCAACAGGTCGGGCAGCGACAGCAGGCGGATCGTCTCGGCGGTGGGCGCGCAGTCGACGACGACCACGTCGTACTCGCCCGACTCGCACAGCGTCTGCACCTCTGTCAGCGCGAACAGCTCGTCGAGCCCCGGGATGACCGAGAGCTCCTCGGCGAACGACGAGAGCGCGTCCACGCCGACGATCTCGCC
>JAEWED010000173.1 GCA_023389745.1 Actinomycetes bacterium
ATCTACGACCAGGCCGACGCCGTTCGGCTGACCTCGTACGTGCTGCGCGACCTCAACATCGATCCGCGGCGCTTCCCGCCTCGGGCGGTGCACGCCGCGATCTCGGCCGCCAAGAACGACGGCGTCGACTTCGACACCTTCCGCGAGAAGGCGAAGAACATCTACGACCGCAAGATCGCCGAGGTCTACACCGAGTACCAGCTGCGCCTGCACCGAGCGGGTGCGATGGACTTCGACGACCTGCTCGCGGTGACCGTGCAGCTGCTCCAGACCCAGCCAGAGGTGCTGGCGCACTACCAGGAGCGGTTCCGCCACGTGCTCGTCGACGAGTACCAGGACACCAACGTCGTGCAGAACGACCTGGTCATGCTGCTCGGCGAGGAGCACCGAAACGTCTGCGTGGTGGGCGACTCGGACCAGTCGGTCTATGCCTTCCGAGGCGCCGACATGCGCAACATCCTCGAGTTCGAGACGGCGTTCCCGGACGCCACGCTGGTCGTGCTCGAGCAGAACTACCGCTCCACCCAGACGATCCTCGACGCCGCCAACGCCGTCATCGCGCACAACGTCGCACGCAAGCCGAAGGACCTGTGGACCGAGTCCGGCAGCGGCGAGAAGATCGTGCGCTTCCAGGGCGAGGACGAGATCGACGAGTCGCAGTGGATCACCCGCGAGATGTCGCGCCTGCACGACGGCGGCGACGTGCGCTGGTCCGACATGGCCGTCTTCTACCGGACCAACGCCCAGAGCCGCGTGATCGAGGAGCAGCTCATCAAGGCCGGGGTGCCCTACCGGGTCGTCGGTGGCACCCGGTTCATGGACCGCAAGGAGGTCAAGGACGCGATGGCCTACCTCAAGGGCATCGTGAACACGACCGACGAGGTCAGCCTGAAGCGCGTGCTGAACGTGCCCAAGCGTGGCGTCGGCGACCAGACCGTCGGCCGTCTCGAGACCTTCGCCCGTTCCAAGGGCATCTCGTTCGTCGACGCGCTGCGGCGCTGGGACGAGGCCGGCGTCGCACCCCGGTCGGCCCGGGGCATCGAGGCGTTCCTCGGGATCCTCGACGACCTCGGCACCCAGGTCGGCGACGGGCCCGCCGCCATGCTCGAGTCGATCCTGGATCGCAGCGGCTACCTGGCCGAGCTCGAGGCCGAGGGCACGATCGAGGCCGAGGGCCGCGCCGAGAACCTCGCCGAGCTCGTCGGCATGGCGAAGGACCACACGACCGTCGACGAGTTCCTCGAGCAGGTGTCCCTCGTCGCCGACACCGACGCACTGCCCGACCCCGACGACCCTTCCGAGACCGGCGTCGTCATGATGACGCTGCACTCGGCCAAGGGGCTCGAGTTCCCCGTGGTGTTCATCGCAGGCATGGAGGAGAGCGTGTTCCCCCACATGCGTGCGCTCACCGAACCCGCCGAGCTCGAAGAGGAGCGCCGCCTCTGCTACGTCGGTCTCACCCGGGCCCGCGAACGGCTCTACCTGTCGCACGCGTGGTGCCGCACCTTGCACGGCACCACCCAGTACAACCCGCCGAGTCGGTTCCTCGACGAGATCCCGTCGCACCTGATCGAGGACTCACCCGCGAGCCGTAGCCGGGCGTCGCGCTCGGGCCGAGGTCGCGGCGGCGACAGCGGCGGTTGGCAGTCGACCTCGTGGTCGCCGCCGGGTCGTGAGCGAGCGGTCGAGCGTGCCACCCGACCGGCGCCGCCCCGTCCGACCGGTGCGCACGAGCTCCAGTTCAAGGTCGGCGACGACGTGCGCCACAACGTGTGGGGCGAGGGTGTCGTCCTGCTCGTCGAGGGCGACGGCGACAAGGCCGAAGCGGTGGTGCGCTTCTCGACGGTCGGCGAGAAGCGCCTGCTGCTGTCGTGGGCGCCGCTGGTGAAGGCGTGACGGGGCCGCAGGAGCTCGACCGATGACCACTCGTTCGGTGGTCGGCCGTGCAGCGTTCGTGCTCGGTCGATCCGTCACCCTTGCCGACCTGATCGACCGGCTCGCCGCGCTGCACGGCGACGCCGTCATGGTCACCGAGGAGCTCGAACCCGGCAGGGTCCGCGAGCTCACCTACATCGACGCCGCTGCACAGGTGCGTGTGTGGTCCGCCGCGATCGCGGCGCGCAGCCGGCCGGGCCAGCCGGTCGTGGTCGCCACTCCCAACGGCTTCGACCAGTTCCTGGTCTGCCTCGCGGTCGCCCGGGCGGGCGGGCTGCCGGCCCCGGTGAACCCGCAGATGAGCGCCGCCGAGGTCGAGCACGTGATCGCCGACTCCGGCGCCGACCTGGTCGTGCGAGACAGCGCCGAGCTCTCGACCGGCCCGGGCTCGCGTCGCGCCGCCGCCGACCCCGTGCGTCCCGACCGCCGCGACGTCGCGGCGCTCTTCTACACGTCGGGCACGACCGGTCGCCCCAAGGGCGCCGAGCTGACCCACCAGGGTCTCGTCGGTCAGGTCGCTCCTGCCGCGGCGTGGCCCCTCGGCGGTCGTCACGGCGAGCTCGCCCTGTCGTTGCCGGTGGCACACATCATGGGGTTCCTGGCGCTGATGGGTCCCGCGGTCGCGGGCATCCCGGTGTACTTCATGCCTCGCTTCTCCCCACAACGGGTGCTGGACGTGATCGAGCAGCGTCGGTGCTCCGCGTTCATGGGTGTGCCGGCCATGTACCGGACGCTGCTCGAGGCGGGTGCCGCCGACCGCGACCTGCGCTCGGTGCGGGTCTGGATCAGCGGCGCCGACGTCATGCCCGCGGAGCTCGCCAAGCAGTTCAAGGGCTTCGGGGCCAGCGTGTCGCTGCCGGGCCTGGGTGCACGTGGGCAGGCGGCGTTCATCGAGGGCTACGGCATGGTCGAGGTCAGCGGCAACGTGGCCACGAAGGTCTCGCCGCCGATGCTGCCGGTCGGGCTCGGCGACTCCCTCGGGTTGTCCATGCCGGGCTGGCGGCTCCGCGTCGCCGACCGCGAGGGGCGCACCGTGCTGCCGGGTCAGGTCGGCGAGCTCCTGGTCAAGGGCCCCGGGGTCCTGACCGGCTACTGGGGCGATCGGGCAGCGACCGACGCCGCGTTGACCGAGGACGGCTGGCTCCGAACCGGTGACCTGGTGCGGTCCGGTCCGCTGGGCACCGTCCTGTTCCACGGCCGGGCCAAGGCCGTCATCAAGTCGGGTGGTTACTCGGTGTACCCGCTCGAGGTCGAGGCCGGTCTCGAGGAGCACCCCGACGTGCTCGAGGCGGCGGTCGTCGGCCTGCCGGACGCGAAGCTGGGCGAGGTGCCCGTCGCCGCGGTGCGACTCGACCCGTCGTCGTCGCTCACCGGCGACGCACTCCAGGTCTGGGCCGAGGTGCGGATGGCGCAGTACAAGGCGCCCCGGCGCGTCGTCGTGGTCGACGAACTGCCCCGCACCGGGACGCGCAAGGTGCAGCGCAACCAGCTGCTGCCGCTGTTCGCCGGCGAGCAGCCACGATGAGCGCGCCGTCGGAGTTCCCCGCGCTGTTCGTTCCCGAGGGCGACGACTGGCTGCCGACTGCCCATTCACGTGGCCCCTGGTCGAAGGACTCGCTGCACGGCGGTCCCGTCGCTGCGCTGCTCACCCGGGCGGTCGAGCAGGTCGAGGCACCCATCCCGGCACGCCTCACCCGGGTCACCGTCGAGCTGTTCCGTCCGGTGCCGCTCGTGCCGGTCCACATCTCGACCGAGGTGCTGCGCCCCGGCGCGAAGGTCGCCACGCTCGAGGCGACGTTGACGCGTGTCGACGACGGTCAGGAGCTCGCTCGGGCCCGTGCTCAACGGATACGGACCGTCGACCTCGACTTCCCCGACGGTGCCGTCGACGACGTGCCGGAGCTCCCTGCGACGTCGTCGGATCTGTCGCACTGGCCGGGGGCCTCCGAGATCGCCTTCCACTCCAGCGCGGCGGAGCACCGCATCGTCCGGGGCGAGTTCGGGCGACCGGGTCCGGTCGTCGACTGGGTCCGGCTGCTGGTGCCCGTCGTGCCCGACGAGGAGCCGACCGGGTGGCAGCGGGCGGTCGCGGTGGCCGACTTCACCAACGGCCTGAGCGCGGTGGTGCCCTTCGACGGCACGAGCATGTTCATCAACCCCGACCTGACCGTGCACCTGTGGCGGGAGCCGGTCGGTGAGTGGATCGGGACCGAGGCGCTCACCCGCACCTCGACCACGGGCATCGGCACCTCCGACGCCACGCTCTTCGACCGCGACGGACGCGTCGGGCGCGGCATGCAGTCGCTGCTGCTCGAGCGGCTCTGAGCTCCGCCGGCTGGTCGACGGACCGCCGCCGGGAGCTCAGTCCTCCGGAGCCGCCGGGCCTGCGGGCGCTGCGGGCGTCGTCGTGGCGTCGCCGTCATCGTCGCCGTCATCGGGTCGGAGGTCGATGATCAGCTTGCCCTGGTCGTCGATCTTCCAGGGGAACTGGTCCAGGCCCTCGCCGTTGGGCGGGTAGGTCACGTCGCGGCACAGCTCACCCTGATCTCGTCCGCCGCCCTCGGGGGCCGAGCGCTCCTCGAAGACCTCCCGCTCTGCGGACCAGGCCAGGTAGCAGCCCTCGGAGGCCCCGGGAGCGGTCGCGGGGAAGGCGACCCAGCGGGTCTCGGGGTCGTCGCCGAAGTGGTTCACGATCAGCGGACGGCGCTGACCACGGCCGGCGACGTCGGGGAACAGCAGCGGCCCGTCCTGCGCGATCTGCTTGCTCTGGCGCACCGCGTTGCCCGCGTCGAACACGTCGTCGCCGAGCTGCAGCTTGACCGGGCCGTCGCCACCGCTGGCGAGGGCGAGCATGCCCCAGGCCAGTCCGACCGCCAGGGCGACCGCAACCAGCGCGATCGCGACGGACATGACCTGCTTGCCGCCGCTGCGGCGCTCGACCGGCATCAGGAAGCGCCGGCGCAGCGGCGGCGGGATGTGGCGTCAGGGGTGGGATATGGGCACACGGGCGTCACCCGCTTAGTATCCCTCGCCGGGTGCCGTCGCACAGATCGAGCACCCTCGGAGGACGCACCCGGCGACCTCCGATCAGGCCCGACAGGCCGAGCAGGAAGGCACACGAGGGTGGACCTCTTCGAATACCAGGGAAAGCAGTTCTTCGCTTCCTTCGACATTCCGGTGTCGAAGGGCGAAGCGGTCACGACGGTGGATGACGCACTCGCTGCGGCCGAACGCATCGGGCAGTACCCGGTCGTGATCAAGGCGCAGGTCCACGTCGGTGGGCGCGGCAAGGCGGGCGGTGTGAAGCTCGCCAACAACATCGACGAGGTGCGTGAGCACGCCACCAACATCCTCGGCCTCGACATCAAGGGTCACATCGTCAAGGTCATCTGGATCGAGGTCGCCTCGGACATCGCCGAGGAGTACTACGCCTCGTTCACCCTCGACCGCTCCGCCAAGAAGCACCTCGGCATGCTCTCCGCCGAGGGGGGCGTCGAGATCGAGACCGTCGCCGTCGAGAACCCCGACGCGATCGCAAAGATCTGGATCGACCCCGTCGACGGGCTCGACGAGCCCACCGCCCGCGAGTGGGTGAAGGCGGCAAAGCTCAACCCCGAGGCCGAGGACGGCGCGGTCGACATCCTGCTGAAGCTCTACCGGGCCTACACCGAGGGCGACGCGGACCTGACCGAGATCAACCCGCTGATCCTCAAGCCGACCGGTGAGGTGCACGCGCTCGACGCGAAGGTCACCCTCGACGGCAACGCCGACTACCGCCACGAGTGGGACGAGTACGAAGCCACCCAGGAGCGCGACGAGCGCGAGCAGGCGGCCCACGACAAGGGCCTGCAGTACGTCGGCCTCGACGGCTCCGTCGGCATCATCGCCAACGGCGCAGGTCTGGCGATGAGCACGCTCGACGTCGTCAACCAGGCCGGGGGCAGCCCGGCGAACTTCCTCGACATCGGTGGCGGCGCCAACGCGGACGTCATGGCCGGAGCCCTCGAGGTCATCAACAACGACCCTGCGGTGAAGGCGATCTTCATCAACATCTTCGGCGGGATCACCCGTGGCGAAGAGGTCGCGAACGGCATCGTCGAGGCCCTCAGCCGCGTCGAGATCTCGTCGCCGATCGTGATCCGTCTCGACGGCACCAACGCCGAAGAGGGTCGTGAGATCCTCGCCCCCCACCTGTCCGACAAGCTGCAGATGCAGCCGACGATGCTGGACGCCGCCCGCACTGCGGTCGAGCTCGCCGCCGGCTGAAGGAGAACCGAACAATGAGCATCTTCGTCGATGAGAACACCAAGGTCGTCTACCAGGGACTGACCGGGAGCCAGGGTCGCTACTACGGCCTGCTCAACCGCGACTACGGCACCCAGGTCGTCGCGGGCACCAACCCGAAGAAGGCCGGCGAGAACGTCGAGGGCATCCCGATCTTCGCCTCGGTCGCCGACGCCGTCGAGGCCACCGGCGCCACCGCCAGCTGCATCTTCATCCCCGCCGCCGGCGTGCGCGCCGCGGTGATGGAGGCCGCCGAGGGCGGCATCGAGTTCATCGTCTGCATCACCGAGGGTGTGCCGGCGCAGGACGAGGCCTGGTTCTTCAACAAGCTGAAGCGCGACTTCCCGAACGTGCAGCTGCTCGGTCCGAACTGCCCCGGCATCATCAGCCCCGGCAAGTGCAACATCGGCATCACCGCCGGCCACATCGCCAAGGCTCCGGTTCCCGGCGAGAACAACGTGGGCATCGTCTCGCGTTCGGGCACGCTGACCTACCAGGCGCTCTACGAGCTCCAGGCGCAGGACATCGGTGTGACCACGTGCGTCGGCATCGGTGGCGATCCGGTCCCCGGCACCAGCTTCATCGACTGCCTCCAGGCGTTCGAGGCCGACCCGGAGACCAAGGCCGTCATGATGATCGGTGAGATCGGCGGCTCGGCCGAGGAAGAGGCGGCGGAGTTCATCGCCACCAAGATGACCAAGCCGGTCGTCTCCTACATCGCCGGGCAGACGGCGCCGGCCGGCAAGAAGATGGGCCACGCAGGCGCCATCGTCTCCGGTGGCAAGGGCACCGCTGCCGCGAAGATGGACGCCCTGCAGTCCGCCGGGGTCAAGGTCGGTGCGAACCCGACCGAGGCCGGCGAGCTCATGGTGGAGACCGTCCGAGCCCTCTGAGCCTTCACGGAGAAATAGGGGTCCTCATCGACATCCGTTGTCGATGAGGACCCCACTCCCGTTTTCGGGCGAGGTTCCGGTGGGGGTCACCGCCAGCCTCGTTCGATCTCGTCCAGCTTCGTTTGCACGATCGCCGCGAACTCGCGGGGGCGTTGGTGGACGTGGCGCCACGTCGCCCTCAGTGGCCACCATCCGTTCGCCACCAAGAGGTTCTGCCGCCAGCGATCGTCCTCGAACGCGCCCCGCGCGCCGTGGACACCGAAACCGTCGCCCTCGAGGAAGAGCCGGTGCTGGGGGTAGGCCAGGTCGAGGCGGAACGACGAGTCCTCGAGCTCCACCATGTACTGCCGGGCCGGTGCGGGGACACCGTGCTGACGCAGCACCTGCAGGATCACGACTTCGAGGTCGCTCTCGGCAGCGGGCATCGAGTCGTCGTACTCGGCCAGCAACTCGCCGATCGGGCCGGCGCCATGGCGACCTTGACGCGAGATGCGCCGATAGATGAACCGAAGCTCCTCGATCGTGGTCAGCTTGCGATGCACAGCGCGGTGGAGGACCTTCTCGAGGTCGAGGTCGGTGACCAACAGCCCGACGTCCACGAGGGTCCGCGCTGCGGTGGTCACCGGGATGCGGCGTACCAGCATCAGGTCCGAGGGGATGAGGTCGCTGCTGCGGTGGATGACCACGTCGGGCAGTTCATGGCCGCCGGACCGATCGACCGTGACGTGCGGTCGCCTTCGACTGCGGTCCATGAGATCGTGCAGCTCGATTCCCGTGCGGTGCGACGTCGCACCATCGGCCCGCCACGCGGCGCTCAGCGCCCGTTGATCCGGTGTCCGCGCCGAACCCGCGATCCTGTACACGTTCTGGCCGAGGCGCTCGGTGCGGCCTTGACGGACCCGGTAGCCGATCTGCCGCCGGCTGAGACCCACTCGCAACGCGTCCTCGGCGCGGAAGAGGCCGTGGTGGCGTGCGGCCCACTGCGCGAGTTGTCGGTCCGCGTCCATGTCGGACACCGAACACCGCCCGAGTGGCGTCGTCAGCGGGGAGTTGTCCCCGGAGAGCGGCGCTGACCCCGGGAGTGGGGTCGTCATCGACAGGGGA
>JAEWED010000176.1 GCA_023389745.1 Actinomycetes bacterium
CCGAGACGGAATTCGGGCAGGTGGTGCCGGTCAGTCCTCGCCGAAGGGCGGGCGGCCCATCTGGTCGCGGATCGTCACCACCGGCGGGTTCGTGAGCGCCCGTCGCTGCCAGTTGGCGCCGTCGACGACCAGCGTGTGCCCGGAGATGAACCGGGCGAACGGCGACGCCAGGAACGTCGCCGCCCAGCCCAGCTCCTGACGCTGACCGACACGCATCGCGGGCTGGCACACGTCCTTGTCGCTGGTGGCGGCCAGGTTCCCCTGGATGTCGGCGGTCATGTCCTCGTGCGGCATCAGGCCCGGCACCAGGCTGTTCACCTGGATGCCGTAGGGACCCCACTCGACCGCGAGCGTCTCGGTCAGGTTCTTCACCCCGGCCTTCGCCGCGGCGGAGTGCGCGAAGCCCGGCCCGCCGGTCCACGCGTAGGTGGCGCCGACGTTGATGATCGAGCCGGGCGCGCCGACCTCGAGCAGGCGTCGGCCGTACTCACGACACATCAGGAAGGTGCCGTTGAGCGTGATGTCGACGACGGTGCGCCAGGCATTGGGCGACAGGTCCTCGGCGGGCGACGGGAAGTTGGCTGCGGCGTTGTTGACCAGCACACCCGGCAGGCCGAAGTAGTCCTCGACGGCGTCGAACGCTGCCGAGATGCTCTCCGCGTCGCGGATGTCGCACTCGGCGGTCAACACGGGGGCACCGAGCTCGGACAGCGCTTCACCCGCCGCGGCGAGGTGCTCAGGCTTGCGGCTCAGCACGGCGAGGTTCGCGCCGAGTCGGGCGAACTCCGACGCGATCGCCTTGCCGAGCCCGGTGCCGCCGCCGGTGACGACGACGGTGACGCCGTCGAAGGTGCCCGGCACCAGCGCAGTCGCGCCCGGAGGCGGTGGGTGGGGCAGTCCGGTGATCTGTGTCATGTCGCTCCGCTCGGTGTCATCTGGTGCTCTCGCAACGCTCTCGACGGTCGGGTCCGGTCCGGGCCCGCTCAGCTGCCGGTGTACCGCGGCTCGCGCTGCTCGGCGCGGGCGGCCTTGAACTCGGCGAAGTCGTCGCTCTTGTTGAGCGTCGTCTGGTAGGTGAGCTCGTCGGCCATCGAGGCCCGCAACTCGGGCAGCGACAGGTGACGGATCACCTCTCGGGCCAGCTTCACGGCGATCTTCGGCGTGCGGGCGATCTGCTCGGCCATCTCGTGGACCACGCCGTCGAGCTCGTCGGGGGCGACGACCCGCGAGACGATGCCATGGGCGAACGCCTCGTCGACCTCCATCACCCGTCCGGTCAGCACCAGGTCGCTGACGACACCCGGGCCGCACATCTGATGGAGCACGGCGACGCCGCCGGTGTCGGGGATGACGCCGTGGGTGAGCTCCGGGAGGCGGAAGCGGGTGCCCTCGGCGGCGACGCGCACGTCGCAGAGCAGAGCGCGCTGGAACGAGCCGCCCATGACCCAGCCCTTGCACGCGACGAGCACCGGCTGGTCGAGCTCCCACAGCTGTTGGATGCCGCGATGCCCGCGCCGCATCAGCTCGTGGTGACTCAGCTCGGTCTTCGCGACGCCGATCGACCCGACGTCGCGTCCTGACGAGAACGACCGGCCCTCGCCGCGCCAGACGACGACCCGGACGTCGTCGCGCGCACGCAGCTCGCCGAGGATCTCGAACAGCGTCGCGTCCATCTCGTCGTCGAACGCGTTGTGCTTGTCCGGGTTGTCGTTCGTGATCGTGGCGATGGCGCCGTCGACCTCGAGTCGGATGCGTTCGGACATGGATTCCCCCCGGGATGCCTGTGGTGAAAGTGCGACTGCCTGGTGACGACCGCGCTGGTGACGACCGCTCCGCGCCGCGCTGGTGCCGGTCGAGCTGCGGACCGGGTCAGCCCTCGTGGTGCGCCGTGTCGGCGGACAGGAATGCTGGCAGCTCCGAGGCCGCTCCGTCGTGGATGATCTCGCCGTTGTCCAACACGATGCCGCGCTCGAACTGCTCGATCACCGCCGGATCGTGGGTCGCGACGACGATCGTCGCCCCCTCGGCGCGAGCCTGCGCCAACAGCTCCAGCAGCGCGGCCCGACCGCTGGTGTCGAGCCCGACGAACGGCTCGTCGACGAGCAGCACCGAGAACGGGCGGCACAGCGCGACCGCGGCCGCGGTCTTCTGGCGCAGGCCACGGCTGAACTGCGAGGGCAGGTCGTCCTGGCGTCCCGACAGGCCGAGGCGTTCGACGAGCTCGTCGAGCAGCGGCTCCTCGCCGTCGCCCCCGTGCATCCGCGAGGTGTACTCCAGGTGCTCGCTGACGCTGAGGTCGTCGTAGAGGATCGGGTTGTCGGGCAACCAGGACCGGGCCGCCCGTGCGGTCAGGGAGTCCGGTGGATCACCCTCGATGAGGACCGTGCCCTCGCTCGCCTCGAGCGTGCCGGCGAGGATGCTCAGCAGCGTCGACTTGCCCGATCCGTTGTGCCCGACGAGGACCACCGACTGGCCCTGGGGCACCTCGAGGTGCTCGACCTCGAGCGCGACCAGCTCGCCGTAGTGCTTGACGAGGTCGTGGACCTCGATCGCCGGGATCTGTCGTGCCTCCCTGCGGGAACCGCCACCACTGCGTCGACTCACGACGCGCCTCCTCCGGTCTCGCCACGCATGGCCTGACCCATCGTCTCGTGCAGCTCCGCCCGGTAGCGGACCCACGTGAACACGATCGCCGAGAGCGCCAACGACGCACCCGCGACCGCTGCGGCGACGGGCTCGACGGAGCCACCGTCACGCATCACCCGCTGCGCGGCGAGCACCGGCAGGGTGCCGATCACGGCCACGAGCGGTGGCCACAGCGTCCGCACGACCACACGGGGACCGGCCACCTCGGGCGGCATCATCGCCTCGCCGGTCTGGTCGAGGACCGCTTCGGAGACGACGCTGATCGACGCGCCGGCGACCGCAGCCACGCTCGCGCTCACGAGCGTGATCGCGCCGACGGTCAGGACCTCGGCCGCAGGCCCGAGCGCCCAGGCCACGCCGAGGGCGACCGCGCCCGACAGCAACAGCACCAGCACCGGCGCGACCAGGTGACGCACCAGGACCATGCCCTGGGCGACGGGGTACGACCGCAGCACCGTCGGGTGGTCGATCTCCTGGGCCAGCGGCTCGACCGCATCGAGCGCAGCGACGTACCCGGCGATCCCGGCGACGAGCACCAGCGGGGTGG
>JAEWED010000180.1 GCA_023389745.1 Actinomycetes bacterium
GAACTCCAGCGGCGGGGGCTGGTCGACCTGGTCGTAGGTGCACTCGTTCGGCGACTTGTCGGGACGCCAGCGCACGAACCGGGCGGGATGGCGGAAGCGTCCGGCGGTGAAGTTCTCGTAGGTGACCTCGGCGACCAGCTCGCAGCGCAGCGGCACCCAGTCCGACTCCTTGCCCGCCGACCAGCGGCTCTGCGCGCCGGGCATGCGGACCGTGCCCTCGCTCGTCTGCTCGAGCGTCGGGGAGACCCACGGGTGTCCGATCGCCCCACCCTCCTCGTACGGGGCGAGCTCCCCGACGAGGGTGCGGCGACGCGACGCGGCGAACGCGCTGCACACGCCCACGTGGTGCAGCTGCTGGGTGGCGACGTCGGTCGAGTCGTACAGGCCGAGCAGCAGCGAACCGACGCCGTCCTCCTTGTGGTACCGGAACCCGGCGACCACGCAGTCGGCGGTGCGGTGGTGCTTCACCTTGAGCTGCACCCGCTTGTCCTCGACGTAGGTGCCGTCGACCGCCTTGGCCATCACGCCGTCGAAGCCGGAGCCCTCGAAGCGCTCGAACCAGTCCTGGGCGATCACCGGGTCGCTCGACGAGGGTGTGACGTGCAGCGGGGCGGTCACACCGGCGAGCGCCTCGGCCAGGATCGCCCGTCGTTCCCCGAAGGGCCGCTGGCGCAGGTCGTCGTCGCCGAGGCAGAGGATGTCGAACGCCACGAAGCTCGCAGGTGTCTCGACCGCGAGCTTCTGGACCCGCGAGTCGGCCGGGTGGATCCGCTGGCCCAGCAGGTCGAAGTCGAGGCCGGTCGCCGTCGGCACCACGAGCTCGCCGTCGATCACGCAGCGGGCGGGCAGCTGCTCGCGCAGCGGACCGAGCAGCTCGGGGAAGTAGCGGGTGAACGGCTTCTGGTTCCTGCTGCCGAGCTCGATCTCGTCACCGTCCTTGAAGACGATGCAGCGGAAGCCGTCCCACTTCGGCTCGTAGAGGAAGTCGCCCGAGGGCAGTTCACGCGACGCCTTGGCCAGCATCGGGCGCACAGGAGGCATCACTGGTAGCCGCACCGCTCCGTTCTACACCCCTGCCGCCGCGAAACGTTCCGACATGCGCTCGACCAGCGCCACGGGGTCGTCGTCGACGAGGAGCGCCGAGCGCACCCGTTCCTTCGCCAGGCCGACCTGCACGGTGTGCTCGAGGAAGGCCAGCAGGTGGTCGTAGTAGCCGGCGACGTTGAGCAGCCCGACGGGCCGGTCGTGCAGGCCCAGATACCCCCAGCACACCACCTCGAACAGCTCGTCGAGGGTTCCGACACCTCCCGGGAGCGCCAGGTAGCCGTCGGCCAGCTCGAGCATCATCGTCTTGCGCAGCGTGATGGTCTCGACCTGTCGGAGCTCGGACAGGCCCTCGTGGGCGATCTCGCGATCGGCCAGCTCGTCGGACAGCACACCGATCACGTGCGAGCCGCCGGCGAGGGCCGCGTCGGCCACCCGTCCCATCAGCCCGACACGCGCGCCGCCGTAGACCACGTCGAGTCCGGCCGTCGCGAGCGCCGAACCGGTCGCGTCCGCCGACTCGGCGAAGACCGGGTCGTCGCCGAGTCAAGACGCGCAGTAGACCGCGACTCGTGATCGTCGGTTCAGCCGGGTGCCGTCCACGACGTCGAGTGTGCCTCGTCGCGGGCAGCCCGTGCCTCTCGCTCGAGGTGGTCGAGCCGGAGCAGCAGCTGTCGGATCTGCTCCTCGAGCCCCGCCTGGATCGAGGCGGCACGCTGGTCGACGATCTTGACGTCCTCGGCGACGGCCGCCTCGAGACGCTGCAGCTCCACCGACGCCGTCCGGCTGATCTGGTCGACGATGGCACGCAGCTCGTGTTCGAGCGACGTCATGTTGTCGGTGGTGACGTGCTCGAGCTCCTGGAGGTTCTCGGTCCACTGGTCGTTGGTGACCGTCACCAGGCCCGTGAGGGTCGAGTTCAGTGCGTTGACGTTCTTGGTGGTCGTGTGCTCGAGGCTCTCGAGGTCCCGCTCGATGCCGCCCTGCATCGCCCCCGCCGCACGCGTGGCGACGGACTCGACCCGCGGGACCAGCACGAACGTGCTCGCAGCGAGGGGCAGGACGGCCAGGCCCAGGGTGAGGGCCACGGTCGACGCCGCGCTGGCCTGGGTCCCGTCGCCGGCCCGTCGGTGCCGACGGCGGTCCACGACGGCGCAGGCGATGGCGAAGAGCCCGAACGGCACGGCCGCGAAGAACCACACGACGGTGAGACCGCACACGACGGCCAGCACGGCGACCGCTGCTGCGGCGGTGGCGAGCGAGGTCGCTCGGGCGCGCTCAGGTCGTGCAACGGCAGCGCGCGGCGCCTTGGTGGCGCGCTCGGGTCGAACTTCGGTGGTCGACGACGTCATCTTCTGCTCCGGGAGGGAAAGGGATCTGTGAACCTCATCGGCCGCGGGGCGCCCGTATCGAGGATCCGACCGTCACGTCGGGCCCTTTTTGGGCGTCGGCCCGGTGCGCAGTACCTTTCGGCGCATGGAACACCCCATTCGGGAACGGGTCGAGGACCTCGCAAAGCGCCGTGAGCTGGCCCTCCAGCCCGGTTCGGAGCGCTCGGTCGCCCGCCAGCACGAACGCGGCAAGATGCTCGCCCGCGAGCGGGTCGAGTACCTGCTCGACGAGGGCTCCTTCCACGAGCTCGACATGCTGGCACGCCACCGCGCCGGCGAGGCGCTGCCCGATCGCCCCTACGGCGACGGCGTGATCACCGGTTGGGGCACGATCGACGGCCGCAAGGTCTTCGTGTTCAGCCAGGACTTCACCGTCTACGGCGGCGCCCTGGGCGGCGTGTTCGCCGAGAAGATCCACAAGCTGATGGACCTGGCGCTCAAGGTCGGTGCGCCGGTCATCGGGCTCAACGACGGTGCCGGTGCCCGCATCCAGGAGGGCGTCGTCTCCCTGGCCAGCTACGGCGGCATCTTCTACCGCAACGTCAAGGCCTCGGGCGTCACGCCGCAGATCTCGGTGATCATGGGCCCGTGCGCCGGTGGCGCCGTCTACAGCCCGGTCATGACCGACTTCGTGTTCATGGTCGACGAGACGTCGTACATGTTCATCACCGGACCCGACGTCGTGAAGCAGGTCACCGGCGAGGACGTCTCCCAGCAGGACCTGGGCGGCGCCCGCATCCACACCGGGACCTCGGGCGTGGCGCAGTTCATCTCCGCCGACGACAAGGCGGCGCTCGACGACGTGCGCTACCTGCTCGGCTTCCTGCCGTCGAACAACCTCGACGAGTCGCCCTTCGAGCCGACCGACGACCCGGTCGACCGCCGCTGCGAGGAGCTCTACGACATCCTCCCGGACTCGGCGAACCAGCCCTACGACATGCGCGACGTGGTCCGGTCCGTGGCCGACGACGGCGACTTCTTCGAGTACGGCGCCACCTGGGCCGGCTCGATCATCTGCGGCTTCGCCCGTCTCGGCGGTCACACCGTCGGCGTGGTCGGCAACCAGCCCTCGATGTACGCCGGCGTCCTCGACATCGAGTCCTCGTCGAAGGCCGCTCGGTTCGTGCGCACCTGCGACGCGTTCAACATCCCGCTCGTGACCTTCGTCGACGTGCCCGGCTTCCTGCCCGGCGTCGACCAGGAGCACAACGGCATCATCCGCCACGGCGCCAAGCTGCTCTACGCCTACTGCGAGGCGACCGTGCCCCGCATCTCGGTGATCACCCGCAAGGCCTACGGCGGTGCGTACGTGGTGATGGACTCCAAGTCCATCGGCTCCGACCTC
The DNA here is from genome assembly GCA_023389745.1 of Actinomycetes bacterium. Lineage (GTDB taxonomy): Bacteria > Actinomycetota > Acidimicrobiia > Acidimicrobiales > Microtrichaceae > JAFAFN01. The sequence continues at coordinate 3,781 of JAEWED010000180.1, forward strand.
TGCTTCGCGTGGCCCTCGGCCGAGCTCGCCGTCATGGGCGCCAGCGGTGCGGTCGAGATCGTGCACCGTCGGACCATGGCCGAGGCCGACGATCCCGTCGCCAAGCGCGCCGAGCTGATCGAGGAGTACGAGGAGACCTTCCTCAACCCGTGGGAGGCCACCGACCGCGGCTACGTCGACGACGTGATCGACCCGGCCGAGACCCGCATCAAGCTGATCGCCGGCCTCGAGATCCTCCGCTCGAAGCGCGAGGAGCTGCCGCAGCGCAAGCACGGGAACATGCCGCTCTGATGGGCGACCCCGGCGCGTCGATCGGCTCGATCACCCCGACGCCCTCCGACGAGGAGGCCGCCGCGATCATCGCCGCGCTCGAGGTGGGGCTGCCCCGCGCCGCTGCCGCGGACGACGCCCGCGAGACCGTGCCGCGCTGGCGCTTCTCCGGCCGCTGGTGGACCCGACCGGTGCCCGCCCGACGGGCCCGGCCCTACAGCTGATCGTCCGCTTCGCCGGCAGCGGGCCGCGCCGCGGTCCCGCAGCAGCCGCGGACGTAGTCTCACGCTCGTGACCGAACGCAGCGACACCGAACGCAGCGACCCCGCGCCCAGCCCAGAGGTCATGTCGGTCTCGGACGACGAGGTCGTCGTGTTCCGCGGGGCGACCCGTCGCGTCTGGTCCGAACTGCCGCCCGACACCGACATCGACCTCGGTGACGGTCACGTGGTCCGCACGCTGCCACGGCGCGGCGAGCGGCTGGCGTCGATCGGCACGGTGAACGACGTGCACTTCGGCGAGACCGTCGCCGGCCACGTCGACGGCGTCCCGGAGTGGACGACCTACTCCGTCGCGGACGGCGAGCCGCCGTACCCCGAGACGATGAACGCCGCGGCGGTCGAGGAGATCGCCGCGATCGATCCCGACGCCGTGGTCGTCAAGGGCGACCTCACCTCGGAGGGCACGCTCCCGGAGTACGAGCGCTTCCTCGAGGTGTACCGCGGCACCTTCGGCGACCGGCTGCTCCACGTCCGCGGCAACCACGAGAGCTTCCACCGACTGCCCGTCGCCGCCTGGCCCACCCAGGAACGGGTGCTGCCCGGCGTCGTCGTCGCACTGCTCGACACGAGCGCGGACGGCGAGATCAACGGGCACCTCGACGCCGACCAGCTCGACTGGCTCGACGAGCTGGGTGCCCGGGCGGACCGACCGGTGCTGGTGTTCGGCCACCATCCCGTGTGGAACCCGGCGGAGGAACCCCGCCACGACCACACCTTCGGCATCGTGCCCGCCGACACCGAGGAGCTCGCCCGGGTCATGGCGCGCCGCGACGCACTCGTCGGCTACTTCGCGGGGCACACGCACCGCAACCGGGTGGTCCACCTGCCCGACGCGGGTGCCGTGCCCTTCGTCGAGGTCGCGAGCGTGAAGGACTTCCCCGGCAGCTGGGCCGAGTACCGGGTCTTCGAGGGCGTCATCCTGCAGGTCCACCGTCGCATCTCCCGGCCCGACGCGTTGGACTGGACCGAGCGGACCCGCGGCATGTTCGGCGGCAGCTACCCGGAGTACTCGCTCGGACGCCTCTCGGAGCGGTGCTTCGAGATCCCCGTGCCGGCGCGACTGGTCTCGTGAGCGGACCCGGCCCGCTCGGCGACCTGCGCGTCATCGACTGCGCGACGGTGATCGCCGGACCCGGCTGTGCCCGCTACCTCGCCGACTTCGGCGCGGACGTCGTCAAGGTCGAGCGTCCCGGCGGCGACACCGCCCGCGACCTCGGCTGGCGCGAGGTCCCCGACGGCGACTCGCTGTGGTGGAAGATCATGGGTCGGGGCAAGCGGACGATCACGCTGGACCTGAAGGACCCCGACGACCTCGAGGTGATGCTCGAGCTGTGCGACTCGGCGGACGTGCTCGTCGAGAACTTCCGCCCCGGTGTGCTCGAACGACTCGGGCTGGCGCCCGACGTGCTGCTCGAGCGCAACCCGGGGCTCGTGATCACCCGGGTGACCGGGTTCGGTCAGGACGGCCCCTACCGCGACCGTCCGGCGTTCGCGACCCAGGCCGAGGCGCTCTCGGGTTTCGCGGCGATCAACGGCGAGCCCGACGGCGCGCCGCTGCTCCCGCCGATCGCGCTGACCGACGAGGTCACCGCCCTGGTCGCCGCGTTCGCGACGATGGTCGCGGTGCACTCCGGGCGTGGCCAGGTCGTCGACGTGAACCTGATGGAGTCGATGCTGCAGATGATGGGGCCGCTCGTGCCGCTCTACGGGCTGACCGGCGTGACCCAGGAGCGTCTGGGCGCGGGGATCCCCTACACGGTGCCGCGCAACACGTACCGGTGCGCCGACGGTAGGTGGGTGGCGATCTCGTCGAGCGCCGAGTCCGTCGCCCAGCGGGTGCTCGACCTGATCGGCCTGGGCGGCGACCCGCGCTTCGAGGGGTTCGCCGGCAGGGTGTCCCACCGCGACGAGATCGACGAGTGCCTCGGTGAGTGGATCGGCCGACGCTCGCTCGACGAGGTGCTCGCCGAGTTCGACCGGGTGCATGCCGCGGCGGCACCGGTGTACGACATGGCCGACATCTTCGCCGACCCCCACTACGAGGCCCGCGGGGCGATCACGACCGTGGACGGCGTACCGATGCCCGACGTGGTCGCGCGGCTCTCGGCCACGCCCGGGTCCGTGCGCTGGGCGGGACGGTCCCAGGACCACGACGCCGAGGCGATCCGTGAGGAGCTGCGCCGCGGCGCTCGCCGCCCTCGCCGCTGACCGGATCCGTCGGCCTCACTCGGCGATCGCGACCTCGATGCGATCCTGCTTCCACTCCCGGGCCGATCCCAGGGCGACCTGGGCCTGCTCGAGCAGCTCCTCGGCCGAGAAGGCATGGGCCGGGTAGCAGGCCACGCCGGCCCACATGGTGTGGCTGCCGAAGCGGCTCACCAGGTTGCGACGGATGCGTTCGACGGTCCACACGGCGCCGTTCTCGGGGGTGTCCTCGAGGATGATGGCGAAGGTGCCGTCGCCGAGCCGGCAGGCCGTATCCGCGTCGCGGACCGTCTGGCGGATCGACTCCGCGGCTCGTGCCGGCGGCGCGGGCAGCGACGCGGGGCCTGCGATGCCCTCGTAGATGTCGATGAGTGCGATGGCCACGGGCCGCAGGTGCCTCCGTGCCGAGGCGATCCTGGCGTCGAGCGCCACGCGGAAGTAGGCCTCGGAGAACAGCTGGCTGTCCTGGTCGACGAGCGCCGCGGTGCCGTCGACCGCCAACGGGGAGACGTCGTTCGACTCGTCGGTGTGGGCCGAGTCGTCGGCGGGTCCGGGCCTGGCGGCCAGCTCCTGCTCGAGGTCCTGGATCCGGCCGGTGGCGTGCTCGACGTCGCGTCGGGTCGCCGCGAGCCGCTGCTCGAGCTCCTGGGCGCGTGACTCCGCTGCGGTGAGCTCCTCGGCCGATGGGCCGTCACCGTGCTCCATGGCGATCGTGGCGCCGGCACCGAGTGCGGCGACGCCCGCGGCCAACCCCAGGGCAGGCAGCGACAGGATCACGGCGGCGACGCCGAGGCATGCCCCGATCACTCCCAGTGCGATGGCGATGGTTCTGCTGTTCAACACGTACCCCTCATCGGCTGCTCACCGCTCTGGATGAAGCCTTTCCTGTACGACGTTCACTTCACCAGGACGTTGGCACATCCCAGGGGCACCGAACGCCCGGTCGGGTTGTCGAGTGCGAACGTGCAGACCAGGTGGTCACCCGGCGGCGCCGCCCAGTTCACCCAGAAGCGTCCGTCGACCGACGTGCTCGACCGGCGACCCCAGCCGCCCGGCCCCGAGAACTCCACCGACATGCCGACGTTGCCCTCGGGGTCCGACACGGTGCCCTGGACGACGATCGACCTGCCCGAGGCCGTCACCGAACCGAGCCGCCCGGTGACCGTGGTGAGCGTGCGGGGCACCTTCGGCGACGCGACCGGGTCGAACGCCGTGGCGAGATCGATCCGTCCGGCGCCGCTGGAGCGGTCGCGGCCGAGGATGTCGACGTCGTACGCGGTGCGTTCGAGCACCGCCTGGACGTCGGTCCGCGACGGGTTCTGCTGCAGCAGCACCGCGGCGGCGGCAGCGACGAGCGGGGAGGCCATCGACGTGCCGGACATGGTGCAGTAGCCGCCGAAGACGAAGTCCGGTGCGCCGGACCCGCAGGTCGACACGATCGCGTTCCCGGGTGCGGCGACGTTGAGCCAGGTGCCCCGCGACGAGCTCGCCGTGACCCGGTCGTTGGCGTCGGTGGAGGCGACCGCGATCACGCCGGCGTCGGCCGCGGGGTACAGCGTCGGCGACGACGCCCCGGAGTTGCCCGCTGCGGCGACGACGATCGTCGGCGGCTTGCCGCGCGAGGCGTCGGTGCGGACGTCGCGGATCACCGCCGACATCACCGCGACGGCGCGGGGGTCGCCGATCGCACCGGCGAGGGACAGGTTGATGATGTCGGCACCCTGGTCGTGCGCGTAGTAGATGCCTTCGAGCACGTCCGACATCCAGCCGGCACCGCGCTGGTCGAGCACTCGCACCGGCAGGATCTGCGCGTCGGGCGCCGCGCCGGCGATGCCGAGGTTGTTGTTCCGGGCCGCCGCGATGATGCCGGCCACGTGGGTGCCGTGCTGGCCCAGGTCACGGTTGCCGGGCTCGTAGCGGGTGCTCGGGTGGATGCCGAGGCCGCTCAGGAACGACACGCCCGGGAGGACGCGGGGCCGGCCGCCGGGCAGCGGCGGGATCAGGTCGGGGTGGTCGGCGTCGACGCCGCTGTCGATGACGGCGACGATCACCCCGTTGCCCGTGGCGGTCGTCGGGAGGCGGTTCGAGCGGATGCGGGGCAGCGAGTACTGGCGCGACGAGTAGGTGTCGCTGGTCGCCGTGGAGCTGACGCGCACGTCCGGTCCGACGGCGACGACGCCGTGCACGTCCTCGAGGCGATCCGCCAGGGCGTCGAGCTGGTCCCCGGGTGCGGTGACCGTCCGGACCGCTGCGCCCGCGGCGTCGTCGGTCACGACGATGAGCCGGTCGCCGTCGTCGTCGGCCGTGCGGGCCGCGAGCTGGTCGACCTCCGCCGAGGAGCGCAGCACGTGCCGTCCGCTGAGCACCTGGTCGAGTGTCGGCGCGCTCTGCTGCGCCACGGCACCGGCCGCAGGGGCGAACGCGGGGCCCAGCACCAGTGCTGCGATGCCGAGCGTCGCAGTGAGGGAGAGGGACCGACCGGTCGTCCGTCGAAGACGCGCCACGGCCGGAAAGCCTATCGGGCGAGCCTCCGAACCCGTCGGGCCGATCGAAGGTCGGAACGGCCGACGATCGGACGTCGATCCGCCGCGCGGCCGGAACGCAGAACGCCGAGCCCGGGGGCTCGGCGGGTGGATCACAGCGTCGGGGCGGAGCGGAGGCCACGAAGGCAGCCAGCACCTGGGAAGCGCTGGAGGCGATGCGTTTGGAGGGAGATTGTGATCCCCCGCTCCATGTGCCCCGGCTGTGTTCCGGTGGGGGCGAAACCACCGGTAGTAGTACTATCGCCACATTCGGCCACTTCTTGAGCAGGAATCTCGGGAAGGTCTGAGAACACTCTCAGTGGTTGGCGGAGCCGGCCCGGAGCTTGCTGGAATGGGGGCCGATGCTGCACTCGCTCCCCGCTCTCACCCACGTGCCCCTGCTCGCCGAGGACGAGCCGGTGCTGTTCCTCGGCGAGGACTTCCTTCCCTGGATGGTCCTCGCGTTCGGCGCCGCGTTGGTGGTCGGCAACGTGCTCGCCCTGCTCCGCCCGCCGACCAGGGATGGTGCGGGCGAGGGGGCCGGCGGCAGGGGAGCGACGTCCTCCGGGCCGTCCGAACGCCCACCGCTGGCGCGCACCGTCGTGATGATCGTCGTGGGGCTGGTCGCCGCGGGTTGGGGACTGGCGAGCCTGCTCGCCTGAGCTCCCTGGACGGTCGTACCGCCTGGTCGGGCCGCCTGGTCAGACAGCCTGGTCGGTCAGCCGCCGCCGGACTTGCCGGTCGCGCAGGCGATCGACTGCGCGGTCACCAGCTTCGACAGGGCGCCCGCATCGTTGCTGAGCACGAGCCGGTCGAACTCGGCCTCGCCGATGTCGTCGATGATGCCCGCCACGATGCAGTCCGCGAGCTCCTCGGGGATGCCCATCGTGGTGAACTGCTCGCGCACCTGGTCCTGGAGGCCGCCGAAGGAGACGCGCTCCTCCTGCGCCGGGCAGCGCGTGCCCGGCTGCGGCACCCTCAGGTCGACGAGGTAGTCGACGACGGCATCCTCGATGCACTGACCGCCGCGCAGGAAGGCGGTGTGGCCGGCGCCCTCGTAGGTGAGCAGCACCGCGGACTCGAGCGCCTCGGACATCTGCTGGGACCACAGGTACGGGGTGGCCGGGTCGCCGATCGTGCCGATGACGAGCACCGGCGGTGCCCCTGCGCCGGTGAGCTCCGGCAGCGGCGTCGCGGCCTGCGGCCAGCCGACGCAGCTCAGGGTGGCCCATCCGAGCGCCTCGCCGAACACCGGCGCCGCGGCTCGGATGCGCCCGGCGGACGCTTCGGCCTCGTCGACCGTCGGCCGGTCGGTCGTGTCGGAGCAGTTGACGACCGTGCGCGCCTCGGTCGAGTTGTCGAACGTGCCGTCGGGCTGGCGACCCGTCTGACGGTCGATCAACGTCCAGAGCACCTCGGCGCCGGAGTCGTCGATCTGTGCGATCGCCGTGGCGGTGGTGCCCCACAGCGAGGTGTCGTACAGCGCGGTGGCCAGCGCGAGGTCGAACTGGTCGGGGCCGAGCTCCCGTGCGCCGTGCTCCGAGACGGAGCGAACCGGATCGCTGGCGAGGCGGTTGCGCACCTCGGCGACCGCCGCGGCGGCGTCGGGGCCGAGGGGGCAGTCCGGTGAGGCGTTGCAGCGCTCCACGAAGTGGGCGTAGGTGGTGTCGAAGCCCTGCGCCTGGGCGAGGGTGATCTCCTCCTCGGAGGCTCCGGGGCTCACGGAACCGTCCAGGACCAGCGCCCTGGCCGACTCGGGGAACATCGTGGCGTACGCCGCGCCGATCGCGGTGCCGTAGGAGTAGCCCAGGTACGTCAGCTGCTCGTCGCCGATCGCCTCGCGGATCAGGTCCAGGTCGGCGGCGACGTCTGCGGTGCCCATGTGCTCGAGCAGGTCCGCCGAGCGCTCGCGGCACCCCTCGAGCAGCTCCTTCTGCTCCTCGACCGCCTCGGCGACCTCGTCGGGGTCGTCGGGGGTGAGGTCGCCGTCGAGGCTCTCGGCCTTGTCGTCGTCGTCGATGCACGACACCGGCGAGCTCGCGCCGACCCCGCGGGGATCGAACGAGACCAGGTCGAACCGGTCGGTGATCGACGACGGCATGATCTGGACCGCTCCTGCGAGGAACTCGACACCCGACGCTCCGGGGCCGCCGGGGTTGATCACCAGCGACCCGATCCGCTCCTCGGGGGAGCCCTTCGACGCCGCTCGGGCGAGCTCGAGCTCGATCGTCGGACCGTCGGGGTCGTCGTGGTCCAGCGGCACCTCGAGTCGGCCGCATCGCAACGACGCGAGCGCGGCGAGCTGTTCGGCGCACGAGCCCCACTCGACGTCGCCCGGTGTCGAGGCGGTGCTCGGAGCGGTCTCGGTGGCCGAACGCTCCTCGGAGCGCAGGCTGGCGGTGGCGCCGTCGTCGCTCGTGGTGCAGGCACTCATCACGAGCACCAGCACGAGCGCCGGGACGGCCGCCAACTCCGAGAACCTGGGTCGAGTCACGAGTTCGCAGGCTACCGAGCACCTCCGCGATGCGGCCTCCGGGCGGCCGTGCACCTTGTCGTGCTCTCAGGCTGTGGGCCGCCTCGCCGCGGGGTGCGAGGTCCTACGATCCGTCGGGTGACCGACGGGAGCGACGTGGACGCGGCGACGGGGCCAGGTGCCGAGGATCGTGTCGACGGTGGTGTCGGCGGCGGTGCCGGCGAGGCGTATCCGCCGCCGGTGCACGTCCTGCGCGACCTCGGGCTCGACGTCGAGGTGCTCGACGGGGGGATGACCCGTGGCCGGCTCGCGGCGCGGGTCGCGCCACACGACGACGCGGGCGCGCTCGTCCCGTTCGGCGTCGTGTCGACCGCGGTCGACATCCTCGCCGGGGCGGTGTGCGGACGGGCGATCGCCCCGGACTGGATGGCGACCTCGGTGATGTCGTTGCACCTCGGCGACGTCGTCGCGGACCGTGAGGTCGTGCTCGACGCCGCAGTGCTCCGCGCGGGTCGCAGCTCCGTGACGGTCGAGGTCGAGGTGATCCAGGGCGACCCGGTGGGCTCCGCGCTGCTCACGTTCTCGCGGCTGCCGCGTCGAGCGACCACGCTCGTGCTGCCCGACGCCGGTGGCGCACCCGGTGACCGGTACGGCTTCGGAGCGCTGGATGCGGCCTCGGGTCGGATCGCCGCGGGCATCGACGGCTTCGACGCCGCGATCGGCTGTCGCCCGGACGCCGGCGACCCGACGCGCCTCGAGGCCGACGTGTCGCCGTACGTGCGCAACTCGTTCGGCGCGGTGAACGGCGGGGTTGTCGCCGCCGTCGCCGACGCGGCCGGACGACATGTCGCCGAGCACGCAGCGGGCGGGGCAGGAGCGGGTGCGCCGGGCGGGACGGTGGCATGGCGGACCCTCGACCTGACCGCCAACCTCCTGGGCCAGGGTCGGCACGGACCGATGACGACGACTGCCCGGGTGCTGCGCTCCGCCGCGCGGAGCTGCGCCGTCCGCGTCGAGGTGGCCGATGCCGGACAGGTCGACGACACCGGCTCGCCGCGACTGATGGCGATCGCCCACGTGGTCCTCGGCCCTGCGTGACCGCCTGGTACCACCGCCAGGGTTGACGGTTCGGAGGGCGGCTGGGTCTAGCATCACTTCGCTCGGGTCGCAGTCGCGGCGAGCGACGGCCCGGCTGCTCGGGCCGCCCCACGCACCACGCCCGTCACGGGCGTCGTCTTGAGAAAGCACGAGTCGCCCGTGAGCGGTCGATCGAAGTCGCGAGCCGGTCTGGCCGCCCTCACCCTGGGCGCGCTCGGGGTCGTGTACGGGGACATCGGGACGAGTCCCCTCTACGCGTTCCGCGAGACGTTCCACGGGCACCACCTGCCGGTGACCGACGACAACGTCATCGGCGCCTGCTCCCTCGTGTTCTGGGCGCTCATCGTGATCGTCTCGATCAAGTACCTGGTCTACGTCCTGCGTGCGGACAACAAGGGCGAGGGCGGCATCCTGGCGCTCACCTCGCTCGTCGCGCCGAGGCACGGAGCGGTGATGGTCGGGCGCATCAAGTGGCTGGTGCTGCTCGGACTGTTCGGCACCGCGCTGCTCTACGGCGACGGCGTCATCACCCCCGCGATCTCGGTGCTGTCCGCCGTCGAGGGTCTCGAGGTCGTCGAGCCCAGTCTCGGGAGCTTCATCATCCCGATCGCGGTCGGCATCCTCGTCGCGCTGTTCGCCGTGCAGCGTCGCGGCACCGGTGCCGTCGGCAAGGTCTTCGGCCCGATCATGATCCTGTGGTTCATCACCCTGGGTGTGCTGGGCGTGTCGAAGATGGTCGGCCACCTGAACGTGCTCGCCGCCGTCAACCCGTTGCGCGGCCTGGGCTACCTCTTCGGCAACGGCATCGACGGCTACCTGTCGCTCGGCTCGATCTTCCTGGTGGTCACCGGCGGCGAGGCGCTCTACGCCGACATGGGCCACTTCGGGAAGCGGCCGATCCGCTTCGGCTGGTTCACCGTCGCGCTGCCGTGCCTGATGCTGAACTACTTCGGCCAGAGCGCGCTGCTCATGGAGGACCCGAGCGCGATCGCGAACCCGTTCTTCCTGATGGGCCCGCAGTGGGCGCGACCGATGCTGGTGGTCATCGCGACGGCGGCGACGATCATCGCCTCGCAGGCCCTCATCTCGGGTGCGTTCTCGATGACCGTGCAGGCGGTGCAGCTCGACTACCTGCCCCGTCTCGCGATCTCGCACACCTCGGAGTCCCACGTCGGCCAGGTGTACGTGCCGACCGTCAACTGGCTGCTGATGATCGGCAGCATCGGGCTGGTGATCGCGTTCCGGACGTCGAGCAACCTGGCTGCGGCCTACGGCATCGCCGTCACCGGCACCATGGGCATCACGACGCTGCTCATGGCCGCGTACGTCCGGAAGGCGTGGCGCTGGTCGATGCCGAAGGTCCTGCTGGTGACGGTCCCGCTGTTGATCATCGACCTGGGCTTCTTCACGGCGAACGTCGCCAAGATCCCCGAGGGTGGCTGGTTCCCGATCGTCGCGGCGATCGCCATCATCTTGTTCATGACGACGTGGCGGACCGGCCGTCGCCTCCTCGCCGAGCGCATCCGTCGCGGCGAGGTCCCCATCGACGACTTCCTCGACGAGCTCGAGGCCTCGCCCGTGGCCCGCGTGCCGGGCACCGCGGTGTTCCTCTTCAAGGGCTCCGGCGCGGCCCCGCCCGCCCTGCTCACCAACACGAAGCACAACCGCGTCGTGCACGAACGGGTGATCCTGCTGTCGGTGCTCACGTCGGACGCCCCCTACGTCGACGTCGCGAACCGCGGCGAGGTGCAGGACTTCGGTCAGGGCTTCCACCAGGTGACCCTCCACTACGGCTTCATGGACGAGCCCGACGTCGAGGCCGGACTGCTGGCGCTCGACGACGAGGACCTGCCCATCGAGCCGGGAGAGCTGACGTTCTTCCTCGGCCGGGAGACGGTGATCGCCGCGCCGATCCACGGCATGGCGCAGTGGCGTGAGCGCCTCTTCGCGCTCCAGCTGCGCACGTCGGCCAGCGCCGCGCGCTTCTTCCGGCTGCCGACCGACCGTGTCGTCGAGGTCGGTTCGCAGGTCGAGATCTGAGTCGGGAACGACCAGCGGCGTCGCTCCGACAGAAGTTCACCTGAGGGCGCACGACCGGGCCGATCTGCCGATACCGTGCCGAACGGGCCGAGACCGCTCGGCCGCAGGAATGACCCGGGGGACGCTCCCGGGAGAACGAGAGAAGCACACATGCCAGACCTGATCGCCATCGCCTACGACGACACGACCACCGCGATGTCCGCCATGGACGAGGTGCACCACCTCGCCGAGGACCTCGTCATCCAGCCGGATGCCGTCGCCGCGATCGTCCGCTCGGACGACGGCAAGTACCGCACGATCACGAACCAGCACGAGGTCGGCGCCGGCGCGACGTGGGGTCTCTTCTGGGGCTTCCTGTTCGGCATCCTCTTCTTCGTCCCGGTGCTCGGCATCGTCCTCGGCGCGGGCATGGGAGCGATCATGGGCAAGATCACCAAGGCCGAGATCGACAAGGGCTTCCAGGACCAGATCCGCGACGCCCTGCAGCCCGGCACCTCGGCGCTGTTCCTCATCGTCGAGCAGATGACCACCGACAAGGCGACCGAGGGTCTGGCCAAGTTCGGCGGCAACGTCATCAAGACGTCGCTGTCGAAGGAGGCCGAGGCCGAGCTGCAGGAAGCCCTGCACGGCTCGGGCAACTGATCCGCACGCAGCGCTGCGGGCTGTGGCACGACGAGCTGTGGGACGGCGGACCGTGACACGACGAACCGACACGCTGCGGACCTGCGATCGACGGGCCGGTGCATCGCACCGGCCCGTCGCGCGTCTCGGTGACGGCGCTGTCCGGTCGAGGGGCTGGCCGGTGAACGGGGCCGGCCGGTGAGCTCGGAGCGCCACGACGTCGTGGTCGTCGGCGGCGGCTCCGCCGGCGCGGTCGTCGCGGCGCGGCTCAGCGAGCTCGCGACCCGCTCGGTGCTGCTGCTCGAAGCCGGGCGCGACGCACTCGCCCAGCCACCCGACGCGGTGCTCGACGGGTCCACCCTGCCCGGCGCGCAGGCCCAATGGGTGCGGCGGTACCCGGCGGAGCTGGGACGCGGCGTCCACGGCTCGCTGGTGCGCGGCGCCCTGCTCGGCGGCGGCAGCGCGGTCAACGGCGGCTCCTTCATCCGGGGCGTCGCCCAGGACTTCGACCGCTGGTTCGGTGCCGACGACGCCCTGTGGTCCGCCCGCTCGGTGCTGCCGTCGTTCGTGCGCTCCGAGCGCGACCTCGACCTCGGACCGAGCGACCGCCACGGGGCACAGGGCCCGATGCCGGTGCGTCGGGGCGTGCTCGGCGGCGCCGATGCCGTGACCGCCGCGTTCTACGAGGCGTGCGTCGGTCTCGGCCATCCCCCCGAACCCGACAAGAACGCGTGGGCGACACCGGGTGTCGGACCCGTGCCCCGCAACGTCGTGGGTGGGGTCCGGGTCAACACCGCCATGGCCTATCTCGGGCCCGCGTCAGCGCGTCCCAGCCTCGAGATCCGCACCGGCGTGCCCGCACGTCGTGTCGTGTTCGACGCCACCGGCCGCGTCGCCGGGGTCGAGGTGTCGGGGCCGGACGGCACCGAGCTCGTCGCCGCCGATCGGGTCGTGCTGTGCGCCGGTGCCATCGCGACGGCGCAGCTGCTGCTGCTGTCCGGGATCGGGCCTGCCGACGAGCTGCGTCGGGTCGGGGTCGACGTCGTGGTCGACGCCCCCGGGGTCGGCGCCCGCTGCTCCGAGCACCCGGCGGTCGAGCTGGCCTTCGTGCCGGCCGACGCGGCCGACCTCGGCGGAGCCGCCATCGACGCCGCGCTGCACGGCGCCATCGAGTCCACCGACGGCTGGCAGCCCTACGAGGTCCTGGCGCTGCGTCGGTCCTACGGCCGAACCACCGGCGACGACCCCGACGACCCGACGCTGCACCTGCGGGTGTCGCTGCTGCAGCCACGGTCTCGTGGTGTGCTGCGCCTGCAGAGCGCGGACCCGACCGCACCGCCGCTCATCGACCTGGGACACCTCTCGCACCCCGTCGACCGACTGGACATGCGTGCACTCGTGCGGCTCACGGCCGAAGTGCTCGGATCACCGGCCATGGCCGCGGTGACCGCCGAACGGCTCGACCCGCTCGGTCCCTCGTCGTCGGACGTCGACGTCGACTCGTTCGTCGACGCGCACCTGCGGACCTCGATGCACCTGTCCGGTACCGCCCCGGCAGGTCCCGAGGGCGACCCGCTCGCCGTGGTCGACCGGCAGCTCCGGGTGAACGGCGTCGAGGGCCTGGCGGTGGTCGACACCTCGGTCCTGGCGGCGGTGCCCTCGCGGGGCCCGGCGGCGACCGCGGTCATGCTCGGGGAGCACGCCGCGGCGAACGTGCTCTGAGCGCCTGCCAGCCAGGTGGCCAGCCGGTTGGCAGGACCGCCCGCGCGACGACGGGCGTCGTCGGCATCCGCCGTACCATGTCGCCCCGACGCCGCCCGAGTGGGTCGCTCGTGAACAGGGGGAACCGATGTCCAGCTCCGCCGTCCGGTCTCGTCCGTCGTTGCGCCGCCGACGCACCACGGCCACCGCGCTCGCGGTGCTGGTGAGCGCCGCGCTGCTCGCAGCCGGTTGCTCGTCCGACGGTGCGGACGAGGGCGCGTCGTCGGACGACGTGTCGACCACCACGACCGAGGCAGCGCCCGCTGACGACCTCGCCCCGCCGGACGCGCCGGGCCCGTTCGCGGTGGGTCGGACCACGATCGAGTTCGAGGACGCCTCGCGCGAGCGGCCGCTCGTCGCCGACGTCTGGTACCCGGCCGACGCGGGGATCGCCGGTGAGCCGTCGATCTACCAGTTCCTGCCGGGCATCGAGTTCGCCGCGGAGTCGGCGTTGGCCGACGTCGCGGTCAGCGCCGACGGGCCGTTCCCGCTGGTCGTCTACTCCCACGGCAGCGGCGGACTCCGCTACGTGGCGTCGTTCTACACGGAGCTGCTGGCCAGCCACGGCTTCGTGGTGGCCTCGGTGGACCACGTCGGCAACACCGCGGTCGACACCATCGCCGGCGCCGAGCCGCCCCGCGAGCAGATCGCGCACGACCGCGTGCTCGACGTCGACGTGCTGATCGACCAGATGCTGGAACGGTCCGCCGCGACCGACGGGCCCTTCGCCGGCACCGTCGACCCCGAGCGCATCGGTGTGACCGGTCACTCCTTCGGAGCGTTCACCGCACTCGCCAGCGCGGGCGGCTTCGCGAACGAGCTGGGCGCGATCCCGGCCGACGAGCGCGTCGACGCGATCGTGGCGATGGCACCGGCGTCGCGCCTGAACTCCGACGAGGAGCTCGAGTCGATCGACGTGCCGACGCTGCTCGTGTCGGGCACGCTCGACGAGACGACCCCGATCGACCCGCAGACCGAACGGCCGTGGGACCTCATCCCGGGTCGACCCCTGTGGCGGGTCGACATCACCGACGCCGGCCACCAGTCGTTCACCGATGTGTGCCGCTACCAGGAGCTGCTGCCGACGTTCGCCGACGTGCCCCCGGTGCTGATCGACGCGGTCGCCGAGTACGCGAGCGAGGGGTGTGGCGAGGGGTACGCCCCGATCGCCGAGGCGCACCGCCTGATCAACCGCTCGACCGTCGCGTTCCTGCTGGCATACGTGGCGGGCGAGGGCGGCTACGAGGCGTTCCTGGCCGAGGAGCTGCCCGGCGAGGTCGTCCAGGTCAAGGAGTGAGCCATCCGTCCCGGCGGGGCTCGTCGCTGCTCGAGGTGCTGGGGCGCCCGTGGGTCTACTGGTCGATCGGCGTGCTGGTGGTGGCGACGGTCCGGATCCAGCGGCAGGGAGCGAGCTGGTGGGTGGCCGCCGGCATCGGTCTCGGCGCAGCGGCCGTGGTGGGCGTGGTGCTGCGCTCGGCGCGTCGGGTCGAACTCGGGCGCCTGCGATCGAACCGGGCCGTTCGGTCCGTGCTCGCGCACTTCCGTGGCGACCGGGACGACTCCCCGGGGATCGCAGAGGCTCAGGGCGACGACACCGATGGTGACTGAGCCAGAGGCCCATCCTGTCAGCTCGGATCTGACGTGGGTCAGATCCGAGGGATCAGGTGGGGGCCGAACCGACGAGGATCGCGAGGAGCGCGAGGATGGCCACGACGCCGACCTGGAACGTGGCCGCGTGGCGACCCAGGCAGACGAGTCCGCCCATGTCCGGCTGGTTGATGTCGCTGCAGTCGATCCCGCCGAGCTCGCACCCGCTCGCCACGACCGCGACAGCGATCAACACGGCCACCAACGCCACGTGCTTCCTGTGCAGATTCATGATCTCCCCCTCGCCGCCGAGCGTCGCACCCACCCCTTGGCAGTGTTTCCCGCCGGTCTCCGGAGGTCACTCTAGGCACAGCGTCCTGGCCTGTGACCGGTGAAGGCCGGGAGCGGGCTGGTCCCGGGGCGCTGCGGTCGCCGTACCGTCGCAAGGGCAGTCCCCCCTGGTGGTCGGCCGGGGTGCCACGATGAGCCCGTGGGTGACGCTGACGGAACCGAGCATGTGGACCGGTATCTCTGCGGCGTGCCGGAACCACAGCGCTCGACGCTCGGTCGACTCAGGTCCGGCCTGCTGCGGCTCCTGCCGCACGCGCAGGAGTCGATCAGGTACGGCGTGCCCGCGCTGACCCTGCAGGGCAAGGCGGTCGCCGGGTACGCGTCGTTCGCCGACCACTGCGGTTACTACCCGATGAGCGGCGACGTGATCGCCGCCGCCGGCGACGCGGTCGCCGGGTACGAGGTGTCGAAGGGCGGACTGCAGTTCCCGGTGGACCGGCCGCTGCCGATGACGGTCGTCCGTCGACTGGTCATGCTCCGGCTGGCCGAGCTCGCCGCGGTGTCCGACGGCGTCCGCTACGAGTTCTTCGCCGACGGTCAGCTCAAGGCGACCGGGCGGATGAAGGACGGCGAGCTCGACGGCTCGTGGAAGTGGTATCGGAAGGACGGCTCGCTCCTGCGGACCGGGCGTTTCGCACGGGGTGAGCAGGTCGGTCGATGGGCGACCTACGACCGCGACGGCCAGGTGAGCCGGGTCACCCGGTTCTGAGCGTCGGCGCCGCCGACGAGATCCGGTGGCGACTGACATACTCACGGGATGGCGCACGACCTGGTCATCACCGGCGGCACGATCATCGACGGCACGGGGGCACCGGCCGTCGCAGGCGACATCGGCATCGACGGCGACCGGATCACCGCCGTCGGTGACGTCAGCACCGCCGGCGCCGGAAAGGTCATCGATGCCGACGGCCGGCTCGTCACCCCCGGCTTCGTCGACCTGCACTCGCACCTGGACGCACAGGTCGGCTGGGACCCGACCATGTCGTCGTCGTGCTGGCACGGTGTCACCTCGGTCGTCATGGGTAACTGCGGCATGACCTTCGCCCCCGTCCAGCCCGGCTCGTCCGAGCTGCTCGCGACGGCGATGGAGTCGGTCGAGGACATCCCCGCGACCTGCATCCTCGACGGCCTCCCTTGGGACTGGGAGAGCTACGGCGAATACCTCGACGTCGTCGACGGCTTCCCCAAGGGCATCAACGCGGGCGGCTACGTCGGCGACGTCGCGGTGCGCCTCTACGTGGCCGGCGACGCCGCGTGCGAACCGGACTTCGTGGCGACCGACGACCAGCTCTCGGCGATGGCCGACCAGGTGGCCGAGGCGATCACCTCCGGCGCGTTCGGCTACTCGATCTCGCGCAGCCTGGTGCACCGCGTGCCGGACGGCCGCAACGTGCCGGGCACCTGGGTCGACCCCGCCGAGTTCTTCCGCACCGCCGCGCCGCTGCGCGAGCTCGGACGGGGCGTGCTCGAGTGCGCGCCCCGCTACAACATCGAGAACGCTCCGGGGAACCGGGTCGACGAAGAGGTCGGGTGGATCGCCGAGATCAGCCGCGTGCTCGGCCGTCCGTTCAGCTTCAACCTGCAGCAGGTCCGCTCGCTCGACGACCACTACCGGCGGGTCCTCGACCTCTGCGTCCGGGCCAACGCGGCCGGGTCGCAGCTGCGGCCGCAGATCACGCCGCGCAACGTCGGGGTGCTCTTCAGCTTCGCGGCGAACACGCTCGTCGACGACCTGCCGTCGTTCCAGGCGCTGCGTCCGCTCGACCTCGCCGGGCGCCTCGCCGGCATCCGCGACCCGGAGATCCGTGCCCGCCTCGTCGAGGAGGGCCGCGACAAGCCGACCGGCTCGTTCGAGATCATGTACCTCATGCCGGCCGGTGAGCCGACCGCTCGCTACGTGTACACCGAAGCCGATTCGATCGCCGGGATCGCTCGTCGCATGGGCGTGTCCCCGGTCGAGGCGTACCTCGACGAGATGGACGCCTCGGACGGCCGATCGATCGTCAACTGGCCGGTCATGAACGAGCGTGAAGAGGCCATCGAGGAGATGATCACCTCGCCGGTGTCGATCATGGGCCTGGCCGACGCCGGTGCCCACGCCACCCAGATCATGGACGCCTCGCAGCCGACGTACTTCCTGGCGCACTGGGTCCGCGACCGCGGCCTGCTCAGCCTGGAAGAAGGCGTCCGCCGGCTGACGTCGGACACCGCGTCCTTCATCGGCTACCGCGACCGAGGGGTGCTGCGCGAGGGCGCCTTCGCCGACGTGAACGTCATCGACCTGGACGCGCTGGCGCTCGACCTTCCCGAGATCGTGCACGACTTCCCGGGTGGCGCACCCCGCTTCGTGCAGCGTGCGAGCGGCATCGACCACACCATCGTGAACGGCCGTCCGTTCATGGAGTCCGGGGAGCACACCGGCGAGCTCGCCGGCCGCCTGCTGCGCAGCACCGACTGACCGGCGCTGCTCACCGACTCACGGGCGGTTGCGCCCGGTGGCTCAGTCGAGGGCTGGTGCGGTCTCGAGGCGTGCGGCCTGGAGGCGGAGTGCGACACCGGCAGCGGCGAGCACACCGGCGGGCAGCAACGCGCTGGCGAGGGTCGACGACGCCTGGGCCAGGACCAGCGGCCACTGGTCGCTGTAGAAGCCGCCGGGCTCGACGCTGGTCCAGACCGTGGCGACGAGGCCGACGACGCCGGCTCCGAGCGCGACCGCAGCGCCGATCAACAGCCACGTCGAGACCCTGCGGGACAATTCGATCGCAGCGACCGTCCGGGTCGCCCAGCTGTCCGCCTGCATGTCGTCGATGTCGGTCATCGGGCCAACCTATCGGCGCAGGGAGCCGGATCGTTGCTCCTGCACCAGGTCGAGCCGGTTCGATCCCGGCGAGCCCGCAACGGCTCACGACCACGCTGAGTTCACGACCACGCTGAGTTCACGACCACGAAACGCTGCCGCCACATGCGCTCCGTACGGTCGGTCGTCATGGGGGCCACCACGCGCAGCGGTAGCCGGACGTGATCGAGTCGGTCGATCCCTTCATCGGGACCGGGGTGACCGACCTGCGCGCACCCGACGGCCTGGCAGCGACCTGGTGGTGGCCCAAGCCGCAGGTCGGCAACACACATCCCGGCGCGACGAGCCCCTTCGGCATGGTCTCGGCCTGCGCCTACTCGGGTGCCTATCCGACCGGCTACGGCATGTACCGGATGAGCACCGAAGGGGTGCCGCCCCGTCTGCACGACGACCTGCGGGCCTCGGGGTTCACGCACTTCCAGCAGTCGGGGACCGGCGCGATCCGCAAGTACTACAACTACTTCCGCGTCACGCCGATGGTCGAGCCCCTCGACGCCCTCGACTCGCTCTGGGCGCTCGAGGACGAAGTGGCCGAGCCGGGCTACTACTCGGCGACGATGTCGTCGGGCATCCGCGCCGAGCTCACCGTCGGGCCCAAGTCGGCGGTGCACCGCTACACCTTCCCGAGCCACGACGACGCCCGGGTCGTCGTCGACCTGTCGCTCGGCGGCCTCGCCATCGAACACGGGCGGACCGTGCCGATGCGGGCGCGACTCGCGGTCGTCGCCCCGGGTGAGGCGCAGGGCGAGATCGTCGTCGAGGGCGTGCCGCTGTCGGTGCACATCGAGTGCGACGCCGCCCGGTGGCGCCAGATGCTGTTCTACGACCGTCGACTGATGGCGGGCGGCTCGAAGCTGGAGTTCGACTCGATCCGGCTGACGACGCTGCGCAGCTTCGGGCTCGTGCTGATCGGACCCACCGACGTCGGCGAGGAGATCGAGCTGCGCATGGGCTTCTCGCTGCGCGGCGTCGAGCAGGCGAAGGAGAACCTGCACCGCGACTGCGGCGCCGAGCTGCACTGCTTCGACACACGTCGGGCCGCGACCCAGGAGGCGTGGCGAGCGCAGCTGGACCGCATCGCGATCGAGACGTCGTCGAGCGAGCAGCGCACCGTCTTCGCGACGAGCCTCTACCACTCGCTCATCAAGCCCTGCTACGCCCCCGACGAGAGCCCGTTCTGGACCACGTCGAGGTCGTTCGTGTTCGACATCTCGACGATGTGGGACCTGTACAAGACGCAGCTGCCGCTGCTCACGCTCGTCGCTCCCGACCGTGCCGTCGAGCTCGTCGCCGCACTGCTGTCGGTCAAGGAGGAGGAGGGCAACTTCCCGATCGGCTACCGCATGGCCCGGGGCACCGACCGGTTCTTCCGGCAGGGCAGCGCGCTCGCCCACACGTTCTTCGCGGATGTCTGCGAGCTCGGCCTTCCCGGGATCGACTGGGAGTACGTGCTGGTGCACCTGCACGACGACCTGCGCCGCAACTACGGCGAGGACTTCCTCGAGAAGGGCGTGGCCCACCCGATCACCCACACGCTGGATCTCGCCTACGGGTACCACTGCACGGCTCGGGTCGCGCGCCACGTGGGTGACGCCGAGCTCGCCGACCACCTCGACGCCCTCGCCGACCAGTGGCGTCACGCGTTCGACGCCGGGACCGGACTGCTCGTCGACTCGACGTTCTACGAGGGCGGACGCTGGAACTACTCGTTCCGACTGCTCCACGACATGGCGTCACGCATCGAGCTCGCCGGCGGCGAGACGTCGTTCGTCGAGATGCTCGACCGGTTCTTCGGCTACGGCGCGGCCCCCGTCAAGCAGCTGGGTGAGCCGCCGTGGGGCGACTCGCTCGCCGCCGGCTACGCGCTCGACCGCTTCGAGGGCCTCAACAACGAGCCCGACATGGAGTCGCCCTGGGCGTACCACTACGCGGGGCGTCCGGACCGCACGACCGAGGTCGTGCATGCCGCGGTGCACCAGGCGTTCGGCCCCGGTCGTGGCGGCCTGCCCGGCAACGACGACTCCGGCGGGCTGAGCTCGTGGTACGTCTGGGCGACCCTCGGCCTGTTCCCGGTCGCCGGCCAGGGCCTGTTCCTGGTCAACGCACCGGCCGTCGACCGGTCCCGCATCCGCGTCGCCGGCGGCGACCTGGTGATCGAGGCCGAGGGCCGCGACGGCTCGCCCGGCGCCGGCCCCCAGTACGTCCGGTCGGTGTCGCTCGACGGTGAGCCCCTGGAGCACAGCTGGCTGACGAGCCGCCAGGTGCACCGACCGGGTCGGCTCGTGGTGCACCTCGGCGCCGAGCCGTCCGACTGGGGCACCCGTTCACGCCCTCCGTCGACCCCGTCCTCGCGCCGATGACCCGTCCGTCCCGCCCGCAGTGCCTGCCCGACCCGAAGGAGCTCCGCCGATGATCGACCCGTTGCCCAACCGCCGACTCGTGATCGTCGTCCGCGCCGATCCGGTCATCTGCGGCCACTCGGGCGAGGCGCGCAACCTGGCCGAGGCGGCGCTGCAGCGCGGCTTCGACGACGTGCGCATCGTGACGTGGCCGATCGAGGCGCTCGGCGCACTGCCGCTGAAGCCGCTGACCTCGGTCCTGCCCTACAGCCCCGGCATCGTCGTGGAGCGCCCCGAGCCGGTGGGCGACTACAAGGTGCCCGACGGCCGCTTCACGGGCGGGATGGTGGGCCGCCTCGTCGAGCTCTTCACCGACGGGGTGCCGACGGTGTGCGTCGCGCTCTACCTGACCCCGCACGCGAGCGTCGTGGCCGAGGCGCTCGAGGTCTGTCGCTCGATCGGCATCGACCCGCCGGTCACGACGATCGCCGAGGCGGTCGGGTCCGACATCACCAACGTCGTGCGGTCCTGCGTCGAGGACGGTCGCTTCGGCGCCGCGGCGCACACGTTCGCGTCCTTCCTCGCCCACGACCACTGCGTGGCCGTGTCGGAGTACACCAGGGACTGCATCGTCGCGGCAGCCGACGAGGTCGACGCCCGGTGGGGCACCACGTTCGGCGAGCAGTGCCGCACCCGCGTCGGCATCTCGTACCCGGCGATCGACTGCCACGGCTCGCTCGTCGACGACCGGAGTGTCGCCGCCGCGCTCGCCCGACGCGGTCTCGAACGTGACCGGTACGTGCTCTTCCTGTCCAGGCTCAGCCCCGAGAAGGGCGTCGACGACCTGATCGACGGCTACGCCCGCTCGGCGGCGAGTGACGTGGTGCCGCTCGTCGTCGCCGGTGCCGGACCATCCCTCGGTGCCCTGCGCGAACGCGCCGCGAGCTCCCGGGTCGCGGACCGCATCGTGTTCCTCGACGATGTGGACGACGCCGAGAAGTGGGCGCTGATGGCGGGCTGCGCGACCTTCGTGCTCCCGAGCAAGGCCACCCCGGCGTTCGTCGAGACCTTCGGGATCGCGCTCGTCGAGAAGATGCTCGCCGGCGGCGGCACGATCATCACCACCGCCACCGGCGGCATCCCCGAGGCCGTCGGACCGCACGCCACCACGATCCCCGTCGGCTCACCCGCGGCGATCGCCGCGGCGATCGACCAGGAGGTGCTGGCCACGGGGCCCGGCGAACGAGCCGCCCGTGCGGCCGAGGCCCGGTCCTACGCGATGCGCTTCGACCGCCTGCACGTGTTCGACCGCCTGCTCGAGCGGACCCTCGTGCGCGGCTGAGGAGCGTTCTCGATCCGGGGTGGTCAGGTGGGGTCGCCGTGCACCACGCCGACACCGGCGAACCCGACGTAGACGCGGCCCGGCACGTCCGGATCGCCGGCCACGACGTTGACCAGTGCGGCGATGCCACCGGGGTGCTCGCTCAGCAGCTCCCAGCGGTCGCCGCCGTCGGTCGACCGCCAGACACCCTCTCGTCCTCGTGCCGTGCCGTGCACGTACACCGCCGGGTGCTCGGCGTCGCCGACGGGTGCGCCGAAGCCGAACGGCCCGGCGTCGTCGAAGTCGCCGACCTGGCGCCAGCGCGACTCGCCCGCGTCGGTGGTGCGGAACAGCCCGGCGCGACCTGCGCTGGCCCAGAGGTGACCCGCCCGGCCCGGGACCGCCTGGACCTGGCCGTACACGTGGCAGTCGTCGTCGCGGCGGCACGGTGGTGCGAACGCGGCGTCGGTCCAGCTGCTCCCGCCGTCGGCGCTGACCAGGAACCGTGCGTCGTCGGTCATCAGGTACATCGAGTCGTCGACGCGGTCCGCCGCGAGTGCCCGACGCGAGAACCACCAGAAGTGCAGGTGCAGCGATGCCGGGTCGACGTCGGTCCGGGCGAGCTGCCACGACCGTCCGCCGTCGTCCGAGGCGAACAGGCCACGTGGAGCGGCGCCGCCACGTGCCGCGGGCAACCAGGCGATCCGGTCGGGGTCGGTGGCCGAGACGGCGACCTCGCCGCCGTACATGTCGGGGTCCATGCCCGACATCTCCTGCCACGTCGCGCCGCCGTCGGGCGACGTCGCGCCCCGTGGCAGGGCCTGGTCCGGGGCCAGGTTCGACTGCGCGCCGATCCAGGCGAGCCGCTCGGGATGGCCGCCGCTGTAGTCGACGTCCGCCCCGCTCGCGAAGCGCTCGTCGACGAGCGTGCGCGTCGGGACCGCGCCGATGTTGGTGAACCGGAACCCCTGCCGGTCGGCGACGGTCACGATCAGGTCGCCGCCGGGCGGCAC
The DNA here is from genome assembly GCA_023389745.1 of Actinomycetes bacterium. Taxonomy (GTDB): domain Bacteria; phylum Actinomycetota; class Acidimicrobiia; order Acidimicrobiales; family Microtrichaceae; genus JAFAFN01. The sequence goes on from JAEWED010000180.1 coordinate 26,520, forward strand.
GACGATGTCGGACACGACGACCTCTTCGATCCCGGTCGCCTCGGCGGTCCACACGACCGTCGGCGCGGTCGGCTCGTCGGTGTGCCACACGGCCATGCCCTCGGCGAACCAGAGCCGATCGGGGTCGACGGGGTCGAACAGGAGCCGGCCGGCCGACATGTAGTCGTCGAGATCGGTCTGGCCGAGCCACGGGATCGCTCCGGCGTCGATCTCGACGTCGTGGACCTGCCAGGTCGCGCCGCCGTCCTGCGAGGTCCAGAAGTGGCCGTCCCTGACCGCCTCGTCGCTCAGCGCGATCAGGTCGGGGTCGTGCGGCGAGACCGCCACCAGCCACGCCGACGCGTCGGCCGGCGTCTCGACGTCGTCGACGGCGAACCGGTCCGATCCCCGGGGCGTGAGCCGGACGAGCGCGGCGTCGGACCGACCGGGGGTGTTGATCGACACCAGCAGACCGTCGCCGTCGGGGGTGGCGCTCGAGGGGACCGCTCCGTCATCGAGCTCGGCCACCCGGGTCCACCCCTCGTCGACGGACCCCGAGGTGGCGTAGATGCCGTCGCCCGTGACGCCGACGACGGCGGTCGGGTCGCCGCCGTCTCGACCGCCACCGCCACTGCTCGCGCCACTGCTCGCGCCGGTGCTCGGCGCGAGGTAGCTCACGGAGCTGACGCCGGTCTGGTCGTCCTCGGGCGCTCCGACCTGGCCGTGCGGCACGAGGTCGTCGTCGACCTGGTGCCATGTCTCGCCGGCGTCGTCGGTCCACCAGAGCCCCTCGCGCTGGGTGCCCATCAGCGCCCGGGTCGGGTCGGTCGGATCGATGGCGAGCTGCTCGCGACCGACCCGCTGCGACTGGTTCGCTGCGATCGACCACCGCTGGGTCGAGGCGCGCCACGTGGCGCCGCCGTCGGTGCTCCACAGCACACGTCCGTCTCGCTCGCCGACCTGCTCGCCGGGCTCGGGGTTGAAGTCGTCGCCGACCGCGACCGCGACGACCTCGGGGTCGGTCGCCGACACGGCGATCGACGCGACGAAGTAGTCGCCCTCGTCGGGCTCGTCGTCGCTGATCGAGTCGGCGAGGATCAGCTGGCGCCATGTCGAGGTGGTGGGATCGAAGCGGTAGGCGCCGCCGACGTCGGTCCGCGCGTAGAGCACCGGCGCGCCGTCCGAGGTCGCCGCGACCAGACCGGTCACGAAGCCGCCGGCACCGATCGGCAACGTCGCCCACGCGTACTCGGTGGACGCCGTCGTGTCGATCACCGGCTCGTGCTCGGGGGGCAGCGCCTCGGCATCGGCGGTTTCGCCCGACCGGTCTCGCCACCGGGCCGCACCGATCGCGGTGGCGGCGATGAGCCCGATCACGGCGACGATCGCGATCACGGTGCCGGCGCTCGGATGGTCGGGGCGGGTGGACGGCGATGAGGTCATGTGGTTCGGATGCGCCGCTCCGGGCAGGGGCCCGACCGGGTCGGGGCGGAGGGTCGCGCCGCCCGAGTCTGCCCGGTCGGGCGGGCGACGGGAGATCGGCGCCGTCGACGCCGACCTCCCCGACCCACTCGTCAGCTCGTGGGGCGTCGTCGACGGCCGAGGATCAGACCGGCCACGCCGAGCATCAACAGGATCGCTCCGATGGTGACGGGCACGGCCGAGCTGCCACCGGTGAACGCCAGCGCCGCGGGCCTCCGATCGAACGCCGTGCGTCCGTCGCCGCGGCCGGCGTTCGCATCTGCGACCTGGCTGGGGTCGAGCGTGGTGGACGGCGACGGCACCGTGTCGGCACCCGGCACGTTCGACGGGACCCCGGGGGTGGACGTGGTCGGCGGGACCGTGCTGGTCGGTGCCTGCCCCGGAGCGGTCGTCGCCGGGGGAGCCGTGGTGGGCGGGGTCGTGGTCGGTGCGGTCGTCGGCGGGGTGGTGGTGGCCGGCGGTTCGGTCGTCGTGGTGGTCGACGAGGGCGACACACACGGCTCCGGCGAGGTGACGGTGCCGCGGTCGACGCTGACGTAGTAGTGCTGGATGTCGGCGCCGCTGTAGCCGGTGCTGCTGGGCTGGTAGCGGAAGTCGAGGCAGTTGGACCCGATCGCCAGGGTGGCGGTGATGACGCCGCGACCCTCGTAGAGCCACCAGTCGCACTGCGTGCACTGGAGGAAGCCGGCCTCGTTCTGGGTGATGTCGACGGTGAAGGTGATGCGGTCGACGGAGTAGTCGACCTCGCCCAGGGAGTAGTTGAAGACCTCCGGGTCCCATGCCGGTGTCAGCGGCAGGCCGGTGAAGGTGAGGTTCTCGAAGACGCCGGTCCGGAACACCCGGGCGACGTAGGTCGTGTCGGTGCCGCCGTTGGAGTGCGTGATGCTGATGTCGTTCCAGCCGTGCTCGAGCGACACGGTCGCCGGGTCACCGCTGGAGATGGCGCCCGACCCGGTGGCGCCGGAGGGTCCGATGCTCGACCAGGTGGCCGTGCCGGTGTCGAAGGTGGCGGTGATGTCGGTCGAGTCCGTGGCGCGGGGCACGTCGGTGCCCTGCAGCGTGTACGGCGTCGCGGTCTCGGACAGCGTCGAGTTGGACGACGTCAGGCCGGTCAGGCGATCGGCGTCGAACGCGCCGGCTCGTTCGACGGTGACGCGGTAGCGCTCGATCGTCGACTGGTCGCCGCCGTAGGCGCCACTGCCGGACTGGTAGACGAACTCGAGCACGTTGGTGCCCGTCTGGAGGTTCGCCGTCATGTTCGTGCGGTCGTCGTAGAGCCACCAGTCGCACTGCGCGCACTGCAGGAAGCCCGCCGCGTTCTGGCTGATCTCGACGTCGAAGGCGAGGGTGTTCCGCTCGTGGGGCAGGTCGGTCAACGTGTACTCGTGCACGCTGGGGTCCCACGCGGGGGTCATCGTGACGCCGGGTGTGGTGAAGGTGAGGTTCGAGAACTCGCCACGTCGGTAGATGCGGATCGAGTAGGTCGTGTCGACACCGCCGGCGCTGTGGGTCACGGCGATCGTGTTCTGGCCGTTCGTCAGCGGCACCGCCGCCGCGACGCCCGAGGTCAGCGGACCGGTGGCCGCGCCGCTGGTCCACGTGGCGGAGCCGGTGGGGAAGGTCGCGGTGACGTCGGTCGAGCCCGTCGTGCCCGGCACGTCCACGGCCTGCAGCAGGTAGGGGGTCTGGTCGGGTGTCAGCGCCGAGGTCGACACGGAGAGGTCGGTGAGCCGGTCGGCCCCGAAGAGATCGCCGCGCTCGACGGTGACGCGGTAGCGCTGGATCGTCGACGGCTCGCCGCTGTAGGCCTCGCCGCCCGACTGGTAGACGAACTCGAGCACGTTGGTCCCGGGCTCGAGCCGGGCGGTCATGTTGGTGCGCTCCTCGTAGAGCCACCAGTCGCAGAGCCCGCACTGCAGGTAGCCGGCCTCGTTCTGGGTCGCGGCCAGATCGAACGAGAGCGTGGCGACGTCGTAGGGCACGTCGCTCAGCGTGTAGTCGTGCACCGCCGGGTCGAAGGCGGGCGTCATCGTCACACCGGGCGTGGTGAAGGTCAGGTCGGTGAACTCACCAGCTCGGAACAGGCGGATCGAGTAGAGCGTGTCGATCCCGCCGTTGCTGTGGGTCACCGCGATCGTGTTCACGCCCCGCTCGAGCGCGATCGTCGCAGGGGATCCGGAGGCCAACGGGCCCGAGGCGACGTCACCGGAGGGAGCGGTGCGCGATCAGGTCGCGCTGCCGGTCGCGAACTGCGCGGTCAGCTGGGTCGACGTCGTCGTGCCCGACACGTCGGTGGCGCGCAGCTGGTAGGCGTTCGCGGACTCCGAGATCGTCGAGTTCGACAGCGAGAGGTCCGAGATGGGCCCGAAGGTGGCCAACGCTCCGGCGGGGCCGGGGGTGCCGATGACCACGCCGACGGAGGCGAGCAGGGAGATGCCCGCGAAGATCGCGAAGGCCGAGAGCAGGGGGATCCCGGCGAACCGAGGACGAGTCGGTGGTCGGTCCGGGCGCGTCGAAGCAGGGGTCGAGACGGTCGATGGCATGGGCGGGGCTCCTGGGGAGAGGGGGCTCTCTGGTGGAGCTCCTGGCGTCAGCGTAAGGAGCCGAACGTCGTGCACCAACGCCCCGAGTAAAATTATTACGCAGGTTCCGCCTGCAGCGTCACCGGTCGGGCCGGGCCCTCAGATCGTGGCGGCGAGGCGATCGAGGTTGGTGACCGAGCCCTCGGCGTGGGTGATGAGCCGCGTGACCGCGGCGACCATCGCCGGGTCGTCGAAGTGCGACGACAGGCCTCGCGCCGTGTTGAGGCGGGCCGTGTCGAGCCACGCGGACAGCTCGGCGTCCTCGCCCCAGCGGCTCTGGGTCGTCTGGCTGATCGCAGTGGTGCGCAGCCAATCGGTCGCGAGGTTCGGGTACTGGTTCGGCGGGCAGAGCATGTTCTTGGAGGCGTCGTCGTCGTGGGTGGCCTCGACGTGGCCGACCAGGGCGGCGTTGAAGGTCGGCTGGCACGACCGGACCGGCTGTGGGGTGATGCGGCCCGGTCCGAAGATCGGCACGGCCGGGGCGCGCCGGAGCCCGTGGGCGGAGCAGTCCACGACGACCCGACCGGGGGTGTTCTCGATCGTGCCCTCGCTCAGGTCGATGCGGTCCGCACCCACGTGCGTGACCCGTCCCAGTCGGACGACGTCGGTGACCTGGCGGAGCTGCGCGACCTCGGCCTGGCTGATGGTGGCGCAGTGGTACATGGTCGGCTCGACCGCGGTGTCGAGACGGACCAGCTGCTCGGTGGCCTCGAGCCGCTCGAAGAGCTCGGGCACCGTCTCGGCCTCGGCCGCAGCCTCCAGCTGGAGCGACAGGCCGTCGATCGTGCGGGTCAGCAGGTCGAGCGGCTGCGCGAACCGGCGGTCGAGCAGCCACGCGTCGCGGGGACGGATCCAGCGGATCGCGTCCGGCGGCACCGAGTGGTCGAGCAGCCAGCTGCAGGCGTCCATCGCCGTCTTGCCACCGCCGAGGATCGTGAACCCGTCGGCCTCCGGAACCGAGGAGAGCTCGTTGACGGTGATGAAGCGGACGTCGTCGTCGATCGCGTAGCCGGGCGTGTGGGTCGATGGGACCGAGGTCTCGAGATAGGTCGCGTCGACCAGACGACGACGCACCCCGACCGTCGAGGTGGCGTCGCCTGCGACATCCCTGACCGTGTGGCCGTCGCTGCGGTCCCACAGGTACTCGCATCCACCGAGGAACCGCACCCGACCCGTCTCGAGCAGCCGATCGAGCGCGAGTCGGAAGTAGGTCCGGATCTCCTCGGCGGTCGCCCGCTCGTAGAAGCCGGCGTTGGGCCCGTCGGTGTCGATGGTGTCGTTGCCCAGCGTCAGCGAGTTCACCCCGTAGAACGCCGAGGGCTGGTGCAGTCGGACGAACGGGTAGGCGTCGTTCCAGTGGCCGCCCGGATCGCTGCGCCGGTCGATCACGATGACGTCCGCGTCGGAGGCGTCGACGAGCGCATCGGTGAACGCGAGCCCGGCGGCGCCGGCACCCACGACCAGGTAGTCGGTCTCGAGATCGGTCACGGGCGTCCCCTCCCTCTGGCGGACCCACCGCTCCTGGTTCTAGGACCCGAGCGTTCGCTCGTCAACGATCTCGGTCGTGGGGCCACCTGTCTCACACGTCTCGCCCCGGGGGCTCAGCACCCGACATTCCGATCGACGAACGGTCAGTCAAACGGGTGTCGACACGCTCGAAATCACAGAATCTGTTGGACGCCATTTCATCTGTACTTCCCGCAGAAATGACCGCCTATCCGGGGACCACCAGCTCCGCATCATGGGTCGTTCCGAGAGGTGGTGGGCGACGCAATCGCTGTGATGGCAGGGAAATCAGCCCATCGAGCGGCACGGATCTTCCGTGCAACGGATGGAGCTTCCGTAACTCGGAAGCCTCGCGTTTCGGGCGTGTGAAAGGACATCCGCACCCCTTGTGGGCCTATTTCGGCCATGTCATGTTCTTCCCCACAACGGATGGACATTCCGTTTGACGGAAGGACTGACACCTTGATCCAGCTGGATATCACTCCCCGGATCCGCCACCTCGGCATCGAAGAACGAGTCACCGCCGCGGTCGACGCGAGCGACTTCGACGTGGTGGTCGGCCTCTCGGTGGACATGTACCAGTACCTCTCGGGGCACTGGTTCCCCTACGCCCGCAATCGCATCAACCGCCAGAACATCGCGGTGTGGCCGTCGTCGGACCGAGGCGAGCCGTTCCTGCTCGTCGGCATCGACCAGGTCCCTGGCCCGTACCGCGTGTCCTGGGTCCGTGACATCCGCACCTACCGCGAGCGCGGCCGCCGCCCACCGGGGCCGATCGTCGAGCGCCTCGCCGAGGAGCTGATCTCGAGCGGCTACGGCGAGGCCCGCATCGGCATCGAGCGGGTGTTCATGCCGGTGTCGTTCTTCGACGAGCTCCAGGCGGCGATGCCCAAGGCCGAGTTCGTGTCGTGCGACGACTTCTTCGACCGGCTCCGCGCCGTGAAGACGCCCGAGGAGCTCGAGCTGATGGCCGCCGGCGCCAAGGTCATGGAGCAGGGCTGCTGGAACGGGTTCGCAGCCATGAAGCCGGGCTGGACCGAGAAGCAGGCCGCCGAGGCCATCCACCAGGCGTGTCTCGACCTCGGTGCCCAGGCGGTGCCGACCGTGCTGCTCGGAGCCGGCGACGGAGCGAAGGGCTTCCTCCCGCCGACCGACGACACCCTCGACGAGGGTGACTACGTCCGGATGGACATCAACATCATCTACGAGAGCTACTGGTGCGACATGGGCCGCATGGCGGTCGTCGGCGAGCCCTCCGAGGCCCAGGCGACGTCGTACGCCAACCAGCGGGCGCTCAACGACTCGCTCGTCGAGATGATGCGCCCCGGTGTGCTCGCCTCGGAGGTCTTCCACCATTCACGCAAGGTCGCCGCGGAGCTCGGCATCGAGCTGCTCGACCAGGCGTTCATCGGCCTCGGCCACGCCATCGGGACGAACAACAGCGACTTCCCGAAGCTGAACGAGCTCGACCACACGCCGCTCGAGGTCGGCATGGTCCTGAACATCGAACCGGATCTGTACGGACCGGATCGGGAGCTGGTCCACATCGAGGAGATGGTGGTGATCGGCGAGACCGAGTCGGTGCGGATCACCGACAACCTCGACTGGCACGAGCTGTTCGTCATCCAGTGAGCAGCGTGGACGAGCACGGGACGGGCGCAGTGCGCACCGTGGTGGCCGGTGGCCGGGTCGTGGTGCCCGGCACGGGTCCGCTCGACGTCGACGTCGTCGTCGAGCGCGGACTCGTGACCGAGCTCCGACCACACGGGCACTCTGCGGGTGCCGCGGGCGGCGACGACGTGGTCGACGCCCGCGGGCTCGTGGTCCTGCCCGGGCTCGTCAACGCACACACCCACTCCTACGGCCAGCTCGCCCGCTCGCCCTTCGCCGACTCGTGGCTGGAACCCTGGATGCCGCGGGCGATGGCGGCGTGGCGTGGTGCCGACCCGGCCGCCTTCGGTCTGGCTGCCACCCTCACCGCCGCCGACGCGCTGCGCCGTGGCATCACGACGGTCGTCGACCACGCCACGCTCACCCCGGCCGGCCTCGACGCCGTGGTCGAGGCCTACGAACGCAGCGGCCTGCGCGTCCTGCTCGCCCTGCAGGTGTCCGACCTGCCCTTCGACGGGTGGGTGCCGTCCGCACTCGCCGGGTCCGGGGTGGGCGGGCGACTCGCCGCCCCCGCCCCCCTCGGGGCCC
>JAEWED010000206.1 GCA_023389745.1 Actinomycetes bacterium
CGAAGCTCGACGACCTCATCGCCGAGCTCTGATGGCCGGCCCGGCCGAGGAGCACCGGCAGGTCGCCGCGGCCTTCACGGCCACGGTCGAGGGTGCCGACCCGGCGACGTGGGACGACCCCGCGCCGCCGGAGGGCTGGGTGGCGCGCGACGTCGTGCGCCACCTGGTCGAGTGGTTCCCTGCGTTCCTCACCTCGAGCGTGGGCATCGAGCTGCCCGAGGGTCCCTCGGTCGACGACGACCCCGCAGGGGCGTGGCGAACGCAAGCCGACGCGGTGCAGGCGCTGCTCGACGACCCCACCGTGGCCGAGCAGGTCCACGACTTCCCGCACATGGGCTCGATGACGCTCGGTGCGGTCGTGCAGCAGATCTACGTCGGCGACGTCTTCATGCACCGCTGGGACCTCGGCCGGGCGACCGGTCAGGACGTGGTGCTCGACGAGGACACCTGTGCCGGCATGCTCGCCGGCATGGAGCCGATGGACGAGGTGCTGCGAACGAGTGGGCACTACGGCCCGAAGGTGGCGGTGCCCGACGACGCGCCGGTGCAGGACCGGCTGATGGCGTTCATCGGTCGCGACCCGAACTGGGCTCCGTCTCCGTCAGCGACCCCGTGACGGCCTCTGACTCGGCGCTCGCCCAGCGGTAGACGCCGCGGGCCATGAGCGAACGCTCCCGCGCGCCGCGGGCCCGGTAGACCGCGGCGCGCACGCGGTGCACGCCCGGGTCGTCGGGCGCGGCGAGCGCGGCGTACTCGGCGAGGTGGCAGGCGAGGCGGTGATCGCCCTCGGCGCTCAACCGCTCGGCACGCTCTGCGAGCACACCGGCGCCGCCGGACAGTTCGGCGAGCTCGACCGCGAGCGCGGCTTCGGGCGCGGGCTTCAGCGTTGCCGGGTTGCCGTCGTACCAGCCGCCGTAGAGCCGCCACAGGTTGCGCACGACGAACTCGGGCTCGTCGTAGACGGGCTGCAACCAGGGCAGCCCCTGCAGTCGTTCGGGCACGGTGACGGTGTGGATCAGGTCGTCGAGGCGTGCACCCGCGTTCATCAGCTCGAGTGCCTGTGCGTGGATGGACTCGAGCAGCTCGGCGCTGTCGTCGAGCACCATCGCGATGCGCTCGCGCCCGGCGATCGGCAGGCCGTGCCCGGGCAGCATCAGCTCGGCGCCGACCCCCGCCATCCTGCGCAGCGCGACGGCCCACTCCCACGGGAAGCGCTGCACCTTCTGCGGGTTGCCGCAGTTGGGCGCGGCCCAGATGAACAGGTCGCCGGTGCAGAGCACCTTCCACTCGGGGATCCACGCCCACGTGCCGTCGTCGGTCTCACCCTTGTCGTGATGCAGCTCGACGGTCAGCCCGCCGACCTCGATCGTGCGGTCGCGGGTGTACGTCTCGTCGGGATAGCGGAAGTGCGCCGGGAACATCGGCTCGGGCAGCTGGAACTGCCGCTGGTTGATGACGCCGTTGTAGCCGTTGGTCAGCTGGTAGCGGTCGAAGCGGCGCGGCACGTTCTCGTGCGCGATCACGCGCGGCGTCACGTCGCGTGCCTCGGCCTCGAACATCGGGACCGAGAAGACGTGGTCGACGTGGCCGTGGGTGTAGACGGCGGTGTCGAGCGGCGAATCGGTCCACGCCCGTAGCTCGCGGTGCACGTCGCCGGCGGCGAGCACACCCCCGGCGTCGATCATCAACAGGTGGCCGTCGACGTCGAACGCACTGACGTTGCCGAAGCTCTCGACGAACGCGAGGCGTCCCGGTGCACCGGTGTCGTCCATCGGGTGCAGCGACGTGCCGGCGCCGATCTGGACCGGGTGGTCGGCCATGGACCGCTCACCGGAGATGATCGCCGCGGAGATCTCGAGCACGTCACGGGTCATGGCTGCACCCTACGGGGCTACGTTTCGATCCCGGTGGCGCCGGCGAGCGCCGTCGGGGGAGGGGTGGCTGATGAGGGGTTCGTCGTGGAGCGCGCGCCGCGTTGCGGTGGTCGCAGCGGTCGTCACGTTCGCTGCGGTTGCGTCCGCATGCCTGCCGTCGCCGACGGGGCCGTTGGTGCCGTCGAGCGATCCGCCGCCGACGCCGGGCACGCCGCTGCTGCCGGCGCACCTGGACTGCGCACGATGGCGCTACGACGGGGTGGCGAGCGGCGAGCTCCCGCCCGAGTGGGACGACGGCGACGACCGGTTCACGTCGCGCCGTGATCCGGGATCGGCCCGGTCGCCGCAGCGGCTCTGTGGGCAGCTCGGCGCGGCGGTCGACCTGGCCTGGGGTGTCGAGCGCGGTGCGCCCGACACCGTCATCGCCGTGCTCGACTCCGGCGTCGAGTGGCGCGACCCGGCGGTCGTCGCCGACCTGGCCCCGACGGCGTACCTGAACCGAGGGGAGCTGCCGCCCCCACAGGTCGGGGCCACACCGGGCGACCCCTACGACGCGGACGGCGACGGGCGCTTCTCGGTCCTCGACTACTCCGACGATCCGAGGGTCGAGGACCGCAACGGCAACGGCGTGCTCGACCCGGAGGACCTGATCCTCGACCCGACGTTCTCCGACGGCGTCGACGACGACGGGAACGGCTGGGTCGACGACATCTCCGGCTGGGACCTGCTCCACGACGACAACAACCCGCTCGACGACGTCGGCTACGGGCACGGCACCGGTGAAGCCCGCGACGCCGCCGCGGCCCACGACGGCGAGGGGGCCTTCGGGCTCTGCCCGGGGTGCTCGCACCTGCCGGTGAGGGTGTCGGACTCGTTCATCGCCGAGGGCGGGCGGTTCGCGGCGGGTGTGCTGTTCGCACTCGACGGCGGTGCCGACGTGGTGCAGGAGGCCCTGGGTGCGATCAACAACCCGCCCCAGGCGCAGCTCGCGATCGACGCCGCGTACCGCCGAGGTGTGCCGGTGGTCGCGTCGATGGCCGACGAGCAGTCACAGCACGCGAACCTGCCGGCGGCGCTGAACCACACGATCCCGGTCAACTCGGTCACCGAGTCGATGGACTTCCTGGGTGACCTCGGCACGATCGCGGCCGGGAGCCGCGACACGCTCGCACTCAACGGCTGCACGAACACCGGCGGCATCGCGTGGGTGTCGGTCCCTTCCGACGGCTGCTCGTCGGAGGCCACGGGCAACGCCGCTGGCATCGTCGGCCTGCTGTCCTCCGCGGCTCGGAGCGCGGGCATCGCACCGCATCCGGATCTGGTCGCACAGGGCCTCGTCGGGCCCGGACACAACGTGCTGTCGGCCAACGAGGTCGCGCAGGTGATGCGTGCGACCGCGGACGACATCGACTTCTCGACGCCCAACGCGATCGACCGTGTGAACCGGACGACCGACGACTTCGGCCAGCGGCGCTTCCCGTCGGTGAAGGGTTGGGACGCGAGCCATGGCTACGGGCGCATCAACGCCTACGAGGCGGTCGCCGCGGTGGTCGCCGGACAGGTGCCGCCCGAGGCGGATCTCACGTCGCCCGAGTGGTTCTCCCGTCAGGGCACGCAGGGCACGGTGACGATCGAGGGCACCGCGGCCGCCGTTCGCTCCGACTCGTTCGACTACCGACTGGAGTGGACCACCGGGTTGCAGGCGGCTCCGCACCCGGGCGCCGACGCGTGGCGCACGATCGTCGAGCGGCGCGGGCTGCGCGGCTCCGTCGACGGTGCCCTCGGCGAGCTCGACCTGGCGTCCGTGGCCGCCTCGCTGCCCGGCGGTGGGACCGGTGCTCCGGTCGACGCGCAAGGTCGACCGGAGCCGGACCGCTTCACGGTGCGCGTCCGGCTCGTCGTGACCGACGCCGAGGGGCGAGTCGGCACGACGCTGCGGCACCTGACCGTGCACGACGACCCCGACGAGGTCGTGGTCGACACGCCTGCGGGTGCGGGCACGTCGAGCCCGGCGTTCTCCGACGTCGACGGTGACGGCGTCGACGAGTTGGTGCTCGCCACCGACGACGGATCGGTGCACGTGCGCCGTGCCGACGGCTCCGAGCTGTCGGGCTTCCCGGTCCGCACACCTGACGCCGCGTACTGG
>JAEWED010000208.1 GCA_023389745.1 Actinomycetes bacterium
GCGCGGGCCCGGTCGATGCCGGCCAGCCGCGCCGAGGGGTCCGCGGCGCCGACGAGCACGTAGTCCCCGACGAACTCGGCCCGGAGCTCACCGTCGGAGTCGACCAGCCACGGCAGCGCCAGCCGGCGCGGCACCCGCACGACCTCGGGTGTCTCGAGCGTGCCGAACACGCGGTCCCAGACCAGGGTGCTGACGCCGTGGTTCGACTTCGGGTGCCCGAAGTGGTGGTGGAAGTGGTGCAGACGGAGCCAGCGCGAGTAGCGCCCGGTCGGCGGACGCAGGTGTGCGGCGGCGTGCACGTACTCGTAGAAGAAGTAGCCGAGCGCCCACCCGATCGCGACGCCGAAGCCGGCGACGGGTCCGAGCAGCCACCAGGTCAGCGGCAGCCAGGCGCCGAACCCGACGAGCAGCATGCCGGCCCAGCTCAGGATGTGGGTCACCGAGAAGTGCCACGCCGAGTGCACGTGGTGCTCCAGGTGCTCGCGGCTCATGATCCCCTTGCCGTCGAGTGCGTGCATCGCGAAGCGGTGCAGCACGTACTCGCCCAAGGTCCACAGCGCTGCGCCGACGGCGAGCGCGGCGACGAACGTCGCGACGGATCCGATGGTGTTCATCGAGTGACCTCCCCCTTCTCGATGGCGTCGCCGCCGACGGCGGTCCGGTCGAGCTCGATGGCTCGTGCTCGGGCCGATCGGCTGCGCTCGGGCTCGGCACCCCAGCCGCGCAGCAGCGTGGCGGTGATCTCGGTGCCGAGCGCGGCACCGGTCGACGGCGCGCCGGTGGTGAGCCCGTCGATCATCAGGGCGCCGTTGAGGGCGACCACCCAGGCGAACGTGCGCAGCAGGTCGCCGTCGATGGGGGAGCCCACCGGGTCGTCGGCCGGCGGCGCGGTCTCGAGCGCACCGGCCGCGGCCGCCTCGGCGAGCAACCGGCGTGGCAGGTCGAGCACACCCATCGCGGCCGGCACGACCGCCGCCGCGTCACCGGCCTCTTCGACGCCGGGGGTGACGAGCAACTGCTGCTGCAGGCGGAACTCGCGAGGGTGGCGCTGTGGCGCCGCGACGAACAGGTCCGAGTACGCCCAGAGCAGCGTGAGCGCGTCCAGCCGGGCGTCGTCGCCGTCCAGCTGATCCCGCCAGGCTGCGAGCGAGGTCGTACCCACCGCGGCCAGGGTGGCCAGTGCGCGCTGCTGCAGCGCCGCCAGCAGCGCGCTGCGCGACGGGAAGTACGTGTAGAGCGACGCAGGGGCGTAGTCGGCCGCCTCGGCGAGGGCGGTCATGGTCACGCCGTCGACGCCGTCGCGCTCGACCAGGTCGGCGGCCAGGTCGAGCAGGCGAGACCGGCGTTCCTCACGCTTGCGGGTGCGCCGATCCGTCGGTGCCACGTTTTCCGAAGGCATATCGGAAAACGTAACGACGACGGGTCAGACGGTCAAGGGGGTGCTGCGTGGGACCGGGGCGTGGGTCCGGGCCTCAGGCGTCGTCGGCGACGACCACCCGGGCGCCAGGCGGCCAGTGCTCGGTCACCGAGACGCCCACGCCGCCGGGTGTCTCGGCGCCGTACCGGGCCATCTCGGCCTCGATGTCGAGGGGCCTCGGTCGGATGTCGCCGCTGTCGACCTGGGCTCGTACGTCGTCGGTGATCAGCGCGGCGGGGACCAGCCACGACACCTCGAACTCGATGCCGTCGGGATCCCGGGCGTACAGCGCCTTGGTCGTGAGGTGGTCCGAGGCGCCGACCAGCGCGCCACGTTCGGCGAGCAGGCCGGCGATCCGCTGCAGCTCGGCGAGCGTGTCGACCTCCCACGCCAGGTGGTAGAGCCCGACCGTCGAGCGGCCCGCCGAGGACGGGCCGGCACCGGATCCGATCTGGAACACGCCCAGGTCGTGGTCGTTGGTCGACGCGGGCGCCTGGAAGAAGGCCGCCTGACCGGGCATCCAGATGAGGGTGCGGAAGTCGAGCACCTGCTCGTAGAAGTCGCGGGTGGCCTGGACGTCGCGCACGTAGCGCACGGCGTGGTTGAGGCGGGTGACGGGCATGATGGGCCTCCGGACGAGCTCGGACCTCGGGTGTTCGAGCAGGTAGTTGAACCTTCAACTCACACTAACACGGGTACTTGAACGTTCAATCCCGAGTACGGTCGTGTCCATGGCCGCCGACTGGTTGGACGACGAGGAGCAGCGGGCGTGGCGAGCGTTCCTGCTGACCTCGCAGCTGCTCGACCAGGCCCTCGACCGGCAGCTCCAGCGCGACGCCGGCATGCCGCACGCCTACTACTCGGTGCTCGTCACACTGTCCGAGGCCCCCGACCGATCACTGCGCATGAGCGAGCTCGCCCGTCGACTGCGGTACTCGCAGAGCCGCCTGACGCACGCGGTGTCGTCCATGGAGCGCAGCGGCTGGGTCCGCCGAGCCGTGTGTCCGAGCGACCGAAGGGGGCAGATCGCGTGCCTGACCGACGAGGGTCTCGAGGCGCTCGCTGCGGCGGCGCCCGGTCACGTGCGTGAGGTGCGTGCGAGGGTCTTCGACCGTCTGAGCGCCACGCAGGTCCGCCAGCTCCGTCGGATCTGCGAGACGCTGGCCGACGGACTCGACCCCGAGCAGCAGGAGCCCTCGTGAACGATGCCGACCTCGACCCGGAACGCTTCGCCGTCGAGACGTGCCGCGCCCGCGGCTTCGCACAGGCGTACGTGCGCCAGGGCGCCGGCGGGGTGCCGCTGCTGTTGATCCACGGCTTCCCCGAGACCAAGCGGATCTGGTGGCGTGTCATCGAGCCGCTCGCCGCAGCGGGCTTCGACGTGATCGCACCGGACCTGCGCGCCTACGGCGACTCCGAGGTCGGCCCCGACGGCCTGCACGACACCGTCGCGTCGAGCCTCGACCTGCTCGCGCTGCTCGACGAGCTCGGTGTCGAGCGCGTCGTGCTCGCCGCGGGTGACTTCGGCGGCGCGATCGCCCAGGACCTGGCTGCCCGTGCACCGGAGCGGGTCGACCGGCTCGTGCTGTTCAACTCGCCGCTGCCGTACCTGAGCGACGAGATGGCGGGCATGGAGCGCATGGCGACCGGCGCGCACGACTACTTCATGCGCCAGGGTCTCGACGGCGACGGCCTGCTCGCCGAGCTCGCGACCGAGGACGCTCGGCAGCGCTACATCGCGACCTTCTACTCGTCGCGCTTCTGGGCGCACCCGGGAGCGTTCGACGATGAGGCCATCGCCTTCCATGCCGAGCCGTTCCGTGACGGCGACAAGCTGCGGGCGAGCTTCGGCTGCTACGAGTCGGTCTTCGACCCCGAGGCGCGCAGCGGCCACTCGATGATCGCTCGCAACCCGTCGCTGCGGACGCTGCTGCTGTTCGGTCCGTCGGACCACGTGATCTCGAAGGACTGGGACCGCATGGCGGCGATCGTGCTGCCGGATCACGTCGGCCCGTACCTGCTGCGCGACGTCGGCCACTTCGTGCCCTGGGAAGCGCCCGGCCGCTTCACCCAGGCCGTCATCTCGTTCTGCAGCGACCTGCTCGCCACACGCTGACCCGTCAGGAGCGCGAGCTCCGGCTGCGCCCCGCGCAGAGCGCACACCCGCGAACGGTTGGGTCCTGTGCGCGGCTGACCGCGCACAGGACCCAACCGATTCCGGTTGTGCGGTGTGCGCGGTGGCCGATGCCGCCCGCTGCGCGACGAACCCCGGTCGAATGGGCCGGGGTTCGTCGCACGTTGCACCTGGCGGAGAGGGTGGGATTCGAACCCACGGTGAGGTTGCCCCCACACCTCCTTAGCAGGGAGGCCCGTTCGACCTGGCTCCGGCACCTCTCCAGGAACCGATCACTGTACCGTCACAGGACCGGCACCCACCAAGAGCATCGCGGAGCAACGTGAAGGCCCTCGTCTCCATACTCACGACCCTGGCGAGCCCGTTCCGCCGGCGCAACGCCCGGGTCGTCGTGTGGCTCGTCGGTGCGCTCGTCGCACTGGTCGCCCTGTACTCGGTGATCTTCCACGTGATCATGGAGGACGAGGGTCAGCGCCACAGCTGGGCGACGGGCGTCTACTGGACCCTCACGGTCATGTCGACGCTCGGCTTCGGCGACATCACCTTCGAGTCCGACGCCGGGCGCATCTTCTCGGTCGTCGTGCTCGTCAGCGGCGCGCTGTTCATCCTGGTCCTGCTGCCCTTCGCGTTCATCCAGTTCCTGTTCCTGCCGTGGATGTCGGCCCGCGACGCAATGCGGGCACCCCGCAAGCTGCCGGCCGACACCGCCGACCACATCGTGTTGACCCAGCTCGGCGCCGTGACCGACGCGCTGATCCGCCGTGCGGGCCACGCGCACGTGCCCTATGTGCTGATCGTGGCCGACCTGACCGAGGCGCTGAACCTGTACGACCAGGGCTACAAGGTGATGGTCGGCGACCTGGACGACCCGGCGACCTACAAGGCCGCTCGGATCGACGCCGCGGCGCTCGTCGCGACGAGCCAGCCCGACATGACGAACACGAACATCGTGTTCACCGTGCGCGAGATCAACTCGACGGTGCCGATCGCGGCGACCGCATCGACCCACGCGGCGGTCGACGTGCTCGAGCTGGCCGGCTGCGACACCGTGCTGCAGATGGGCGAGCTGCTCGGCCATGCCCTGGCCCGACGGGTGCTCGGCGGCGACCGTCGCTCGCACGTCGTCGGCGCGTTCGACGAGCTGCTCGTCGCCGAGGCGTCGGCCGCGGGCACCGACATCGTCGGACGTCGGCTCGTCGACGTCGATCTGCGCGGACGCTTCAACGTCACCGTCGCCGGCATCTGGCAGCGCGGCACCTTCGAGCTGCCCGGGCCCGACACCGTCGTCGACGACACCGACGTGCTCATCCTCGCGGGCTCGGCCGATCAGCTCGCCTCGTACGACGCGGCGTTCGGCGTCGAGGACCACGGCCTCGACAACCGGGTGATCGTCATCGGCGGTGGTCGGGTGGGCCGCGCCGCGGCGCGCATGTTGAACGCCGCGGGTGCCGACTGCCGGATCATCGAGGAGCAGGAGGACCGCATCCGCGACGAGCGTCTCTACGTGCGGGGCAACGCGGCGGAGATCGCCGTGTTGAACGCGGCCGGGCTCGAGGACGCCCGAGCGATCATCATCACCACCCACGACGACGACGTGAACGTGTTCCTCACGATCTACTGCCGTCGGCTGCGCCCCGACGTGCAGATCATCGCCCGGGCGAACCTGGACCGGAACGTCGCGACGCTCAACCGGGCGGGAGCCGACGCGGTCCTGTCGTACGCGTCGCTCGGCGCGACCGCGTTCTGGAACGTGCTCGGGCTGAACGACTCGCTCGTGCTCGCCGAGGGCCTCGACATGTTCCAGACCCCCGTCCCGCCAGCGATGGCCGGCCGGTCGCTCGCGGAGGCGGGCGTGCGCCAGCGCACCGGCTGCAACATCGTCGCCATCTCGAGCGACGCGGACGGCGCCGAGATGGTCACCACGCCGGATCCGCACGAGCCGATCCCCGCCGACTCGCAGCTGGTCGTCATCGGCGACTCCGAGGCGCAGCAGAAGTTCCTCGACGCGTACCCGGTGTTCCGCGGGCGACGGACCCGACCCCGGATCGAACGCGTCCCGCCGAGCAGGTGAGGCAGCGCCCCGTCGGTGGCCGTCCGGTCAGCTCACGACGTTGACCAGCGCGTCGCAGAACGCCGGGAGGTCGTCGGGATTCCGGCTCGACACCAGGACGTTGGGGCCGTCCTCGCAGATCGAGACCTCCTTGTCGACCCACTCGGCGCCGGCGTTGCGCAGGTCGGTCTGCAAGCTGGGCCAGCTGGTGATCGTGCGTCCGCGGACGACGTCGGCCTCGACCAGTGTCCAGGGTCCGTGGCAGATCACCGCGATCGGCTTGCCGGCCTCGGTGAAGCGCCGCACCAGCTCGACCGCAGCGTCGTCGGTGCGCAGCTGATCGGGGTTCGCGACCCCGCCGGGCAGCACCAGCGCGTCGAACTCGGCGACATCGGCGTCCGCCGTGCTCAGCTGCGCGAGGAACGTGTCGCCCCGGTCGAGGTGCTGGAAGCCGGCGACCTCGCCCTTCTCGGGAGCCACGAGCACGGCTTCGCCGCCAGCCCCTTCGATCGCCTCCCACGGCGACGTCAGCTCGACCTGCTCCACACCCTCGTTCGCGACCATCACGGCCACTCGTCGTCCTTCGAGCACTCCGGTCATGTGCGTCGCACCTCCGTCGAGGGCCGTCCCGGCGACGGCCGCGCAGGGTGCGGTACCCGGTCCCTGCATCGGCCACACCGGCCAACTCGGGCACGACGGGCGACTCTCTCTTGACGGTCCGATAGGTTGCCCCCATCTCCGCACAGCTGACCGACCCCATCGTCGACGGGTCCCTGCGGCGTCGCAGCGCGTCGAACCGCTGGGCCCGTCTGCTGCTCGTGGCCGCGATCTTCTTCGCAGGGCTCGGCGCCGCCGCGTACACGTGGCACCGCGCCGACATCGATGCGCTGCACTCCGAGATCGTGCTCGCCGATCGAGCGGCCGCCACGATCCACGCGTCGGCCGACACCGTCATCGCCGGACTCGGCGGCGCAGCGGGCATGGTGGCCGAGGACGGCTCGGTGTCCCAGACGGCGTTCGACGCCTTCCGTCTCGACGTCGCCGAGGTCTCGTCGCTCGACGCACTGGCGTACATCCCGGTGGTCGCCGGGGACGAGCGGGCGGAGTTCGAGCGCACCACCGGTCGCCGGATCCACGACCTGGTGGGGGAGGGCCTGGTGCCCTCGCCGACACGGGACAGCTATGCGCCGGTGAAGTGGCTCGGCCCGGCGGATCCGCTGACGTCGATCCTGATCGGTGTCGACGTCGCGGCGAGCGAGATCTCGGCCTCCGAGGCCGCTCGGGCGGTCGACGACCGCGAGACGGTCGTGACCCGAGCGCTGCCGTTCGGGGCGGACTTCACGCTCTTCTTCATCATCAAGCCGCTGTACCGGCCCGGCGACGCGGGCGACTCCGTCGAGGAGCGCCGTGCGGCCCACGTGGGGTTCGTCGCGAGTGCGTACTCCGGTGCCGACCTGATCGTCGACGTCACCGACCTCGACCCCGAGCTGCAGGTCCGGTTGAGCGACGGCGACCAGGTGCTCGCCGAGACCGAGACCGGCCCGTCGGACGACGCCCTGCACCGTGAGGTCGAGGTCGGGGGACGCACCTGGCGCCTCGACGTCAGCGACGGTCGCACGGTGGACCACGACCTCCCGCTGTTCCTGCTGGGTCTGACGTTCGTCGTGAGCGGCGCGCTCCTCGCCCTCATGTTGCGCAGCGCCGCGCACGACCGGTCGATGAACCGCGTCGTCGGGCTGGTGAGCTCGACCGCTGCCCTGGGTCACGATCTGGCGACCGCGGCATCGGTGCAGGAGGTCGCCGGCGTGATCGCCGAAGACGTCGCCCCGGCCCTGCGAGCGACCAGCGCGCGCCTGACCATGGTCGACACGAGCAACGGGCCGGCCGGCGACGAGGCGATCGGCGCAGCCGGGAACGCGACCGGGACTGCCGCGACCGGGACCGGCGCGACGGCGGGCGAGACGACCGGCAGGGTCACGACCTTCCCCGACGCGCGTCGGGCGGTGCTCGACATCGACGGCGGCGACGGCACCACCGCGGGTCGCATCGAGATCGAGTGGGCGAAGGTGCGGTTCGACGACACGATGGTGGCCACCCTCCAGACCCTCGCCGAGCTGTGCGAGCAGACCCTCCAGCGCGCGTCGGTGACCGACCTGGTCGCAGTGCGTTCGGATCGGCTCGCCCGGCTCGCGGAAGCGCTCGCCGGGGCGACCACGCTCCAGGAGGTCGCGTCGGTGATCACCGGGCACGGTCGCCTGCCCGTGGGAGCGTCGTCGGCCAGCCTCGGTGTGATCGACACCTCGGCCGGCGTGCTCGACGTGCACCACGGCGACACCGTCGACGACGAGGTGCGCGAGCGGTTCGTGCGCCTGCCGCTCGAGACGTCGCTCGCGTTCACCGACGCCGCACGCACCGGCCAACCCATCATGATCGAGGACATGGACACCTACCGGGCGCGCTACCCGGCGACCGGCGAAGTGACCGCACCGCTCGGAGAGGGTGCCCGCGCCGCGATCCCGATGCGCGACGGCGATCGCACGATCGGTTCGGTGGTGTTCGCATGGGCGACGCCGAGGGTCTTCGACGACGCGCTGCGCTCGACGCTGTCCACGATCGCCGAGATGGCCACCCAGTCGGTGATCCGCGCCTCGCTGACCGAGGCGCAGGCCGAGGATGCCCAGCACAACCGGGACCTGGCGGTGCTCGCCGAGCACTTCGCCCGGGTCGCCACCGTGGATGCCCTGGCGACGGCGCTGGTGAAGTTCGCCCCGACGCCCGTGGGCGCGACGGCAGCCAACATCGCCCTCATCGACGACGTGAAGGTCCCGGTGGTGCCGCTGCCGCCGTTCCCCTCGGGTGGTGTGGACCAGTTCGGTCTGAGGGCCCTCGAACAGGACCTGCCCGGCATGGAGGCGATCCGCGAGGGGCGACCCGTGGTCCTGTCGTCGATCGAGGTGATCGAGGAGCGCTATCCGGGCCGCTACGCCGACGCGGTGCGAGAGCTGGGCGCGACGGCGACGGTGCACCTGCCGCTGCTCGGAGCGGACTCCACCCCGCTCGGCGCCATCGGGTTCGCGTGGCGCGACGCCCCCGCGCTGAGCGAGACCGACATGTCGATGCTGCGCACGATCGCCGAGCTCAGCAGCCAGACCCTCGAGCGGGTCCGCCTCGGCGAGGCCGAGCACGAGGTCGTGGCCGGGCTCCAGGACCGGGTGACGCTGCCGCTCGGATCGGTGCCGGGTCTCGAGGTCGCCGACCGCTACCTGCCGTCGTCGTCACCGGTCGGGATGGGCGGCGACTGGTACGACGGCTCGGCGCTCGACGACGGCCGCTACCTGGTCGTGGTGGGCGACATCGCGGGACACGGCATCACCGCGGTGGCCGACATGATCCAGGTCCGCTCGATCGTGACCGCGCTCGCACGGGGTGGAGTGCCGCTGGGCAAGGTGTTCCCGCAGGCGACCGGCCTGCTCGTCGGCGGCCGTGATCTCGTCACTGCGAGCGTCGCGATGGCGATCGTCGACCCTGTCGGGGGCACCATCGAGTACGTGCACGCCGGTCACCCGCCGCTGCTGTTGCGTCATCCCGACGGCACGGTCGAGGTGCTCGAAGGTGCCCGGCAGTCGTTGCTGGGGCTGCCGGTCGACGAGGTCCGTCCCGGCACGGTCTCGTTCGAGCCCGGCGCGGTCCTGGTCGCCTACACCGACGGGCTGATCGAACGCCGCGACGAGTCCTTCGACGAGTCGGTCGCCCGGCTCGTCTCGG
>JAEWED010000248.1 GCA_023389745.1 Actinomycetes bacterium
CCGGGGCGCGCGCGGGCGGGCGCGGACGGGGCGGGCGGGGCCGGGGGGGCGCGGGGCCCCGACCGAGCCGGATCAGATCTTGCCGACGAGATCCAGCGAGGGAGCGAGGGTCGCTTCGCCCTCTTCCCACTTGGCGGGGCAGACCTCGCCCGGGTGGCTGCGCACGTACTGCGCGGCCTTGACCTTGCGGAGCAGCTCGGACGCGTTGCGGCCGATGCCCTCGGCGGTGACCTCGAGGAACTGGATGACGCCGTCGGGGTCGATCAGGAAGGTGCCGCGGTCGGCCAGGCCCTGGCCCTCGCGGAGCACGTCGAAGTTGGTGCTGATCTCACCGGTCGGGTCGCCCAGCATGAAGTACTGGATCTTGCCGATGGTGTCCGACGTCTCGTGCCAGGCCTTGTGGCTGAAGTGCGTGTCGGTCGACACCGAGTAGATCTCGACGCCCAGCGCCTTGAAGTCCTCGTACAGGTCGGCCATGTCGCCCAGCTCGGTCGGGCACACGAAGGTGAAGTCGGCGGGGTAGAAGAACAACACGGACCAGCCGCCCTTGAGCGTCTCGTCCGACACGTCGACGAACTCGCCGTTGTGGAACGCGGTTGCGGTGAAGGGCTTGATCTCTGAGTTGACCAATGGCATTTCTGAACACCTCGTGCTGCTAGTGGGTTGCGTGACACCGTACATCAATGCTGACTATCGCACCACGCGGCATCAATTGATTCTGTGAATGCCGGCGATAGACGCCTCTGATCGGAGAGCCCCGAACGGCGCGCGACGGTCGATGGCTCCGGAGATGGGTGCCCGGACGCGCCGAGGGGGTCCAACGGTCGGCTCCGGGGGGAACAGAGACGACCGCCGGACCCCCATTGGTGTCGTCGGCCCCACGATCGATCGCCGGGACCCCTGCCGGGGCGCCGGTTCGACGGCGGTGGCCGCGAGCGGTGAACGGTGAGCGACGAGGTGTCGGACCGCCTCAGCTGGTGATCGGGAGCGACTCGAACGGCTGGCCTGCGACGAGCACCGAGTCCCTGCCGTCGACGCCGACGGGCACCTCGCCGATCAGCGTCACCCGGTGCAGCACACGCTCGACGTCGAGGTGGTCGATGTCCTGCGGCCCGAGGTGCGAGGTCACCCGGTTGTCCCAGAACGCCACGGTGCCCGGCGCCCATCGGATTCGGACCGTGTACGCCGGCCTGGTGACGTGCTCGAGCAGGAGTGCCAGCAGCGCGGCGCTCTCGTCGGGATGCAGACCGAGGATCTTCGAGGTGAAGCCGTCGTTGACGAACAGGCCCCGCTCCCCCGTCGTCGGATGCACGCGGACCACGGGGTGGTTCGCGATGAGCGGGTTGTCGTTGATCACCGACGTCGTCGGCACGCCCCTGCGGGCGAAGCTCGCGCCGTAGCGGTGCTCGGCGTCGAGCCCGTCGAGCAGCCCGCGGAGTGGGGCCGACAGGCCCTCGTACGCCGCGACCAGGTTGGTGAAGGTCGTGTCGCCGCCGTACTCGGGCACGACATCGGCACGAAGGACCGACGCGGCCGGCGGATTGACCGCCGGGGTCACGTCGGTGTGCCAGTCGTTCGTGTACGAGTACCGCTTGCGCAGCTGCTTCGCGGCCTCGCCGGTGATGCCGTACTGCTTGGCGAACCGCTCGGGCGACGCGGTGAAGATCTCGGGGAAGCCCTCGGGCGGATCGTTGTCGTAGGGGTGGGCGTGGGTGAGCTCGCCGAACTGCCGTGCGAAGGCGATCTGCTGTGCGTGGTCGATGTGCTGGTCGCGGAACACCACGACCTTCCAGGTGGCGAGCGCATCGTCGATCACACCGCGTTCGAGCGCGTTCAGCGGGGTCGAGATGTCGATGCCGGAGATCTCGGCGCCCGTGTGCCCCGACAGCGGATGGACCTCGATCGCCCGGTGGAGCGGGGCGAGGCTGTCGAGGGGGGCGAGCTCCTGGTCGGGCAGCAGGTCAGTCATGTCGGCGGTCTCCTTCTCGGGGATGTCGGAGTGGGGATCGCGGTCCGACGTGCGTCGATCAGGGCGGGACGGGTCGTGCGATCCGGGGTGTGCGGGGCACCCTACCGGCTTTCCGGTAATTCCGATAGGGCTAGTCAGGTTTTGTTCGAGCGGTCGTCCTCCGACCTTCGTCAGGTCACCCCCGTCCGTCGAGCGTCAGCGGGTGGTGACGACCACGTCGGTGGCCTTGACCGACGCCCAGACCGGCGCACCCTCGGCCAGACCGAGCTCGGCCACCGCTGCGGGCGTCACCTCTGCGACCAGCTCCAGCTCGCCGCCCAGTCGCACCCGCACGTGCTCGCCCAACAGGTCGAAGCCCACGACGTGCAGTCGGAAGCGGTTCCTCGCGCTCGACTCGGGTTCGTGGCGGTGCAGCTGGATCGACGCCGCACGGATCAGCACGAACACCGGCCCCTCGACCCGCTCGCCGACCGCCACCACACCCGGGGTCGCGCCTGGCTCACCCGCGTCGAGCACGACGTCGGTGCCGCGTCCGACCCCCGGCAGCAGGTTCAGCCCGAACAGCTCCGCGACGTACGGCGTGCGGGGATGGGACGCGACCTCGGCCACGCTCCCCTGTTGGGTGACACGGCCGTGCTCGACCACCACCACGCGGTCCGCCAGGGCGAGCGCATCCAGCGGATCGTGGGTCACCAGCAGCGTCACGCCCTCGAACTCGCCGAGGTGACCACGCAGGTCCCGCCGGACCGAGGCCCGCGTGCTGGCGTCGAGCGCCGCGAGCGGCTCGTCGAGCAGGAGCATCGCCGGCTCGGTCACCAGCGCGCGGGCCAACGCCACCCGTTGCTGCTGGCCACCCGAGAGCTCCCCGGGACGGGCCGAGGAGTGGTCCGCCAGGCCGACCCGGTCCAGCCAGCGTCGTGCCTCGGCATCCGCGCGTCGGCGCGGCACCCCGCGTGCCCTGGGGCCGAAGGCGACGTTGTCGAGCGCCGAGAGGTGCGGGAAGAGGAAGCGGTCCTGGAAGAGCACGCCGACCGGTCGCTGCTCGGCGCGCACGTG
The DNA here is from genome assembly GCA_023389745.1 of Actinomycetes bacterium. Lineage (GTDB taxonomy): Bacteria > Actinomycetota > Acidimicrobiia > Acidimicrobiales > Microtrichaceae > JAFAFN01. Next base: position 3,026 of record JAEWED010000248.1, read on the forward strand.
CACCACGGGCCCGGGGCCGGCGTCGTCGAGCACCACGCCGTCGAGCTCGACCCGGCCGGCGTCGATCGTCTGCAGGCCGGCGAGCGCCCGCACGAGCGTGGTCTTGCCGGCGCCGTTCGGACCGAGCAGGGCGACCACGTCACCGCTGCGCACCTGCAGCGACACGTGCAGGTCGAGCGGTCCGAGCGTGACCGCGATCGTCGCGTCCAGACCGGTCCGAGCGGCCATCGTCGTGCTCATCGCGAGCCGCCCAACCACCGGTCGCGCAACGCCACGACGACCGCGAGCGACACGAACATCAGCACCAGGCTGAGCGCGACGGCAGTGTCGGGGTGCTGTTCGAGCTGCAGGTAGACGGCGAGCGGCAGCGTCTGGGTCCGCCCGACGATGTTGCCGGCGAAGGTGATCGTCGCCCCGAACTCGCCCAGCGCCCGCGCCCAGGCGAGCACGGCGCCGGCCAGCACCGTCGGCGCGACCAGCGGCAGGGTCACCCGGCGGAACACCACCACCGGCGAGGCGCCGAGCGACAGGGCGGCCTCCTCGTAGCGCCGGTCCATCGACCGCAGTCCCGCCTCGACGGTGAGCACGAAGAACGGCAGGGCCACGAACGTCTCCGCGAGGATCGCTCCGGCGGTCGTGAAGGTCAGCTGCACGCCGAGCCAGTCCCAGAGGTGCTCGCCCACCAGTCCGCGGCGGCTGAACGCGCTCAGCAGCGCGACGCCGCCCACCACGGGCGGCAGCACCAGCGGCAGCAGCACCAGGCCGCGCGCCACCGAGCGGCCGCGGAACGGGACCCTGGCGAGCACCCAGGCGAGCGGAAGGCCGAAGAGCACCGACAGCGCGGTCGCGCCGAGCGAGCAGACGATCGACAGCCGCAACGCCTCGAGCGACTCAGGGCGGGTGACGTCCTCGACGAGGGTCGACCACGACGTCCGCACCAGGAGCCCGACGAGCGGGAGCGCGAAGAAGGCGACCGCGACACCGGCGGCTGCCAGGACCGGCAGCGGTGTCCGCGGCGCGCGGGGCTCCCGTGCCCCGGACGCCCGGGGAAGGGGCTCAGGGCTCGAGGAAGCCCGCATCGCCCAGGATCCGCTGTCCGGCCTCGGACCGCACGAACTCGTCGAACGCGACGGCCACGTCCGGCGACGCCGACCCCGCCAGCACGGCGATCGGATACGCGGCGACCACGTCGTCGGCTTCGGGGATCTCGACGCGGTCCACCGAGTCTCCCGTGGCGACGGCGTCGGTGACGTAGACGATGGCCGCGACCGCGTCGCCCTCGGTCACGGCGGTGAGGGTGGCCCGCACGTCCTGGCCCCGGGTGATGCGATCGGTGGGGATCGTCACGCCGGCGGCGCCGAGCGCCCGCTCCGCGTAGGCGCCGCACGGCGCGGACTCGGCGCAGAGCGAGACGACTCCCGCGTCCGCCAGGTCGGCGAGACCGGTGATGCCCTCCGGGTTGCCCGGCTTCGTCACGATGACGAGCCGGTTCCTGGCGAAGATCGATGCCTCGCCGCCGAGCAGCTGCGCGTCGGCGAGCGCCTCCATGGGCGCCACGTCGGCGAACGCCACGACGTCCGCGGGAGCCCCGTCGAGGATCTGCGACGAGAGCTGGCCCGACGAGCCGACGTTGAAGGTCACCCGGGCCCCGGGGTGCTCGGCGACGAAGGCGTCGCCGATGTCGGCGAACACGTCGGTGAGCGACGCCGCGGCCGACACCACGATGCTGCCGGACACCGCACCGCGGGCCGGGTCCTCGTCGACCGCGGGGCCGGACGCACCGTCGGTGCCGCACGCCGCGAGCCCCAGCAGCACGGCAAGGCCCAGCAGCGCTGCACGGCTCAGCAGCACTCCACGGCTCAGCAGCACTGTGGACCGCGCCGCTCGCCTCACGGCAGCTCGACGATCACGTTGGTGGACTTCACCGCCGCCGTGGCGAGGGCCCCGGGCTGCAGGTCGAGCTCGTCGGCGGCCTCCCGCGTCATCATCGACACGAGCCGGTGCGGCGGCGAGTGGATCTCGACGATCGCGACGAGCGTGTCGCGCTCGACGCGGGTCACCACTCCGGTGAACCGGTTCCGTGCGGACTGCGCCATGACCGACTCGGGCTCGTAGGCGTCGGCACGGTCACGCAGGTACGCGGCGAGGTCGGAGCCGTCGATCGTGCGGTGTCGACCCTCGGCGGTGTCCGACGGCAGTCGACCCTCGTCGCACCAGCGCCGCACGGTGTCGCGGCTCACACCGAGCAGATCTGCAACCTGGGCGACGGTGTAGGTGCGCATCTGCTGCACTGTACGACGCTCCGTATCGCATTTGCGGCTGTTGTCGCCGCGACTCGACGGAGTCCGGCGTTCCTCGGGGCCGGTGCACGGTCGATCGGCGGCCTGAAGGCCCGTCGTTCCGCCACGAGTCACCTCAAGTCACGAACGGATCCGCCGATTGCATCGACATGTACGATCGTTGTTCGCTCCCGAACATCCTGACGGCACTCCCCCCTTGTGCCACCGACGAGGTCGCCCGATGAGCCTCTCCGACCACGCCATGCTCCGTTGCGCCCTCGTGGGCGCCGACAGCTTGCTCATCGAATGCGGCGAGGCGCTGCTCGGGAAGGGACACGAGATCGTCGCCGTCGCGGCCGGCTCGCGCCGGGTCGCCGACTGGGCGGCCTCGAAGCAGCTGACGGTGATCGACGCCTCCGGCCCGGTCGCCGTCTGGGAGCCCGAGCTGGCGTCCCACCGCTTCGACTGGCTCTTCGCGATCACCCACCTGTCACTGCTCCCCGACAGCGTCCTCGCACTGCCCACCCAGGGCGCCATCAACTTCCACGACGGCCCGCTGCCCGGCTACGCCGGCCTGAACACACCGGCGTGGGCGCTCATCAACGGTGAGCCGACCTACGGCATCACGTGGCACATGATCACCTCGGGTATCGACGAGGGCGACGTCGTCGCCCAGTCGCGCTTCGACATCGCTGAGGGCGAGACCTCGCTGTCGCTCAACACCCGGAACTTCGAGGCGGCGATCGAGTCCTTCGGCGTGCTCGTCGACGACCTGTCCGCCGGCACGCTGCAGGCGACGCCGCAGGATCCGTCCGCGCCCCACCGGACCTTCAGCCGTCACGACCGCCCGGCCGCGATGGCGGTGCTCGACTGGCGCCGTCCCGCCGCCGAGCTCGACCGGCTCGTCCGTGCCCTGACCTTCGGCCCGTACCCGAACCCCCTGGGCGTGGCGAAGCTGCTCGCGGGCGGCGAGGCCGTCGCCGTGACGACCGTGGCCCTGCCCGCCGATGAGGACGACACGAGCGCCGCACCCGGCACGATCGTCGAGATCACCGACGACTCGGTGCGCGTCGCCACCTCGCAGGGCACGTTGTCGCTCACCGGGTTCCTCAGCCTGCGCGGCGCCGAGCTCGGCGTCGCCGACGTCGTCGAGCGACTCGGATTGGTCGAGGGCCAGCTGCTGCCGCTGCTCACCGACGCGGACGCGGCCACGCTCGACGAGCTCGGCCATGTGCTCGCCCGTCAGGAGACCGCGCACCTGCGGCACCTCTCGCAGCTCGAGCCCGTCGAGCTCCCCTGGGCATCGACCCCGCCCGCGCAGCACGTCACCCGCCACGCCGTGCGACCCCTCGAGGTCCCTGCCGCGCTGCGCGACGACGAGGGCGCCGTGGTCGCCGCGTTCGCGGTCGTGCTGTCACGTCTGGTCGGCAAGGACCGGTTCCACCTCTCGCTGTTCGACGACGCCTGGGCGTCCCGCACGGGCGGTGCGTCGAACCTGCTCGCCGACGCGGTCCCGTTCGAGGTCGACGTCCGCGCCGAGGAACGCCTGGACCAGGTCCGCGGCGAGGTCGCCGGCGCACTGGCTGCCGCCAAGGAGCGCCTGCCGTTCGCGCAGGAGCTGATCGCCCGGCACCCCGACGTCGTGCGCAACCCCGACCTCGTCGCCGGACGGCTGCTGCCGATCTCGGTCGCACTCGGCGCACCGTCGCCGACGATCGACGGCGTGGTCGTCGAGCTGTGCCACCGCGACGGCACCTGGGAGATCCGCCACGACGAGGCGCTGGTCGCCGCGGAGGACGCCGACCTGCTCGCCGCGTGCATCTCGACGGTGCTCGACGCCGTCGCTGACGGCGGAGATCCGCCGGCGGCACAGGTCGACCTGCTCGGCCCGACGCTCCGGCACCAGGTCCTGGTCGACTGGAACGACACCGAGGCGCCGCTGCCCTCGACGACGGTGCACGAGCTCATCGAGGCACGGGCCGACCTGACCCCCGACGTCACCGCCGTGGTGTTCGAGGACGCGTCGATCACCTATGCCGAGCTCGACGAGCGAGCGAACCGTCTCGCCCACCACCTGATCGACCTGGGCACGGGCCCCGACTCCCTCGTCGGCGTGCACGTCAGCCGCGGCATCGACCTGGTCGTCGCCGCCGTCGCGGTGCACAAGGCCGGTGGCGCCTACGTCCCGCTCGACCCGGTGTACCCGGCGAACCGCCTCGAGCACATGATCAGCGACAGCGGCTGCGCCGTCGTCATCACCGAGTCGCCGCAGCTGTCGACCCTGCCGCTGCGCGACGACCCGCGGATCACCGTCGTCGTGCTCGACACCGACGCCGCCCGGATCGCGGATCGCCCGTCGACCCGACCCGGCGTCGCGGTCGACCCGGCGAACCTGGCGTACTGCATCTACACCTCGGGCAGCACCGGCCTGCCCAAGGGCGTGCTCGTCGAGCACCGCAACGTCGTGAACTTCTTCGTGGGCATGGACGAGCGCGTGCCGCACGACCTGCCGTCGACGTGGTTCGCCGTCACCAGCCTGTCCTTCGACATCTCGGTGCTCGAGCTGCTCTACACCCTGACGCGCGGCTTCTCGGTCGTCGTCTACCTCGACCGCGACCGGGCCGACGGCGACGGCGACGAGGACCGGTCCTTCGTCGAGCAGCACCCCGAGGTGCCGATCGACTTCTCGCTCTTCTACTTCTCGGGCGACGCCGCCGAGGGCGCCGGCCGCGACAAGTACCGGCTGCTGCTCGAGGGCGCGAAGTTCGCCGACACCCACGACTTCGAAGCGGTCTGGACACCCGAACGGCACTTCCACGCGTTCGGCGGCCTCTACCCGCAGCCCGCGGTGACGAGTGCCGCGGTCGCAGCGATCACCTCGAAGGTCAAGGTCCGTGCCGGCTCGGTCGTCATGCCCCTCGAGCACCCGATCCGCGTCGCCGAGGCGTGGAGCATCGTCGACAACCTGTCCAACGGACGCGTCGGCATCTCGGTCGCGTCCGGCTGGCAGCCGAACGACTTCGTGCTGCGCCCCGAGAACTTCAAGAACGCCAAGCAGGCGATGTTCGACGGCATCGAGCAGGTCCAGCGGCTCTGGCGCGGCGAGACCGTCACCTTCGACGGCGCGACCCCCGACCCCGTGGCGGTCACGACGCTCCCCCGTCCCGTGCAGCCCGAGCTGCCGACGTGGATCACCTCGGCGGGCAACCCGGAGACCTACATCCAGGCCGGCAGGATCGGCGCGAACGTCCTGACCCACCTGCTCGGACAGTCGGTCGAGCAGCTCGCCCCGAAGATCGAGGCCTACCGCCAGGCGCGTGCAGAGGCCGGCTTCGACCCCGACGCCGGCGTGGTCACGCTGATGCTGCACACGTTCGTCGGCGAGGACGAGGAGGCGGTGCGCGACGCCACCCGCGAGCCGCTCAAGGCGTACCTCGGTGAGTCCTTCTCGCTGCTGCGCGAGTACGCGTGGAGCTTCCCCGCGTTCCAGCGTCCCGAGGGCTCGACCCCGAGCGACGGCGACCTGTCCGACGACGTGTTCCGCGACCTCGACGCCGAGGACCTCGACGCAGTGCTCGAGTTCGCGTTCCTGCGCTACTACGAGACCAGCGGCCTGTTCGGCACCCCGGAGCGGTGCCGTGCGATGGTCGACTCGCTCAAGGGCATCGGCGTCAACGAGGTCGCCTGCCTGATCGACTTCGGCATCGACACCGACGACGTGCTCGCCAGCCTGCCGCTGCTCGATCGCATCCGCCGGGAGTGCAACGCGGGCGTCCGTGCGGCCGGTGCCGCGACGGCCTCCGGTTCGGCTGCGGTCGCGTCGCTCGACCAGTCGGTCGCCGCCCAGCTCGAGCGCCACGGCGTCACGCACCTGCAGTGCACCCCGTCGATGGCGCGGATGCTCTCGATGCAGGACGCCTCACGCGATGCCCTCGGACAGGTCGAGCACCTGTTCATCGGTGGCGAGGCGTTCCCGGTCGCACTGGCCGAGGACCTGCGCGCCGCGTCGCGCAGCGGCAACGTCACCAACATGTACGGGCCGACCGAGACGACGATCTGGTCGAGCACCTGGAAGCTCGAGGGCTCGCTCGACGTGATCCCGATCGGCACGCCGATCGCGAACACCCAGATGTACGTGCTCGACCGCAACCGCCAGCCGGTGCCGCCCGGTGTGGCCGGCGAGCTCTGGATCGGCGGCGCGGGCGTGGTCCGCGGCTACCACGAGCGTCCCGAGCTCACCGCGGAGCGCTTCGTCGAGGATCCCTTCGTGCCCGGCTCGCGCATGTACCTGACCGGCGACCTGGCCCGCTGGCGCCAGCTCGACGATGGGTCCGCCCAGCTCGAGTTCCTGGGTCGCATCGACCACCAGGTGAAGATCCGCGGCTACCGCATCGAGCTCGGCGAGATCGAGACCCAGCTCGGCCGCTCCCCCGGTGTGCGCGAGTGCGTCGCCGTCGTGCGCGAGGACACCCCCGGCGACCAGCAGCTCATGGCGTACGTGTCGCCGGCCGAGTCGGTCACGTTGGAGCCCGCGGCGCTCAAGGACCACCTGCGCGCCACGCTGCCCGACGTCATGATCCCCGCGCACGTGCTCGTGCTCGACGACCTGCCGCACACCCCGAACGGGAAGATCGACCGCAACGCGCTGCCGTCGCTGGCAGAGGTGCTCGGCCGCCGCAGCGCGGACGCACCGACGGTCGGAGCGACCAACGACCTCGAGGCCGAGGTGCTCGACGTCTGGGAGCAGACGCTGGGCCGCACCGGCATCTCGATCGACGACAACTTCTTCGACATCGGCGGCCACTCGCTGCTGATCGTGCGCATGCACCGTCAGCTCAAGGAGCGCCTCGAACGATCGATCGCCCTGACCGAGCTCTACCGCTTCCCGACGGTACGTTCGTTCGCGGCGTCGCTGGACGAGGACCACGCCGCCGCGACGAAGCAGTCGAGCCTCGACCGCGCCGCCCGCCGGCGCGAGAACCTGGGCCGCCGCAGGGCACGGCGCTGACCCGATCCCCTCTCCCGCACGCACGACCACACCGAACACCACGACGGCCGACGGCGAGGGGCCGTCGGCACCCCAACTGAAGGACTGACGAGGCACCAGTGGCCGACACCGACATCGCGATCGTTGGGCTGGCAGCCCACCTGCCCGGAGCGCGTGACGCCGCGCAGTACTGGCGCAACCTCACCGAGGGCGTCGAGAGCGTGCGCGAGCTGTCCGAGGACGAGCTGCTCGAGGCGGGCGTCACCCAGGACCACCTGCGCCGGCCCGGCTACGTGCGCGCTGCGGCCACCCTCGACGGTGTCTACGACTTCGATGCCGACTTCTTCGGGCTGTCGCCCAAGGAGGCCGGGATCATGGATCCCCAGCACCGCCACTTCCTGATGGCGTCGTGGGAGGCGCTCGAGGATGCCGGCCACGTGCCGGAGTCCTTCGAGGGGGCGATCGGCGTGTTCGCCGGTTGCGGCATGGGCAGCTACTTCATGCGCAACCTGATGACGAACGCCGACCTGGTGCGCGACGTCGGCACGTTCCTGCTGCGCCACACCGGCAACGACAAGGACTTCCTGTCGACCAGGGCGAGCTACATCTTCGACCTGCGCGGCCCGTCGGTGAACGTCCAGACGGCGTGCTCGACCTCGCTCGTCGCGACGCACCTGGCGGTGCAGCACCTGCTCTCGGGTGAGTGCGACCTGGCGCTCGCCGGCGGTGTCACCATCGAGGTCCCCCACGGCCACGGCTACCAGTACCACGAGGGCGAGGTCCTCTCGCCCGACGGGCACTGCCGCGCCTTCGACAGCGAGTCGCAGGGCACCGTCTTCGGCAGCGGCGTCGGCGTGGTCGCGTTGCGCCGACTCGAGGACGCGCTCGACGACGGCGACCAGATCTACGCGGTGATCAAGGGCACCGCCGTCAACAACGACGGTGACCAGAAGGTCGGCTACCTGGCACCGTCGGTCGACGGTCAGGCGGCATGCATCACCGAGGCGCTCGCCGTCGCGGACGTCGACCCCGAGACCATCGGCTACGTCGAGTGCCACGGCACCGGCACCCCGATGGGCGACCCGATCGAGGTCGCCGCGATGACCCAGGCGTTCGGTGCCGACCCCGACGAGCCGGGCTACTGCCGCATCGGCAGCGTCAAGACGAACATCGGCCACCTCGACACCGCGGCCGGTGTGGCCAGCCTGATCAAGGTGGCGCTGTCGCTGCGCAACGGCGAGATGCCGCCGAGCCTGAACTTCAAGACCCCGAACCCCAACCTCGAGATCGAGCAGTCCCCGTTCCGGGTCAACGACTCGCTGACGCCGTGGCCGACGGGCGGCGACACGCCTCGTCGCGCCGGGGTGAACTCGCTCGGCGTCGGCGGCACCAACGCCTTCGCCGTGCTCGAACAGGCACCCGAGGCCGACCCGCGACGCTCCTCCGGCGACGACACCTGGCGGCTGCTCACCCTGTCGGCGCGATCGAGGGGTGCGCTCGACGACGCCTCGGCCCGACTGGCCGCACACCTGCGGGAGCATCCGGAGCTCGACCTCGCGGACGTCGCCTGGACCCTGCAGGTCGGCCGAGCCCACTTCCAGGAGCGTCGGGTCGTCGCGGCCCGGACCGCGGCCGAGGCCGCCGAGCTGCTCGAACAGGGCGACGCGCGTCGCGCACCGGCGCACACCGCGGCCGACGGCGAGCACACGCTCGCGTTCATGTTCCCCGGCGGCGGTGCACAGCACGTCGCGATGGGCGCCGACCTGTACCGCGAGGAACCGGGCTTCGCCCGCCACGTCGACGAGGGCCTGCGGCTGCTGGAGCAGGAGCACGGGCTCGACCTGCGCCACCTGCTGCTGCCCACCGCCCCGGACAACCCAGCCGACACCGACGACCCAGCCGACACCGACGACCCAGCCGCCGCTGCCCAGCTGGCGCTCATGGCGCACCAGCTGCCGCTGATCTTCATCGTCGAGTACGCCCTCGCCCAGCTCCTGATCGAACGGGGCCTGACCCCCGCCGCCCTGGTCGGCCACAGCCTGGGCGAGAACACCGCCGCGTGCGTCGCGGGGACCATGTCGTTCGCCGACTGCCTCGGCCTGGTGGTGCTGCGCGGCCAGCTCATGGACGGCGTCGACGGCGGCGCTGTCTCGGTCGCACTGCCGCCCGAGGACCTCGCCGAGCAGATCGAACGACTCGGCCTGGACCTCGCCGTGGTCAACAACCCCGAGCTGACCGTCGTGTCCGGCTCGATCGAGGCGCTCGAGGCGCTCGAGGCGGAGCTGCGGGCCGACGGCGTCGAGCCGCTGCGCGTGCCGGTGACCACGCCGGTGCACAGCCGACTGCTCGACCCGGTGCTGCCCGAGTTCCGTGAGTACCTCGACGGGATCGAGCTGCAGGCTCCGACGATCCCATGGGTGTCGAACTCGACCGGCAAGTGGATCACCCCGGAGCAGGCGACGGACCCCGCCTACTGGGTCGACCACCTGCGCCACACGGTGCGCTTCTCCGACTGCATCTCGACCCTCGCCGAGGACCCGGGTCGCATCCTGCTCGAGGTCGGCCCCGGGCGGACGCTGTCCTCGCTGGTGCGCATGCACCCCGACCTCAAGGCGTCGCAGGCGGCGATCGCGATGATGCGCCACCCCGACGAGCAGGTGGACGACGACGCGGCGCTGCTCACCGCGATCGGTCGGATCTGGGCCGCCGGCGGCCCGCTCGACGTCGACCGGCTGGTCGAGGGTGCCGAGCCGCGGCGGGTCGGTCTGCCCGGCTACGCGTTCCAGACGCAGACCTTCTTCATCGCCCCCGGCTCGCAGACGGCGGCGTCGGGTGACGACGACCTGTTCCTGGCCCGCGAGCCCGACGAGGAGCGCTGGGCGTGGCGGCCGGTGTGGTCGAGCCGCGATCGCGAAGAACCCGTCGAGGAGTCCCTGGACTGGCTCGTCATCGCGGACGGCGTCGGGTTCGCCGACGACGTCGTCGCCCGCCTGCGGGCCCGCGGCGACCGTGTCGTCGTGCTCCGCAGTGGTGACTCGTACCGGGCGCTCTCCGACGAGGAGTACATGCTCAGCCCCGAGCTGGGTGAGATGGGCTACGACCAGCTCGTCCGCGACCTGGTCCGGACCGGTCGTGCCCCCGACCGCGTCGCGCACCTCGGCCTGCTCGCCACCGACGATCGATCGTTCCGTCCCGGCAGCAGCTTCTTCCACCGGAACCAGGAGCTCGGCTTCCAGAGCCTGGTGCACTTCGCCCGTGCGTGGGCCGACGCCGGTCTGCAGCGGCCGCTGCACCTGGGTGTCGCGACGATGGGCGCCCAGCTGGCTCCCGGCGGCGACGACCTGCGCTGGCCCGAGCAGTCGACCGTGCTGGGCCCGGTGCAGGTGATCCCCCACGAGTTCGACGACGTCACCGCGGCGACGTTCGACCTCGACCCCGGCGAGCTCCGACGAGCCGTCGAGGGGCAGACCTCGCGCAACGGCTCGCGCCGCTGGGGGCTGTCGGACCTGCCGACCGACCGTGCAGGGCTCGCCCGGCTCCTCGCGGACGGCCCGGCCGTCGACCTCGTCGGCGAGGTCCTCGCCGAGCTGCTGCAACCTGCCGCGAACGAGATCGTCTCGATCCGCGGCGACCGTCGCTACGTGCGCAACGTGCGTCACGTGCGACTGCCCGAGCACGCGGCGCCTCGCCTGCGACGCAACGGCGTGGCCGTCATCACCGGTGGTCTGGGCGGCATCGGCCTGAGCGTCGCCGAGGAGCTGCACCGCACCTCGAACGCGCGGCTGGCCCTGCTCAGCCGTTCCGAGCTGCCCGACCGCTCGCAGTGGGACGAGCTCGTCGGACGCCTCGGCGAGGCGCACCCGACCTCGGAGCGCATCGCCCGGGTCCGGGCCCTCGAGGCCGACGGCGCAGAGGTCCTGCTGCTCGGCGCGGACGTGACCGACCCGGCGTCGGTCGGCGCCGCGCTCGACCGGGTGCGCGAGCGCTTCGGCGCGGTGCACGCCGTGGTGCACGCGGCCGGCGTCATCGACGACGGCCTGATGGTGACCAAGACCGCGACGCAGATGGACGACGTCCTGGCACCCAAGGTCTACGGCACGCTCGTGCTCGAGACCTCGACCGCCTCGGACCCCCTCGACCTGTTCGTGGTCTTCTCCTCGACCAGCACCGTGACCGCCCCGATGGGCCAGGTCGACTACGTCGCCGCGAACGCCTTCCTCAACGCCTTCGCCGAATCGCGCTCGGCCCGCGGCGACCGCCACGTCATGGCGATCGACTGGGGTGTGTGGAACGAGGTCGGCATGGCCGCCGCCTCGGCGCGCGACGACGCGGCGGACACGACCACCGACTCGCGGTGGGACACGTCCCACCCGTTCTACGAGGCCGCGATGCGCACCGTCGACGGCACCGTGCGCATCACCGCGGGCTGGTCGCCCGAGCGCGACTGGGTGTTCGACGACCACCGCACCGCGGCGGGCGAGGCACTGCTGCCGGGTTCGGCGTACCCGGAGCTCGTCCGCGGCGCGCTCGAGGAGCTCGGCGTCACCCGGGCGTTCCAGCTGCGCGACCTCACGTTCCTGCGCCCGCTCGCGGCACACGGCTCCGAGCCGGTGGCCGCACGGATCACCCTGACGCCGAGCGAGCGCGGCTACCGGGTCGACGTGGCCGAGTCCGTCGAGGTCGAGCGCACGACCGCCGAGGGCGGGTCGAGCGCGGGGGCGCCGGGCTGGCGCCGCACCGGCGAGGCCGAGGTGCTGCTCTTCGAGCAGACGACACCCGAGGACCTCGACCTGGACACGATCGCGGCCGCCTGCCCGCGGCGCGGCCCGGTGAGGACCCGCCAGCAGGACCACCTGCGTTTCGGGCCGCGCTGGGACGTCGTCGAGCGGGTGCAGTACGGGCCCGACGCCGCGATCGCCTGGCTGCACCTCGACGAGGCGCACCACGACGACCTGGACTCGATCGGCCTGCACCCGGCGTTGGTCGACCTGGGCACCGGCTTCGCGATGGACCTGGTCGAGGGCTACACCGGCGACCGCCTCTGGGTCCCGGTCAGCTACCGGCGCATCACCGTGTACGACCGCCTGCCGGCCGATGTCGTGTCGGTCGTCTCGGCCCGTCCGGGCAGCTCGGAGTCGAGCGGCCTGGCCACCTTCGACGTCACGATCTGCGATCCGTCGGGCCGTGTGCTCGTCGCGGTCGACGGCTTCACGATCAAGCGGCTCGACGGCACGCTCGAGCTGTCGGGCAACCGGAGGGCCCTCGCCGTCGAGGTGGAGTTCGACACCGACAGCGACCGGGAGCGCCAGGCATCGATGTCGGAGCTCGCCTTCCAGCAGAACCTCGCCCAGGGCATCACCCCTGACGAGGGCCGGCGCCTGTTCACCCGTGCCACCGCCGCGGCCGACCTGCCCGTGGTGTACCTGACCTCGCTCGACCTGCACGGTCTGCGTCGACAGAGCGATCGGATCGCCGCCGCGCAGATCGGAGCCGGCTCGTCGGAGTCGAGCGCCGTCTTCGCCCGCCCGCAGCTCGACTCGGAGTACGTCGAGGCCCGCAACGACGTCGAGGAGCAGCTCGTCACGATGTGGCAGGACCTGCTCGGCATCGACCGGATCGGTGTGCGCGACGACTTCTTCGATCTGGGCGGCCACAGCCTCATCGCGGTGCGGCTGTTCGCCCAGGTGAAGCGCACGTTCTCGGTCGACTTCCCGATCTCGCTGCTGGTCGAGGCGCCCACGATCGAGGCCGTCGCGGCCCGGATCGCCGCCGCGATGCCCGCCGCCGAGGACGACGCCGGCGAGGACGCCACCCTGGCGGACGCCCCGCCGCGCTACCGGCACCTGGTGCCGATGCACCCCGGTGACGGGGTCAGCGAGACCCCGTTCTTCCTCGTGGCGGGCATGTTCGGCAACGTGTTGAACCTGCGGCACCTCGCCCACCAGATCGGCACCGACCGTCCCTTCTACGGCGTGCAGGCCCGCGGTCTCTTCGGCGACGACGACCCCCACGAGACCTTCGAGGAGATGGCGGCCGACTACCTCGACGAGGTGCGTTCGGTGCAGCCCCACGGCCCCTACCTGCTCGGCGGCTTCTCCGGCGGCGGCATCGCGGCCCTCGAGATGGCCCAGCAGCTGCACGCCGCCGGCGAGGAGGTCGCGCTGCTCGTCATGCTCGACACCCCCGTGCCGTACGAGACGCCGCTCACCGTGCAGGACCGGGCGCAGCTGCAGTGGCAGAAGCTCCGCGAGTCCGGTGTCGGCTACGTGAAGGAGTGGGCGGTCAACCGCATCGCCTGGGAGAAGGAGAAGCGCCGCCGAGCCGAGGGCGCCGCGGCGACCGACGAGGGCGCGCTGCACTCCGAGGTCATCGAGTCCGCCTTCTACCGGGCGCTCGAGCGGTACCAGCTGCGGCCCTACGGCGGGGTCGTCACGCTCTTCCGCCCGAAGCTCAACACGGCCCACGTGCTCGGACCGGACCGCCAGATCGACATCAACCGGCGATTCCTCCTGCACGACAACGGCTGGGGGCCGCACTGCGAGCGCGTCGACGTGACCGAGGTGCCCGGCGACCACGACTCGATGGTGCTGGAGCCCTCGGTGCGGGTGCTCGCCGGACACATCCGTGCGGCGATCGAGGACGCGGACGCCGGCCACGTCGCGGCACACGCGGTGCGGGTCGCCAGCGGCACCTGAGCGTGACCGACCACCCGCACGACGTCACGGCGATCGGCGACGCGCTCGGCGGGCTCGTCCCGCCGGTCGTGCGCACCGGTGCGCTCAGGGTCGACCCGGCGCTGATCGACCGGCTGCTGCCGGACGAGCTCGCCGCAGTGTCGCGGGCGGTCACCGCTCGACGCAGCGAGTTCGCGACCGGCCGGACGCTGCTGCGACACCTCACCGGCACCGACGGTGCCATCCCCGTCTCGTCGGACCGCTCGCCGCTGCTGCCGCCGGGCTGGCTCGCGTCACTCGCACACGCCGGGCCGGTGGTGGTCGCCCTCGCGTCGGACGATCCGGACGTCGCCGCGCTCGGCGTGGACC
>JAEWED010000085.1 GCA_023389745.1 Actinomycetes bacterium
GGACCGGTCCTCGCTCGCTGATCCGGCAGTCGCTGATCCGGCAGTCGCTGATCCGGCAGTCGCTGATCCGGCCGTCGTGTGATCGGGTCAGTCGAACCCGTCGAGCACGGCCAGCGTCGCGGACAGACCGAGTCGGTCGGCGCCGGCGTCGAGCACGGCACGTACCGCGTCGGCGCTCCGGAGCCCACCCGAGGCCTTGACCCCCGCTCGACGACCGACGGCCTCGCGCATGACCGAGACCGCCTCGGGCGTCGCCCCGCCCGCGGGGTGGAACCCGGTCGACGTCTTCACGAAGTCGGCGCCGGCGTCGACCGCCGCCACCGACACGTCACGCAGCACGGCGGGTGTCCACAACGCCGACTCGACGATCACCTTCAGGATCACGTCGGGCACCGACTCCCGGACGACGGCGACGTCGTGGCGGACCTGGTCGAGATCACCTTCGGCGATCGGGCCGAGCGAGACGACCATGTCGACCTCGGAGGCCCCGAGGGCGACGACACTCGCAGCCTCGTACGCCTTGGCCCGGGGCAGTGTGGCGCCGTGGGGGAACCCCACGACGGAGCAGACGGGGATCCGGCCGCCCACCATGGACACGACGAAGGCGACCTGGTCGGGCTGCACGCACACCGAGGCACATCCCTGTTCGACCGCCTCGGCGGCGACCCGTTCCACCTGCGCACGGGTCGCCTCGGGCGAGAGCACCGTGTGATCGATCATGGCGGCGACGTCGGACCGGGTGCGTCGGACGCCATCGGAGCCCTCTGAGGGCGGAGAAATTTCGGGTTGCATCGGGGTGCCACCGTAGACGGCGTTGTGGAAGGATCATCGCCGATGGGGGCATCGGCATGAGGTTGTGGAGCGGGATCCGCGCCGACGGGGGGACCGAGGTGCGCAAGGGCGGACGGAGCGTCTATCTGGACGCGCTGCGAGCCGTCGCGCTCGCTCGCGTCGTCGTGTACCACGCCTCGTCGATCGACTGGGTCACGATCTTCGCGGCGATGCCGCTCATGTTCTTCGTGGCCGGCTCGCTGTACGCCGCCTCCCTCGAACGCCGCAAGGCCCGCCTCGTCATCCGCGACCGCTACCGGCGCATCCTGATCCCGTACTGGCTGTACCTGGTGGCGATGGTCGCCCTCTGGGCGTCGCTCGCGGTGCTGAACCAGATCTCGCCGCTGGACTGGGTGGGCCTGCTCATGCCCGTGCTCAGCGCGGACGGGCCGCAGGGTCCCGGCGCCGGCACGCCGCTGGAGCTGACCTGGATGGCCCTGTGGTACCTGCAGTTCCACCTGATCCTGTCGCTGGTCGGGCCCCTGCTGCGTCGTGCCCAGCAGCGCCACGTGGTGGCGACCTGGGCGACCGTCGGGGTGCTCTTCGCCCTCGGCCTGGCGACGGGCTCCGCGATCGCGGTCGTCGTGTTCTACTTCGCCTGCTGGATCCTCGGCTACCACCAGCACGACGGCCACCTGGAGCAGGTCCTGCGTCGGCGCTGGGTGGCGATCTGCGCGGTGACCGGTCCGCTGGGCGCAGCGCTCTTCGTGGCCGTCGGTCCCGACGCCGGCTCGCCCCTGGGCATCCGGGTCGGCGGCCTCGGCGCGGCGCTGCTCGGCGTGTTCTGGCTCGTGGCGGCCATGGGGCTGCGCCCGTTCATCGAGCCGCACCTGAACGGGTCGGGAACGCTCACGCTCGTCAACTGGTTCAGCCAACGGTCGCTCACCATCTACATGTGGCACCTCGTGGCGATCTACGCCGCGGTCGAGCTCGCACTGCCGGGCATGTCGTCATGGCCGGTCCGTGTGCTGTGGTGCGCCGCGGGCACCGTCGTCGCGGTGGTGCTCTTCGGCTGGGCCGAGGACCTCGCCGCTCGGCGCAAGGTGCGGCTCTGGCCGCGTCGCGTCGTGACGTTGCCCACCGCACCCACGCCGCCTGCCTGACCCGGGAGCGTCGGCCCCGGGGCGCCTCGGCGGGTCAGCGACTCGGCGACTCAGCGCTGGAGCAGCGGCGCGGCCAGCCCGGCGAGCGAGTGCTCGGGGCGGGCGCCGATGTGCGAGATGACCTCGGACGCCGCGAGCGAGCCGAGCGACGCGCACGTCGCCACGTCCAGGCCTCGGCTGTGGCCGAAGAGGAACCCCGCCGCGTACAGGTCGCCGGCGCCGGTGGTGTCGAGCACCTCGACGACGGGGTGCGCGGGCACCTCGACCACCTCGTCGGCGGTGACGACGACCGAGCCCAGCTCGCTGCGCGTCAGTGCGGCCAGCGTGCCGCTCGCCCGCACCCGCTCGATCGCCTCGTCGAAGGAGTCGACCTCGTACAGCGCGAGGATCTCGGCCTCGTTCGCGAAGAGGATGTCGACGTGGTGCTCGACCAGCTCGGCGAAGGCGGCTCGGTGGCGATCCACGCAGAACGAGTCCGACAGGGTCAGGGCCACGGACCGCCCGGCCTCGTGGGCGATGTGCGCCGCGGCGCGGAAGGCCTCCTGCGCCGGCGGCGGGTCGAACAGGTAGCCCTCGAGGTACAGGACCTGCGCCGAGGCGATCGCCGCGGCATCCAGGTCGGCGGGACCGAACTGGGCCGACGCACCCAGGTACGTGTTCATGGTGCGCTGCGCGTCGGGGGTCACCAGCACGAGGCAGCAGCCGGTGGCCGGCCCGTCCTGCGCGAGCTGCACCTCGTAGCGGACGCCTGTGGCGCGCAGGTCGTGCGCGAACACACCGCCGAGCTGGTCCTCGCGGACCTTGCCGAGGTACTGCGCGCTGCCGCCGAAGGAGGCGATGCCGACCACGGTGTTGGCCGCCGAGCCACCGGAGATCTCGATGGTCGCTCCCATGGCGTCGTAGAGCTCGAGCGCCCGGGCCTCGTCGATCAGCTGCATCGACCCCTTCGGCACGCCGAGGCCCTCGATGAACGCGTCGGTCTCCTGGCTGATGACGTCGACGAGCGCGTTGCCGATCGCGATCACGTCGATCGTCGGGTCGGAGGAGCCTTCGGCGGGCGTGGTCGATACGGTCGTGCTGGCGTCGTTCACGGGGGGACAAGCTAGGGACACTCGTGCCACGACGCACACCAACGGCCCCGACCCGCCCCGACGAGTGTCGACGAGGTGTCGGATCCTCGCAGCGCGGCGGTTAGCTTGACGCCGTGGAGGATGCACCGGAACCGACGGGCGACGGCCTGCAGCGTCGCCCGAGGCGGCGCAACGGCCGAGGGCTCAGCATCGCACCGCTCGGCCGTGTCGATCCGTACGCGGCGGTCGAACGGTGGGTGATCCGCCCGTGGCCCGAGCGTCGGGCCCGCCGGGTCAAGTGGGTCATCGTCGCGCTCGTCGTGCTCGCCCCGATGGCCGGGATCGCCGCGGCCTGGTTCGGGGTCGTCGGCGACACCTCCGAGGATCTCGTCGAGCCCGTCGGCGCGCAGGCGGACTCGGTGCTGATGATCGACGCGACGGCGCAGGCGGTCGATCTGCAGCGCAACGAGATGTCGTTCCGGCTCGTCTTCAGGCCCTCGGGCGAGATGGTCGACCGCGCCGTGCTCAGCGAGGACGTGACGCTGGTGGTGAACGACGCGGCCGGCGCCGGGATCAAGGACTTCTCGGCCGGCACCGTCATGGAGCCGACCACGGTCGTGGTGCCGATCGACGGGTCGCAGATCGTGCGCTACCCGTTCGACGCGTACGAGACCGAGCTCGTCATCGGCGCCGTCACACCCCTGCCCGACGGCGGCTCGACGCCCCTCACCATCGACCTGGCCCTCGATGTGTCGCTCGAGGACTTCGCCGCGACCGCGACGACCGAGCGGCACGACAGCGCGGTCACCGTGCAGCTCGACCTGGGACGCCGGGCCTCGGTCGTGCTCTGGGTCGTGTTCTTCATGGTGCTCGTGTGGGGCATCGCCCTCGGCTGCGGGGCCACCTCGTGGTTCCTGCTCATCTACGCGAAGGAACCTCCGCGCTGGGTCTTCCCCTTCTTCGCCGCGGTGCTCTTCGCCCTGACGAACCTGCGCTCCGGCCTGCCCGGCCGACCGCCCTACGGGTCCCTCGTCGACTGGGCGTCGTTCTACTGGGCGATCGTCATCGTGGCGGTCGGTCTTGTCGGAATGCTCGCGCTGTGGAACATCGAGGCCCGCGCACAGCTGCGCGAACACGACCGCCGCGACCGCACCGCACCACGATCCGGGAGCTGAGCCGGACGCTTCAGCGGAAGCGTCGAGCGTCAGAGCGCGCCGGTCCGCGGGGTGTGTCCTGACGCCGAGTTGCGACGAAACGCGGGTGGTTCGACCGCTCGCTTTCGTTCCAACTCGGCGCGGGAGCGCATCCCACACTTGCTGCTGTTTCCCTTGCGGATGTGCGGGAGGGTGGCGACCATTTCCGGGTGGGTGGAGGCCTCCTGAGCGGGTGAGTACGTGACGACCGCTGAGCTCGTCGTGTTCGACTTCGACGGGACCCTCGCGCACCGCCCCGAGCTCTGGTCCAAGTGCCTTGTCGACTCGCTCGACACCACGCGCGCTGGTCACGGGATCGCCGTCGAGGACCTCCGCCCACATCTGCGCAGCGGGTTTCCGTGGCACCGCCCCGAGGACGTTCACCCCGAGCTGAACGATCCAGAGGCGTGGTGGGATGCGATCAACATCATCGTGACCGACGCCTATGCGGCGGTGGGTGTCACTGCCGACGACGAGCTTCGACGAGCAGTCCGAGATCGCTACTGCGATCCAGAGCTGTTCGAGCTCTACCCCGACACGATCCCGGCTCTTGAGCGCCTCGCCGCGTCTGGTGTCCGCATGACGATCCTGTCGAACCACGTTCCAGAGCTCGCTTCGATCGTCACACACTTTGAATCACGAACGGCACGCTCCCGGCGTTCTGGGCGGGTCCGAGCAGCGATGGGGGCCCGCAGGGGTGGCTAAGTGAGCGAGCACGGGCCGCCGCAGACGGGGCACGAGGCTCGCTTGGCAGTTGACTCGACCTGCGTGCCACATCGCTCGCAGGTCCCGCTCTCAAGCAGGTCCTGCTCTGGGCCGTAGCCGCCGTCGTAGTACTCCCTGTCCGGATAGGCCACAGATGCCACCGTCCACCGATCCTGATCATCGACGCCTGGCCCGTGGTACATCGTCGCG
Source organism: Actinomycetes bacterium (assembly GCA_023389745.1). Classification (GTDB taxonomy): domain Bacteria; phylum Actinomycetota; class Acidimicrobiia; order Acidimicrobiales; family Microtrichaceae; genus JAFAFN01. The sequence continues at coordinate 5,113 of JAEWED010000085.1, forward strand.
ATTCCGACGAACCAGTGGCTCGACAACTGATGGTGAGCGGCCGTCTCGGTTCGAGCGAAGGCTTGGCGCAGCACCTCTACCCGGTCAGGAACGGAGAGGGCGACGAGCGCGTCGGCCACGGCGGCAAGTTCGTCTGTCATCCGGCGCAGCGTAGGCATCGGGTCCCAGGCCACAGCGGCTCCCACATTTCGGAGGTAGCCCATAGGTGCCGTTCTGGGGCACCTGCGAGGCTTCTCCGCAACTCACCGAGCGACGGCGGGGTGCTCCATCCGTCTCAACGTTGCTGGCGAACCTAGCCCTCGGTGAGCAGGCGCTTGAGGCGGTTCGGCGCGATGCCGTGCCGCGCCGCCACGGTCGCCGCCGCGTCGCGGCGCGTCGATCCCCCGGCGAGCTCGACGGCGAGCTGCTCGCGCAGCGCCTCGTCGTCGAGGGGCACCGGCTCGGGGGCACCGTCGAGCACGACGACGTACTCGCCGCGTGGCGCCACGTGGGCGCAGTGCTCGACCGCCTCGGCGAGGGTGCCGCGCCAGTACTCCTCGTGCAGCTTCGTCAGCTCCCGGCACAACGCCACCCGCCGATCCGGGCCGACGGTCGCGGCCAGGTCGACGAGCGTGCGCTCCAGCCGGTGCGGCGCCTCGTAGAGCACCACCGTGCGCCGCTCCCCCACCAGCTCCGAGAGCCGCTGGGCACGTGCCGACCCCTTGCGGGGCAGGAAGCCCTCGAAGCAGAACCGTCCCGAGGGGTCGAGCAGCCCGCTGCCGGTGACGGCGACGGCGCCGGCGAACGGACCCGGCACCACCTCGACGAGCAGGTCCTCGGCAGCGACCCGCTCGGCCAGGCGCGCACCAGGATCCGACAGCCCGGGCAGCCCGGCGTCGCTGACGACCGCGACGACCTCACCCGCGCGGATGCGCCCGACCAGACGGTCGATCTGCTCCACCTCGGTGTGGTCGTCCAGGCGCAGCAGCTCCGGGGCACGGACGCCGAGGTGGGCGAGCAGCCGGCCGCTGCGCCGGGTGTCCTCGCAGCACACGACATCGGCGTCGCCGAGCGCCTCGGCCGTGCGCGGCGATGCATCGCCCAGGTTGCCGATCGGCGTGCCCACGAGCACGAGCCGTGCGCTGCGGGTCACCGCACCTCCAGCACGTCGCCCGGTCCGAGCCCCCACGACTCGAACGAGCCGGCGGGGGCCTCGATCGCGGTGACGGCTCCCCGCACCGGCAGCGTCACGCGGTTCGGGCGCAGGGTCACGGTGCGGCGGACGGTGCCGTCCTCGCCGCAGAACGCCACGTCGATCGCGAAGCGCATCCCGAAGGTGTGCACCGAACGGGTGGCGATGACCAGCACCCCGTCCACGCCGTCGCGGCCGAGCAGACCCCGCCGTCGACCGGCTCGCGTGGTCGCGACCTCGGCACTCGCCAGCACACGACCGTCGTGCACGAGCCAACCCTGTGAGGGAGCGCCGGTCATGGGGCCATGATCACACGCCTGCCACCGGTGGGCACGGCACCGATCAGACGTTGAAGCGGAAGTCCATGACGTCACCGTCGGCCACCACGTAGTCCTTGCCCTCGACCCGCGCCCGGCCCGACTCGCGTGCCTTCGCCCAGGAGCCCGCGTCGAGCAGCTCGTCCCAGTGGATCGTCTCGGCCCGGATGAAGCCCCGCTCGAAGTCGGTGTGGATGACGCCGGCGGCCTGCGGCGCCTTGTACCCCTCGCGGAAGGTCCACGCCCGTGTCTCCTTCTCACCGGTGGTGAAGTAGGTGCGCAGGCCGAGCATCTTGTAGGCGGTGTGCAGGAACGCCGGCAGCGCACCCTCACCCAGGCCGAGCGCCTCGAGCATCTCGGCGCGGGAGTCCTCGTCGAGCAGGGCGGCCTCGGCCTCGAGCTGGATGCACAGACCGATCACCCGCTCGTCGCCGACGGCGCCGAAGGCCTCGCGGACGGGCGCCAGCACCGGCTCGGGGTCCTCGAGCTGCTCCTCGTCCAGGTTGACCAGCGCCATGGCCGGCTTCGCGGTGAGCAGGAAGAACGGCTTCAGCGCTGCACGCTGGTCGTCGTCCAGGTCGGAGCGGTAGATCGGCGTGCCGGTCTGCAGCACGGCGATCGCGGCATCGAGCGCCGCCACCTCGTCCGCCAGCGACTTGTCGACCCTCGCGGCCTTGCGCCGCTTCTCGGCCTGCTTCTCGAGCGTCTCGAGATCGGCGTAGACCAGCTCGACCTCGAGGATGCCGAGCTGCTCGACCGGGTCCGACGAGCCGGGCACGTCGGTGTCGACGAAGGCACGCAGCACGAACACGATGCCGTCGACCTCTCGGATGTGCGACAGGAACCGGTTGCCGAGGCCCTCGCCCTGCGCGGCGCCCTCGACCAGGCCGGCGATGTCGACGAACTGGACGCTCGCGGGGATCACCGACTTGGTCTGCGACATCACCGCCAGCCGCTCGAGGCGCTCGTCGGGCACCTTGGCGACGCCGACGTTCGGGTCGACGGTGGCGAACGCGTAGGGGGCCGCCAGGGCGCCTCCACCGGCGAGTGCGTTGTACAGCGACGACTTGCCGGCGTTCGGCAGGCCGACGAATCCGAAACGTTCCACGGGACTCCTCGAAAAGACCAGCTTCGCCGGGAGGGCTCCGCAGCCCTTGGCGCGGGCGCCGGTCCGGCGGCGTCCAGAGGGTAGTGGAGGGTCGACCGGACCACCCACGGCTCCCCCGACGCCGCGGAGCGCGGGCAGCTCGTTTGGAGCAGGGGGTCCGCGCTCCGGTAGCGTGGTCGACCATGTCGAAGCGCACCTCGAAGAAGAAGGCCAACGTTCGGCGCAAGAAGGCCAACCACGGCCGGAAGCCCAACGCAGGTCGCAACTCCTGATCCTGGACCCTTCCCAGGTCTGATCCGATCTCGAAATTGCGTGAGGTGTCGTCGCTGAGCGACGACGACTCACGCAATTTCGGCGTTTTCGAGCGACCGACCTCCGGGCGTCAGTCCGTCGGCGGTCGGTGCAGGTCTGTCAATCCACCGGTGATCGATGGAGGTCTTCGGGGACCGCGTAGATCAGCGGCACGCTGACGACCGTCGCCAGGCCCTTCACCGCGATGTTCGACCACACGAGCGACATCGCCACCGAGAACGGCACCATGCCCCCGAAGGCGATCGCCACGAAGATCGCCGAGTCGATCGGGATCGCGACCAGGTTCGACGTCAGCACCCTGCCCCACTGCACGCGGTGCCCGAAGCGCAGCACGAAGCGGTGGTACACCTCTGTGTCGGCCAGCTCGGCGAGCACCTGGGCGATCACCGACGCCGCGACGATCCGCGTGACAGGGTTCAGCACCGGACCGAACCAGTCCTGGGCGGGGCCCTCGACGAGCACGTCCTCCGGCAGCGCCGCGGCGGCCCACAGGCCGATCGCCAGCAGCACGTTCATCGCCGCGCCGCCGAGGATGACCACCCGGGCCGCCGACCGACCGCCGACCTTGTGCACCAGGTCGCGCAGCGTGAAGGTCAGGGGATAGGTCAGCGTGCCGGCGTCGATCGAGAAGCTCGCCCAGTCCGGCCCGAGGCGCAGGATCCGCACCGACATGACGTTGGCGATCAGCGAGCAGGCGACGTAACCGGTGGTCGCCACCAGCAGCCACGTCAGGGCACGCCGGTTCAGGTCCAGCTGGCCCGGAGGCGTCGTGTCGGTCGCCGTCACGGCGCCACGGTACCGTTCGGCGATGAACGAGGGCAGGTCCGTGGCACCGAGGAACGCTCAGCTCACGACGATCGAGCTCGGTGACGCACCCGAGGCCTGGGCGACCGCCGGCTTCACCGTCGGCGACGACGGCGTCCATCTGGGACACACGACGATCCGGCTGACCGGGCGCGGCGGGTCGTTCCTCGGCTTCTCCTTCGACGGGATGGCCCCCTCGGGCGACGGGCCGTCGGATCTCGACGGCCTGCCGCTGCTCGACCCGGACGCCGTCGCCGACGGTGCTGCGGCCGCCGTGACGCGCCCGAACGGGCCGCACCCGAACGGGCCGCATCCGAACGGGGTCTCGTCGATCGACCACGTCGTGGTCCGCACCGGGAACTGCGAGCGGACGATCGCCGCGTTCGAACGCGCCGGCTTCGAGGTGCGCGGCGGACGATCCACGACCAGCTACGGCTCCCCCATGCGTCAGACGTTCTTCTGGGGCGGCGACGTGATCCTCGAGCTCGTCGGCCCCGACGCCGGCGAGCCGACCACCGATGAGCCCACCTCGATCTTCGGCCTGGCGCTCGTCGCCGCCGACATCGACCGCACCGCCGAGACGCTGGGTGACCTGCTCGGTCAGCCCAAGCCGGCGGTGCAGGCCGGCCGTCGCATCGCCGGGTTGCGGCACCGTCAGGCGGGCATCTCGCTGCCGATCGCGGTGATGAGCCCGCACGTGCGCGCCGACCGCTGATCCGACCCGCCGCCCGGCTGCTTGGGCGGCGAACTTACCGGCCGGTAACATAGCGGCATGTCTGAGTACCGAGCCCCCGTCAAGGACGCCCTCTTCGCGCTTCGCCACATCGGCGAGCTGGAGCAGCTCGCGAAGACCGAGCGCTACGCCCACGCCGATCTCGAGACCGTCACCTCGGTGCTCGAGGAGCAGGGCCGCTTCATGCAGGAGGTCTTCGCACCGCTCAACGCGTCCGGTGACCGCGAGGGTCTGACGTGGACCCCCGAGGGCGTGCAGACCCCGGCCGGCTTCAAGGAGGCGTACTCGAAGTTCGTCGACGCCGGCTGGCAGGGCCTCAACGCCCACGCCGAGTACGGCGGTGCCGGGTTCCCCGAGTCGGTGTTCGCCTGCGCGGCGGAGTTCGAGACCGCCGCCAACGGCGCGCTCACGATGTGCCCCGGTCTCACGACCGGCGCGATCGAGTGCCTCCAGGAGTGGGGCACCGAGACCCAGAAGGAGATCTACCTGCGCCGCCTCGTCACCGGCGAGTGGACCGGCACGATGAACCTGACCGAGCCGCAGGCCGGTTCCGACGTCGGCCTGTGCACCACCAAGGCGATCCCCCAGGACGACGGCACCTACAAGATCACCGGCACCAAGATCTTCATCTCCTTCGGTGAGCACGACCTGGCCGAGAACATCATCCACCTGGTGCTGGCACGCCTCCCCGAGGCGCCCCCGGGGACCAAGGGCATCTCGCTGTTCATCGTGCCGAAGTTCCACGTCGACGACGCCGGCAACGTCGGTGAGCGCAACGACGTGAAGTGCGTCTCGATCGAGCACAAGATGGGCATCCACGCCTCCCCCACCTGCGTCATGAGCTTCGGCGACGAGGGCGGCGCCACCGGCTACCTGGTCGGCGAGGAGAACCAGGGCATGCGGGCGATGTTCACGATGATGAACTCGGCGCGCATCGCGGTCGGCATCCAGGGCGCAGCCCTGGGCGACACCGCCTACCAGAAGGCGCTCGCCTACTCCCAGGAGCGTCGCCAGGGCCGCAAGATCGGCGGCGACTCCAAGGAGCCGGCGTTCATCATCGAGCACCCCGACGTGCGCCGGATGCTGCTGTCGATGAAGTCCAGCATCGAGGCGATGCGCGCCCTCATCGTCTACAACGCCGCGGCGATCGACCTGTCCCGCGCGCTCGACGGCGACGAGGCCGAGCGCTGGGGCGAGATCGCCGAGCTGCTCACCCCCGTGACCAAGGCGTGGTGCACCGACGTCGGCATGGACGTCACCTCGACGGCGATCCAGGTGTACGGCGGCATGGGCTACGTCGAGGAGTCGGGCGTCGCACAGCACTACCGCGACATGCGCATCGCACCGATCTACGAGGGCACCAACGGCATCCAGGCCATGGATCTGGTCGGTCGCAAGCTCGGGCTGCGCATGGGCGGTGTGGTCGGCGACCACCTGCAGTCCATGCGTGACCTCGACGCCGAGCTCGCCGAGGCGGGTGAGGAGTTCGCGTCGATCCGGGCGCAGCTCGCCGCCGCGGTCGAGACGCTCGCCGGCGTCACCGACTGGGTGATGACCAACGGCATCGCGGACCCGCTGCAGGCGCTCGCCGGGGCCACGCCCTACCTGCGCATCTTCGGCATCGTCACCGGCGGCTGGCTCATCGCCCGTCAGGCCCTCGCCGCCCGCGGCGAGCTCGTCGCCGGGTCCGACGACACCGCCTACCTGCAGGCCAAGATCACGACCGCCCGCTACTACGCCGAGCAGGTCCTGCCGACCGCCGCGGGCCTGGTCCCCTCGGTCCAGGCCGGCTCGTCGGTCCTCTACGAGGTCGACGGCGCAGCGCTCGCGTCGGTCTGACGGACCGACCAGCAGCACCCCCCGACGCACACCGGGTCGACAGCCGTCGACCCGGTGTCGTCATTGTTCGGCCGTCGTCCGTCGCGGCGGCCATCGCTCGCGGTCGTGATCGTCCGGGGGCCCCGGGTTCGGCAGGGTCAGCCCGGAGCTGGGCCGAGGTCGACGGCGACGGCGCCCTCCTCGAGGCGCTGGCGCATCTCGCAGAGCCGCTCGCGCGTCGCGTCGTCGACGAGCTCGCGCTGCACGACCTCGGAACCCAGCAGGATCCTGCGGTACTTGCCGCACAACACGTGCACCCAGACGGCGCTCTCGGGATCCAGGCGATCCACGCTCGCGTCGGGGGCGAGCGGCACCTGCTCGGCGAAGGCCGCGTCGGTGGTGAGCCGTTCGAGGAAGTCGGGCAACCGACCCTCGAGCTGCTCGCTCCGGTCCAGGAACCAGTCGACCTCGGACGGCGACAGGGGCATCGTCTCGGCGACACGCTCGAAGCCCTCGGCGGGTGGCTCGAACACGCCGACACTTCCGGTGGTGGTCACGGTCACCTGCTCGGAGCCGTCCCGACGGTGGCGGGCACCGACCTGACGGAGCACGACGGGGTCGTCGACGGTGAAGTGGATGCCCTGTTCGTCGAGCAGGTCCATCAGCGCGACGGCGGTCTCGGCGGCGAGCGTGTTCCAGCTGAGCTCGATCAGCGGCGTGCCCTCCTCGGCGATGCGAGCGGCGGCGGGGCCGATGACCTCGTTGATCGCGTCGCGCGAGGCCGCCTTGGCACCCGATCCCTCGTCGCGCGCCGGCAGGTTCGCACCGACGAGCACGACGGTCAACGCGAGCGCCACGACCGACGTCCACACCGCCGGGGCCCGTGGCGCCGACTCGGCGTCGTCCGCGCCACGGCGTTCCGAGGACCAGAGCCGCAGTCCTGTCTCGAGCACGACGATCTGCACGAACAGCGCGGTCGGCCACGCCCAGCGCACCAGCGTCAGGGGCACACCGATCGTGCGGATCGCGGTCTTCGAGGTGGTGAGCAGCCCCACCGCGCACAGCGCCACGGCGAACGCCAGGACGATCACGTCACGCCAGCGGCGTCGACGGACCGCGACGACCCCGAGTGCGGCGGCCACCAGGACGACCACCACCACGAGCCACGGAGGGGCCAGGTCGGCCACGGGCACCGCTTGGGGTCGCCAACTCCCCGGCAGCCAGTTCACCGGGCTGAGGAAGGGCTGGGACAGCGCTCGGGCACCGCTGACGACCCCGATCGGGTCGTCCTGGGCCGCGCTGCCGCCGAGCGCGAGGGTGAGGTTGCCGGGACCTGCGCCGAAGAACTGCTGGATCAACGTCGCCAGGTTGGCGATCAGACCGGCGACGAGCGCCGCGCACAGCGGCAGCCACGCGGCGGGGACGCCGGCGACCCGACGACCGCCGCCCGACTCGCCCGACTCGCTCGACTCCCCAGACTCGCTCGACACGCTCGACACGCTCGACACGCTCGACACGCTCCGACACCAGTACGCACAGGCGACCAGCGTGACGAGCGCGACGAACCCGGCGACGGCGACGAACGAGAGGTGCGTCTGCAGCGAGAGGGACAGCGCGACGATCCCGGGCACGGCCCACCACCGGCGGCCGCACAGGACCGCCCACGCGCACCCCAGCCCGCACCACAGCGGCAGCGTGGCCAGGTGCGGGTTCCAGGGATCGACCAGCAGCTCGGACCCCATCGTCCAGCTCAGGAGCGCTCCGCCCCACAGCACGAACCACCCGGCGCGCCGCCCGGCGCCCGAACGCACCGCGACCGCTGCGACCACCAGCGACGCGGCGTTGATCGACGCGGCGCCGAGCGCAACACCGACGCCGCCGAACAACGCGACGAAGGGAGCCAGCAGATAGAACCCGAGCGGCCCGAGGTGGTGGTAGGCGTCGCCGTCGACGAGCCCGCCCGACGAGCTCGAACCGAGCAACGGCGGGTGGTCGCTGAACACCGAGCGCGACATGATCGACCAGAACCCGTCGTCGCCGCTGGGGATCCATCCGCCGCGCACCGCGGACACCGCGTGCACCGCGACACCGAGCGCGAGCACGCACAGTCCGGCGATCCACCACGGGTCCCCCGCGACCGAGCGACGCTCGACCGCCGGGCGCTCGACCACCTCCACACCCTCTCCCATCGCGGTCGAAGCTAGCCCGACGGGCGACCGCCTCCGGTGCTCCCGACGGCGGGCTGTAGCCTCACCGCTACATGCTCGACCACGTCTTCACCGATGCCATCGGAGCCCTCCGCGATGCACTCGAGAACGCGCTCCTCGAGCGTCAGGCGTTCGAGGAGCGGTTCCACACCGACGTCCTGCTCGGCGACCTCACATGGGAGACCAGCTACGGCGTCCCGGGCGAAGGACACCCACCCAGGGTCAGGGCCGACCTGACCCTCGAGTGGCCGACGTGGTCCCAGACCGCCTATCGCTCCTGGTACATCGAAGAGGACCTCCCCGAGCAGCCGCGCATCGACATCGAGGTCGTCGTGCGCATCCAGCGCCTCGTCGAGGCACCGGATCCGCGCCGTGTGCTCGACGCGCTGCCGCCGGAGAGCCCGTCGATCGGCTCCGAGCGCCTGATCCGCTCGGGCCCCACCGTCGAAGCGGTGTCGAACGAGGACCTGACCGAGACCGAGCACGCGATCGAGGTCAGCTACGAGGGCAGCTACGAGCTCGACGAGGCGACGCTGGCCGACGGATCGGTGCTCGACGACCACTTCTCCGCGATGGGCGGCTGGATCTCCTCGACGCTCGTCCGGCTGGGCGACATCGACTTCGAGTTCCTGCCCCCGCTCGAGAAGGAGGACGACTGAGCGACCGGCTCAGACGCTCGCGCCCACGCCGCGACGCTTGCGCGCCACGAGGGTGAAGCTCTGCCGCAGCTCGTCGACCACCCGCCGCACCGCCGAGGGTCCCGGCGTCGAGCGACCGCCGGGGTCGACCTCGATCAGCTCCATGCCGAATCGCCGGAGTCGGCGGACCGTCCACGCCCTCGTGGGCAGCGTCTCGACCTCGTACTCGTGCTCGCCGAGCAGCGTGGTGGCCACCCATCCGGCTGCGGCGCCGGGCAGGAGGCTGATGCCGGCGTGGCCGTAGTGCGGGTCGTGGCGCAGGTGCTTCACGCTGAAGCGGATCGGCGCCACCAAGAACAGCAGCCCACCCGGGCGCAGCACACGGACGCACTCGTGGAGCATCGCGACCTTGTCGGGCACGTGTTCGAGCACGTCGGACGAGGCGACCACGTCGAACTCGCCCGTCGCGAAGGGCATCTCGCAGGCGCTGCCGACCTCTGCCCTGGCGCGGACACCGTGCGCCGCGGTGCGGATCCGAGCGGCTTCGACCGCGGGCTCCACCACGTCGATGCCCGTGGGTCGAGCACCTGCCCGGCCGAGTGCCACGAGCCAGGCACCGTTCTGGCAGCCGACGTCGAGCACGCGCCGACCGTTCAGCTCGGTGACCGTCCGCACCATGCGGTTGCGTGCCTCGGCACGGTCGACGGCGCTCTCCTCGTAGTCGATCCAACGACTCCGGTGAGGGTCGTCGTCGCGCAGGATCTGCGTGCTCCAGTACTCGTAGAACGGTCGCTCGACGCCGGTGAGGTTCGGGAACCGGTCCGGATCGAGCTCCAGCATCGCCATCGCCCACTCCTCGGGTAGGCCGTCCGACGCCCCTGCAGCCGGCACGTGGTCACGGAGCCGCCGGCGAGCAGCTCGCTGTGGCGAGTCAACCACAGGGCCGTTCCCCTCGCAACGGATGCTCCACCTGCCCAGATCGACGCCGTCGCCGGCTCGAACCCGTGACAGCCCGGCCTGGGACGACCCAGCCCCAGGATCGTGGTCAGTCGCCGAGCAACCGCTCGATCCGCTTCCAGGTGCGAGGTCGGTCGAAGGACTCCCACGCCGCCGCACAGCGGTCGATCGCGTCGGGCGCTGCGCCGTGGGCGACCTGGCACATGGCCCCTGCGGTCAGCCCGGCTCTGCCGCCGGCCGCAGCGCCCGCCTCGGCGATGAGCAGCGGTTGTGCCACCGAGTCCTGCAGCGCCCCGAGACGGTTCTGCAGCTTGCGCATCGCCTTGAGCGTCTCGTCGAAGGCGCCGGGCTCGTAGAGCGGGCCGAAGAGCGTGATCAGGTAGCGCACGCGCTTGAGGCGCTTGCGCACCTTGTGCCACCTGGCCGGGTCGTCGGTTCCGCGGGCCTTCTTGCCGGCCTTGCGCAGCGAGCGCACCGCCGCCCGGATCGTGTCGTCGACCACCTGCCCGCTGCGGCGCATCGCGTCCGGCCCCGGTTCGCTCCCCCCGAGGCGGTACACCGTCGCCATCGTCTGCCAGCGACGCAGCAACGTGGCGTGCAGGTCGCCGTCGATCTCGGCGACCAGTCCCTTGTGGCGCAGCGCCCGGTTCGCCCGCAACTCGGCGAGCAGGTCCATCGCGCCGTCCCGCAACGACGGAGCGATCACCTCCACGTGGTCGTCGAAGTCCTCGATCAGCACGTCGAGGTCGCGCAGGATCGACGTCGCGGCCGCGAAGCGCTCCGCCAGCGCCTTCAGCAGCTCGAGCTCCTCGGCCGGGTACACGTCGCCGCCGGCGGACAGCAGCGAGCGGGCCCGACGCAGGGCGATCCGATAGTCGTGCAGCGCCTCGGGATCGTCGCCACGACGCACCCCGTCCTCGTGCGACGTGAACTCCGCCAGCTGCTCCTCGAGCACCACCGCGAACACGCGCCCTGCGAGCTGGTCCCGATCCTCGGGACCGAGCTCCCACGCCGCCCGGCTCACCGAGGTGGAGGTCATGGGACCAGTCTCTCAGTCCTGCTCAGTGCCCGGGGGGAGGCCAGGTCGTCGCCCGCGGCGGTGCGCCCAGCTCAGGCGGCGCCGGGGGCGGGCTCCGGGTCGTCGCCGAACGAGGTGGCCTGCCGCTTGGAGTAGACGATGCCGGCCAGCACGACCAGGAGCGCCGCCGCGGCGATGACGAAGCGGACGTCGTTGTCGGCCATCGAGATGATGGCCGGCAGCACGAGCAGCGACACCAGGTTCATGACCTTGATCAGCGGGTTGATCGCCGGGCCGGCCGTGTCCTTGAACGGGTCGCCGACCGTGTCACCGATGACGACCGCCGTGTGCACGTCGGAGCCCTTGCCACCGTGGTTGCCCTCTTCGATGTACTTCTTCGCGTTGTCCCACGCACCACCGGCGTTCGACAGGAAGTTCGCCATGAGCGCACCCACCACGATCGTCGCCGCGAGGTAGCCGCCCAGCGCGAACGCACCCAGGCCGAAGCCGACCGCGACCGGCATGAGCACCGCCAGCAGCGCCGGGGTGGAGAGCTCCCGCAGGGCCGCTCCGGTGCAGATGTCGATCACCGGGCCGTAGTCGGGCTTCTCGGAGTAGTCCATGATCCCGGGCTTCTCACGGAACTGACGTCGGACCTCCTGCACCACGGTGCCCGCGGTCCGGCTCACCGCCAGGATCGCCAGCGACGAGAACATGAACACGACCGTCGCGCCGATCAGCGCCCCGGCGAAGGTCTTGGGATCCGCGATGTTGATGGCGACGGCGTTGAAGGCCGCCTCGATGCCCTCGCCGGTGCGACCCAGGACCCCTTCGGCCTCGGCGGCGATGGTCTCTCGGAAGGATGCGAACAGCGCGACCGCCGCGATGACCGCCGAGCCGATGGCGAAGCCCTTGGTCACCGCCTTCGTGGTGTTGCCGACGGTGTCGAGGCCGTCGAGGATCCGCTCGGTGTCGCCGTGGAACTCGCCGGCCATCTCGGCGATGCCCTGTGCGTTGTCGGCGATCGGGCCGAAGGTGTCCTCGGCCACGACGATCGCTGTCGTGGCGAGCATGCCGATGCCGGTGAGCGCCACCAGGTAGAAGGCGAACAGCGTGCTGCCGCCGCCCAGGCCGAGGGCGACCAGGATCGCGACGGCGATGGCGACGACGGCCCAGACCGCGGACTCCATGCCGCTCGAGATGCCCGAGAGCACGACGGTCGCGGGTCCGGTCCGACCGGCGTCCGCGATGTCCTTCACCGGCTTGAACTGGCTCGAGGTGTAGTACTGCGTGACCCTGCTGGCGACCTGGCCGAGCACCACACCGGCGAGGATCGCGGCGAACATCCGGAGCCCGACCTGGTCGACCGTCGAGCGCGCCGGATCACCGACGTAGCCGAAGGCGAGCACGGCTGCCCCGACGAGGGCCAGCAGCGACGCGGCGTTCAGGCCCCGGTTGATCGGCTTGAGCGCGTCGGTCTCCTCGGGCCGTGCGCGCACCACGAAGATCGCGAGCAGCGAGGCGAGCAGGCCGACCGCCATCATCGCCAGCGGGAAGATCAGGCCCTTGGCGGCGTTGGCGCCTTCGATGCCGATCGCCTGGAACGCCGTCACACCCAGGATGATGTTCGCCACGAGCACCACCCCGAAGGACTCGAACAGGTCCGAGGCCATGCCGGCGCAGTCGCCGACGTTGTCACCCACGTTGTCGGCGATGGTCGCGGGGTTCCGAGGGTCGTCCTCGGGGATGCCCGCCTCGATCTTGCCGACCAGGTCGGCACCGACGTCCGCTGCCTTGGTGAAGATGCCGCCGCCGACTCGGAGGAACAGCGCCAGGAGCGATCCACCGAAGCCGAAGCCGACCAGGATCGACGACGCGGTGTTCTGGAAGATCATCACGATCGCCGTCGCGCCGAGCAGACCGAGCCCGGCGGTGAACAGACCGACGGTGCCACCCGCGCGGAAGGCGACCTGCATGGCGTCGTCCATGCGCCCGCTCCTGGCCGCCGCAGCGGTGCGCACGTTCGCCCGTGTGGCGAGCCACATGCCGAGGAACCCGATGAACCCGGAGAACAGCGCACCGCCGAGGAAGGCGAGCGTGCGCCACAGGCCGGACTGCACCTTCGAGAGCCCGTCGGCGGCATCGGTGGGGCTCAACACCTCGGTCGAGGTGACGAACACGATCACGGCGAGCGGCACCACGATGACGAGGATCGTGCGGAACTGACGCTTGATGTACGCCATCGCCCCCACCTGGACCGCCGCGGCGATCTCGCCCATGGAGTCCGAGCCCGCATCCTTGGACAGGACGCTGCGCATCATCACCCAGCCGGCGACGAGCGCCACCAGCGACACCCCGACGCAGAAGCACAACCAGAACCACTCGGAGCTGCCCAGCTCGAAGACCTGGTAGCCGCCTTCGGCGGCGAGGACGTGCGACATGGACTACCTCATGAGGTCGGGGACGCGCAGCCGCGCCCGGGGTCCGCTCGTTCCATCAGCCCCTCCGCCGTCGCCCTGGCCAGCCAGCACTGTGACGAAGTTCACGCAGAGTTGAGCGGACCGTCGTCCCGCCGTCAACAGTTTCGAGGTGCACGCTCGACCGCGGACGGGAGCGTGCAGGCCTCAGGCGGTCGTGTCGCTGCGGTGCCGCCGGGACTTCACGACCTCGAACACGATCGGCAGCAGCGAGACGGCGACGACGACCAGGATGGCGATCTCGAAGTTCTCCTGCACGACCTGGACCGAACCGAGGAAGTAGCCGAGCGACGTGACACCGACGCCCCAGAGCAGACCGCCGACGACGTTGTACCGGACGAAGGTCCGGTAGTCCATGTGCGCCACACCTGCCACGATCGGGCAGAACGTGCGCACGATCGGCACGAAGCGGGCCAGGATCAGCGCCTTCGGACCGTGCTTGTCGAAGAACTCCTGGGCCTTCTCGACGTGCTCGTGCTTGAAGAGCCGCGAGTCGGGCCGTTTGAAGAGCGACGGACCGACCTTGCGGCCGAACAGGTAGCCGACCTGGTCACCCGCGACCGCGGCGATGAAGATGCCGACCAGCAGCACGAAGATGTTGAAGTCGACGTTCGGCAGCTTCTCGGTGAACGCGCCGCCGGCGAACATCCCGGCGGTGAAGAGCAGCGAGTCACCCGGCAGGAAGAACCCGATGAGCAGGCCCGACTCGGCGAACACGATCGCGAAGATGAAGATGTAGCCGCCGCGGACGATCAGCTTCTCCGGGTCGATGAAGTCGAGGGCTGCCAGCAGGGAGTTGCGCACGGCGGGCCACGCTACATGGGGGTCCCGGCCCCACGCAGGATTGCCGGGCTCAGTCCGCGGTGTCCGGAGCGGCGGTGGTCGTGGTGGTCGACGAGGTGGTCGAGCTCGGCGTGCCCATGGCGTCTGCCGCTCGTCGCACCAGGTCCTGCGCCTGTTGCACCAGCCGCTGGTACTCGGCGAGGTCGCCGCGCTGGCGCAGCGCGTCGTCGGCCTGGCTGAAACGCTCGTCGGCCTGTGCCAGCAGGTCCTCGACCGATGTCGACCCGTCGGGAACGGTCGTCGTCGGGGCGTCGGGCTCCTCGCCGTCGACCTCTTCGGGTGACCCGCCGACCGCCGCTTCGGGGTTCGAGTCGAGCAGGTCGTCCATCGCCTTGTCGACGTCCTCACCGAAGCCCACGCCGTCGCCGGCAGCGACGACCACGCGCTGCAGGGTGAACTTGCCGCTCGACTCCTCGGCCGCGTAGATCGGCCGCATGTACAGCAGCGTGTTGCCCTGCGGGATGATCAGCAGGTTGCCGTAGCGGACCCGGGACCCGTTGCGTCCGAGCTGCAGCTGGTACTCCGCCAACGGCGGGTACACGACCATCTTGCGGTTCGCCTGGATCGGGCCGTCGACGTCGTTGTTGCGCTGCACCTCGCCGTCGACGTCGGAGACCATCACGATCTCCTCGAGCTTCCCGTAGTTCTGCGGGTCGTTCCGGGCGATCATCACCGACGTGAGCGTGCGCCCCTCGTTGCCGGCGGACAGCACGAAGGGGCGGGTGAGCACGAACTGGCTCGTCTCGGCGGACCCGATCTTCATCTCCTGGTAGTACGGCTCGATCGGGCCCTGGCCCTCCTGGGCGGTCGAGGAGTCGCCGTCGGCGTCGACACCCCGGTCCGACGGCGCCGGCGCGACCGTCCAGCGGTCGCTGTTGTTGAAGAACGTCGACGGGTTGCTCTGGTGGTAGCGGCCCCACATGTGGGTCTGCGTCTTGAAGAGGAACTCCGGGTAGCGGAAGTGCGCGCGCACCTCGTCGGGGATCTCCTCGGTGAACAGGTCCGGGAACGCCTTGGCGTAGGCCCGGATGATCGGGTCCGGCTCGCCGTAGAGCTCGTCGGTCAGGTACAGCGTGACGTCACCGTCGTAGGAGTCGACCAGGGCCTTCACCGAGTTGCGCAGGTAGTTGAACCGGCCGTTGGCACCCTCGGCCACCGCAGCCGCGTCGACACGCTGCGCGTACGGGTAGTTGGCCGTCGTGGTGTACGCGTCGACGAGGTACTGCACCCGGCCGTCGAGCAACACCGGGTACGGATCCTGGTCGGTCTCGAGGAACGGGGCGATCTCGTGCACCCGCTCGATCACGTCGCGGTTGTAGATGACCTTGGACTCGTCGGTGATGCTGTCGGAGATGAGCGGCTCGATCTCGCCGAAGCGCAGGGCGAAGGCTGCCCGGCGCACACTCGAGTCGATCGGGACACCGGCGTCGCCCGCGTACGTGGCGCTGACGTTGTCGTCGCTGAGCTCGGTCTGCTTCGTGCCGACGATCGCGTAGCCCTCCATCCGCTCGCCGTGGTAGATCTCCGGCTGCTCGATGGCGGGCAGGTCCTCGACCTTGGGCGGGATGCCGCTCACCAGGAAGTTCGGCTCCCCACGGTTGTTCGCGGTGTTGGACGGTGCGACCGCCGCGGCGTAGCCGTGGGTGAACACCAGGTGCAGCTTCTCCCACGACGGCGCGGTGACGCCGGCCAGGTTCAGCTCGCGGGAGCTGATGATCACCGGGGTACGGCGGTCCTCGATCTCGTAGCGGTCCACGTCGACGTCGTAGAACGTGTAGTACTCGCGCTGGAACTGCATGTCCTGGATCGTGGGCAGCATGATCGTCGGGTCGAGCACGCGGGCGTTCTCGAGGTTCTCCGCATCGGCAGCGCGGTCCTCTTCGGTGATCTGCGGTGAGTACTCGAAGTCGGTCTGCTCGACACCGGACAGCAGCAGTGCGTCGCGCGTCGCGTCGATGTTGTGCTCGATGAACGGGCGCTCCTTGGCCAGCTCGGCCGGTTCGACCTGGAAGCGCTGCACGAACGCCGGATAGATGCTGCCGGCGAGGATCGCGATCACGCCCCACAAGCCGAGGATGATGACCGGGAGCGTCCAGCCCTTGCGGCGGATGTTGAACAGCAGCAGGAATCCGGTGAAGGCCGAGATCAGCACCATCAGCTGGATCGCCGGCAGGGCCGCGTTCACGTCGGTGTACCCGGCGCCGTCGAAGGACTCGCCGCTCGAGATCACGAGCTCGTAGCGCTGCAGCCAGTAGTCGGCCGCCTTCGTGAGCGCCGCGGCGGCCAGCAGGACCGACAGGTGGGCCTTGGCGTTGGGCGACACCCGCTCCCCCATCGGCTGCACCCGGATCGCGCCGTTCAGGTAGTGCACCACCGCGACGGCCAGGGTCGTCACGATGAGGAACCCGAACAGCCAATCGACCGCGGTGGTCAGGAACGGCAACTTGAAGACGTAGAAGCCGATGTCGGTCGAGAACTGCGGGTCGTCGATGCCGAAGTCGCCGCCGAAGCGGAACAGGAGCCACTCGCGCCACTGCGCCGACGCGCTGAAGCCCGGGACGATCGACACGACGAGCGCGACGACCAACCACAGGAGCCGTTGCCGTCCCGCGACCAGGTCGCGGTAGCGCACGAGGATCTCGTCCTCGGGGCCGACGCTCGGGCGGAACCGCGGCGCCAGACGCTCGGCGACGATCAGGTTCGTCCAGAGCAGTGCGAAGAACACCAGCGTCGTCGCTGCGCCGAGGGTCACCTTGGCCGACAGCAGGCGGCCCCAGACCGAGGTCAGGTCGAGGGCGTCGAACCACAGGTAGTCGGTCCAGAACGTCGCGATCGCCCGCAGCGAGAGCGCGAGGACGACCACGGCGACGATGACGACACCGAGGGCGATCCGCCCCCGGTTCGACCCTCCACGCCGTTCGGCCCGTCCCTCCTTGCGCGATGGACGCGGCATGTCACTCGGGTAGCGCACGGCGTCAGGCTACCGACGCGCCGGAGCGAGGATGCATCGGCAGCCGGGGTGCGCCGGCGGCGTCAGGTCCCCGGTCGGGAACGGCTCCTCGCACGGCACGGCGCCCGCGAGTGCGTTGTCCTCGCCGTCGGCGCACGGAAGTCCGCCGTTGTCGACGATCCACTGCCACGGCGTGCCCGGCCCGGCAGCGCGACGCTCCCCGTGGGTGAACCCGGCGGTCGCCAGATCGCCGGCCAGGTCGGCCAGCGTCGTCGAGCGCCAGTCGCGGTACGACGCCCGCACACGGTCGCCGAGCTCGGAGACGTCGACACCGGCTTCGTCGGCCTCGGTGAACGTGCGCTCCAGGTGGGCACGGTGCACGGTGAGGAACAGCGCGACGCGGGCTCGCAGGCACTCCTCGACGAGCGCCTCGCCCCCGAAGAGCGAGTCGGTGGCGGTGCCGGCGACCTCTTCCCAGAAGGTGGCGCCCGCGTCGACGGCATGGATGAACTCGGGCAGCAACGACTCGACGTAGTGGTCGGCGTAGGCGGTGTCGTCGGTCGGCAGGATCGTCGCCACATCGGGCCGTCCGCGCTTCACCCGGCGCAGCTTGTCGAGGATCTCGTTCTGCTCGTCGGACGCGAGGCGCTTCAGCGCACGCGAGAGGCTCTTCTCGATCGGCGCCAGCAGCTCGTCGCGTGTGTCGAGCAGGTCCTGGTCGGTGCGCACCGCGACGTCCACGCCACCGCCGGCGACTCGGTGCTCGTCGCCGCCCGGGCCACGGCTCGCCGCGCCAGCGACCGGGGTCTCGGTCAGGTCGATCTCGTCGTCGTCCCCCCGCCCGGTCGCTGCGGCAGGGGCGGCGCCGCCGTCGCTGTCGTCGGACCCGCCCTCGGCGTCGATGCCCTCGGCACGGATGCGGGCGAAGAGGTCGTGCACCGTGGCTCCGTCACCCTCACCCTCGCCCTCGCCCTCGGCGCCACCGCCGGTCGCAGCTGCGTCGTCGGACACCTCGGCGGCGGCGTCGTCCTCGTCCGGCTCGTCGTCCAGATCGTCGTCGTCCAGCTCGTGGTCGATCTCGGCGTCGATCTCGCCGACGGCGTCCTCGACGGTCTCGTCGCTGCGAGCGTCGAAGATGCCGATCACCTCGGCGTCCGACGCCGGCGACTCGTGGGGCTCGAGGTGAGCGACCACCTCGACGTGGTCGACGACCGTCTCGACGGTCTCGATGACGAGCTCGCCCTCGTCGGTGTCGACCACGACGACCTCGTCGCTCACCTCGACCGTGGTCGATGCAGCGATCGGCTCGTCGGACGGCGCGACCCCCGCCCCCTCGGCCTCGATGTCGGCTGTCTCGTCGCTCTGGGCAGTCTCGGCGGTCGCGTCGGTGTCTGCACCGTCG
>JAEWED010000164.1 GCA_023389745.1 Actinomycetes bacterium
CGGCGGCACCCCGCGCGCTGCACCGCGCTCAAGGTGCTGGCGACCGGCACGGCGGTCGGTGCGCTGACCGGGTTCTTCGGTGTCGGCGGCGGGTTCGTGATCGTGCCCGCGCTGGTGCTCAGCCTCGGCGTCGCCATGCCCGTCGCGGTCGGCACCTCGTTGGTGGTCATCGCCGTCAACTCGGCGGTCGCGCTGTCGATGCGTGGCGGTGTCGGTGTCATCGACTGGGGGGCGACGCTGCCGTTCCTGGCGATGACCGCGGTCGGGACCCTCGTCGGCGGACGGATCGCGGCACGTGTCGACCCGCGGACGTTGCGCTCGGCGTTCGTCTGGCTGCTCGGCGCGGTGGCGGTGTTCACCGGCGGCGGCGCCGTGCTCGCGCTGACCGCGGCGTCGTGACGTCGTCGCTGCCGTCTCGCCCAATTGACGCAGCGCCAATAGGGCGATCCGCACTACGGTGCGCCCATGATCAGGTGGGTGGGGGGACTGTTGTTCGTGGGCCTGCTCGCGGCGTGTGCGCCGTCGAGCCCGGGCGGTGAGCTCGTGCGAGGCGCCGACGGACCGCTTCCGGTGCCATGGACGTCGGTCGCCGCGATCGAGCCGATGCTCATCGCGCCGAACTCGAGCCCGCCGGGGGCGAACGACGACTCGTGCGTGCCGTCCGAGGCGCACCCGAACCCCGTGATCCTGGTGCACGGCCTGACACAGACCCGGGCCTTCTGGCAGACAGCGTCGCCGCTGCTCAAGAACAACGGCTACTGCGTGTTCGCGATCACCTACGGGCAGCTCCCTGATGTCGACGCCACCGCCGGTGGCGACGGCGGGCTCGGCGGCATGGCCTCGATCGAGGACAGCGCCCACGAGCTCGACGCGTTCGTCGACCACGTGCTCGCCGTCACCGGCGCGGCCGAGGTCGACCTGGTCGGCCACTCCGAGGGCACCGTGATGCCGCAGTACTACCTGAAGCGCCTCGGCGGCGCGGACAAGGTCCAGCGCTACGTGGCGATCACGCCGCTCTACGACGGCTCGACCGGCTGGGGCATCGACGGGTTCATCCACGCGCTCGAGGCGCTGCCGCTCGGGTTGGGCGAGGTCATCCGCGACCTGTTCGAGACCGTGTGCGGTGCGTGCCGCGACGCGCTGGCCGGCTCGGAGTTCAACCGGGACCTGTACGCGGATGGCGTGAAGGCGGTGCCGGGGGTCGAGTACACGACGATCCTCAGCCGCCACGACGAGATCGTCACCCCGTGGCAGAGCGGGCTCCTGGACGCACCGAACGCGACGAACCACGTGCTGCAGGACGGCTGCGAGCAGGACCTGTCCGAGCACCTCGCGGCGGCGGTCACCCCGCGGGCGATGGGCATCATGCTCAACGCGCTCGATCCGGAGCATGCCGTCGCGCCGCCGTGCGTGCCGGTGGCCGGTCCGCTCGGCTACCTGGGGTGACCCGCCCCGGCCCAGGTCGCCGGGCGTAGGGTCGGTTCCATGGCGCTCAAGGGACTCCCGTTCACCGACGAGCTGCAGGACTACCTGCTGGCGCACTCCATGCCCCGCAGCGTGGTGCACGAACGCCTCGTCGAGGTGACCCACGAAGCGTTGGGCGAGACCGCCCGCATGCAGATCGCTCCCGAGCAGGGCGCGTTCCTGACCCTGCTGGTGCGGCTCATCGGGGCGCGCACCGCGGTCGAGGTCGGGACGTTCACCGGGCTCTCCGCGCTGTGCATCGCCGAGGGCCTGCCCGACGACGGCACGTTGACGTGCTTCGACATCAGCGAGCAGTGGACCTCGATCGGCATCCCGTTCTGGGAGGAGGCGGGGCTCGCGGACCGCATCGAGCTGGTCATCGGCCCGGCGGCGCAGACGCTCGCCGCCACCTCACTCGACCGTCCGATCGACTTCGCGTTCATCGATGCCGACAAGGCGGGCTACTCGCTCTACGTCGACCTGATCCTCGAGCGCATGCGCCCCGGCGGCTTGATCGTCGTCGACAACGCGCTCTTCGGCGGCGAGGTGCTCGACGCCGCCCGGGGCGCCGAGGTCGGCGAGAACGCTGCGGCGATCCACGCGTTCAACGAGGCGGTCGCCGCGGACGACCGCGTCGAGTGCTCGCTGGTCAACGTCGGCGACGGGCTGCTGCTCGTCCGCAAGCGCTGACCCGTCGAGCCTGGGGCGGTTCGCTCATGGCGGTTCGCTCATAGCGGGTCGGTCCGGGTGGGTCGGCCTGGGTGGGTCGGTTTGGGGCGGCCCTGGCGAGCTGGGCCACGATGTGGGAGTGAAGCTGCTCGATCCACTCGTCATCGGCACACACGTCGCCCCGAGCCGTGTGATCCTCGGCCCGCACGAGACGAACCTGGGGGATCGGCGCGCCCTCTCGGATCGGCACGTCGCCTACTACCGGCGCCGCGCCGCGGGTGGTGCCGGCGTGATCGTGATCGAGGAGGCCTCGGTCCACCCGTCCGACTGGCCCTACGAGCGGGCGCCGCTGGCCTCGGACTGCGCGCCGGGCTGGGCAGCCGTCGCCGACGCCTGCCACGCCGAGGGCGCACTGGTGCTCGCCGCGCTGGGACACGCCGGCGGTCAGGGCACGTCGCACTGGAGCCAGCGCGAGCTCTGGGCGCCGTCGAGGGTTCCCGAGGTCAACACCCGCGAGGTCCCCAAGTGGATGGAGGAGACCGACATCAGCGCGGTCGTCGCCGGCTTCGCCGCCGCGGCGGGCGCGGCAGTCGCCGCGGGTTGCGACGGGGTCGACGTCAACGCAGGGCAGTACTCCCTGGTGCGACAGTTCCTCTCGGGCCTGACGAACCAGCGAGACGACCAGTGGGGCACCGACCGGTTGCAGTTCGTGCGCGAGGTGCTGCGGGCGGTCGGCGCCGCGATCGGTCCCGACGCCGTGCTGGGTCTGCGGCTGTCGTGCGACGAGCTCGCGCCGTGGGCCGGCATCACCCCCGAGCAGGCACCGGAGCTGGCCGCGACGATCGTGTCCGACGAGTCGTCGGTCGACCTGCTCACCGTGGTGCGCGGCTCGATCTACTCGACCTCGGCCACCCGCCCCGACGGGCACACGCCGACGGGGTTCAACCTGGAGCTCACCCGCTCGGTGCGCGACGCCGTGCGAACCGCGACCGACGGCAGGGTGCAGGTCGTGGCCCAGGGGTCGATCGTCGACGTCGACCAGGCCGAGTGGGCGCTCGACGACGGGATCGCCGACGCGGTCGAGATGACGCGGGCGCAGCTGAGCGACGCCGACCTGGTCGCCAAGGTGCGACGCGGCGAGGCGGCACGCGTGCGGCCCTGCACCCTGTCGAACCAGCGCAGCCAGGTGCGCGACAACCGCAACCCGATCGTGACCGCGCTCGGCGACCCGTTCACCGGGCACGAGACCGAGGACGACCCGGTCGAGGGGACCGCGCTGCACCCGCGGCAGGTGGTCGTCGTCGGCGGCGGTCCCGCCGGGCTCGAAGCCGCCCGCGTCGCGGCGCTGCGCGGCCACTCGGTCACCCTGTACGAGGCGTCGGGCCGGTTCGGTGGCGCGATGCGCACCGCGGCCAAGGGCCCGGGCTGGTCCCGCCTGGACCTGCTCGCCGACTGGCTGGTCGAGGAGTGCCGCCACGAAGGCGTGGAGCTCGTCGCCGACCGTCGCGTCGACGGCGAGGGTCTCGCCGGAGCGACGCACGTGATCGTCGCGACCGGCGGGCAGCCGGGCACCGCGGGGTACGAGATCGCCGACACGACGATGCTGCGCCACGCCGTCGACGTGCTCGACGACCCCTCGGTGCTGCCCGACGGCGAGGTGCTGATCTGGGACCCGATCGGTGGCCCGGTCGGTGTCTCGGTCGCGGAGCTGCTGGTGGCCCAGGGCCGCCGGGTGCACCTGGCCACCCAGGACAACATCGTCGGCAACGAGCTCGCCCGCTCGGGCGACCTGGCACCCGCGAACTCCCGTCTGCAGCAGGCCGGGGTCGAGCTGCACCGGCGCTCGATCCTGCGGTCGGTCCAGCCTGGCTCGGCGACGTTCGAGGACCGCTTCAGCGGCGAGCGACGCGACCTCGACATCGCCGTCGTCATCGACGCCGGACACCGCCTGCCCGACGAGCGGCTCTGGCTCGAGCTCGCCGACGTCGACGGTGTGCACGCCCAGCGGGTCGGCGACTGCGTGGCGCCGAGGACCGTGTACGACGCGATCCTCGAAGGCCGCCGCGCCGCGCTCGCCCTGGGTTGACGAGTGCGCTCCCGCTGGGCTGAGAACAATGGGTGGATTCGCCTGTTGAACGCGTGTTGGTCCCAGGTACCCTGACCATGCGGACGCCGTGTTCTGGGGAGACGGGTGCGCCCTGATCAGGAGGTTGCGTGATGGGAACGACCACGGTGCTGCCGACGGCAGCGATCAACACCGCTGCGATCAACGATGCGCTCACGAGCACGAGCGCCACGCTCGAACGCACCATCAAGAACGCGATCGACCTGGCCAAGTCCGCCAACGGCCTGTTCCGCACCCATGACGACGTGGCCGTGGCGCTGCCGGGCGGCATGTTCGGTCACGTGCGCAACGGCAAGCTGCTGAGCTTCGGCC
>JAEWED010000223.1 GCA_023389745.1 Actinomycetes bacterium
CCCCGGGGGGCCCCACGGCGGTAGCGTCGGTTCCTGCACACGTCCGACCATCGAAGGAACGCACCTGTCGTGAAGGCCGTCATCATGGCTGGAGGCGAGGGCACCCGTCTCCGACCCCTCACCTCCAACTCCCCGAAGCCCATGCTCCCGCTGGTCAACCGGCCGATGATGGAGCACATCGTCGACCTGCTGAAGCGCCACGGCATCGAGGACATCGTGGTGACGGTTGCGTTCATGCCGAACGCCATCCGCAACTACTTCGGCGACGGCTCCGAGTTCGGCGTGCGGATGGTCTACGCATCCGAGGAGACCCCGCTGGGCACCGCCGGTTCGGTCCGCAACGCGATGGACGAGCTCGACGAGACCTTCCTGGTCATCTCAGGCGACGTGCTCACCGACATCGACCTGACCGCGCTGGTCGCCGAGCACAAGGAGCACGAGGCGCTCGCGACGATCGGCCTGGTCCGCGTCGAGAACCCCCTCGAGTACGGCATCGTGATCTCGAACGAGGACGGCTCGATCGAGCGCTTCCTCGAGAAGCCGACCTGGGGACAGGTGTTCTCCGACACGATCAACTCCGGCATCTACGTGCTCGAGCCGGAGATCTTCGAGTGGATCGCGCCCGACGAGCCCGTCGACTTCTCCAGCGACGTGTTCCCGGCCCTGCTCGAGGACGGCAAGGGCGTCTACGGCTCGGTGGCCGAGGGCTACTGGGAGGACGTCGGCACGCTCGACGCGTACGTGCGGGCGCATAAGGACATCCTCGACGAGAAGGTCGCCGTGGCGATCCCCGGCTTCGAGATGGCCGACGGGGTGTTCGTCGGCGAGGGCGCCGAGATCAACCCGGGTGCGCACCTGACCGGCCCCGCGGTGATCGGTGACAACTGCTTCGTCGACTCCGGCGTCACCCTCGGCGAGTATGTCGTGCTCGGCACCGGTGTCCGCCTGCGCAGCGGGGGAGAGCTCGAACGCACCGTCGTGCACGAGAACGCCTACATCGGCGAGAACGCCAAGATGCGCGGCACCGTCGTGGGCCGCGCCTCGGACCTGCGCCGCGGGGTGCGCTGCGACGAGGGCGTCGTGCTCGGCGACGAGGTCTTCGTCGGCGAGAACGCCGTGCTGTCGGGCGACGTCAAGGTGTACCCCTTCAAGACCGTCGAAGCCGGCGCGGTGGTGAACTCCTCGTTGATCTGGGAGTCCCGCGGCGCACGCAGCCTGTTCGGTCGCGGCGGGGTGGCCGGCCTCGCGAACGTCGACGCCACCCCCGAGCTCGCGGCGAAGGTCGCGCTGGCGTTCGCGACGTCGCTCAAGAAGGACGCGACGGTCGTGGTCTCGCGGGACTCCAGCCGTGCGGCGCGCATGTTGAAGCGGGCGATGATCGCCGGTCTGAACTCCGGTGGCATCAACGTGATGGACCTCGAGGTGGCCAGCGTCCCGCTGACCCGGTTCCACTGCCGCTCGGCGATGGTGTCCGCCGGCATCACGCTGCGACTCAGTCCCGACGACCCCGACTCGGTGATCATCCGGTTCTTCGACAGCGACGGGGCCGACATCCTCGAGGACCGTCAGCGCAAGATCGAACGGCTGTTCACCCGTGAGGACTTCCGACGGGTTCGCCCGGCCGACATCGGCGACATCGACCTGGTGCCCCGGGCGCTCGAGCAGTACGCGGTGGCGCTGGAGCAGACCATCGACGTGAAGTCCATCGCCGGGCGACGGTTCAAGGTCGTGATCGACTACTCGTACGGCGCGACCAGCTTCGTCATGCCGAACGTGCTCTCGAAGCTCGGCGCCGAGGTGCTGGCGGTCAACCCGTTCGCGTCGACCAAGGGGGTGCTCGGCTTCGACCTCGCCGAGCACGCCGCGGGAGTGGGCGAGCTCGTGAAGGCCTCCGGTGCCGACGTGGGTGCGGTGATCGACCCCTCGGGGGAGCAGTTGACCCTCGTCGACGACCGGGGTCGTGTGCTCACCTTCGACCAGCTGCTCTTCTCGTTCCTCGACCTGGTGTGCGACCGGCTGCTCGGTGACACCGTCGCCCTGCCGGTCACGGTCAGCCGCAAGGCGGCCGAGATGGTCGCCGGACGCGGCTACCAGGTGAAGTGGACCAAGACCTCGTCGGCGGCGCTCATGGAGGACGCCGACCAGCCGGGCGTCGGGTTCGCCGCGAACGTCGAGGGCGGCGTGATCCTGCCCGGGTTCCTGCCGGCGTTCGACGCCTCCGCCGGGCTGCTCAAGATGCTCGACCTGCTCGCCGCTCGCGGCACCACCCTCTCCGAGATCGTCGACGCGACCCCGCCGGTGCACATGGTGCACGAGGCCGTCGTGACGCCGTGGGAGCAGAAGGGCACCGTGATGCGCTCGCTCGTCGAGCAGACCCATGGCCGCGACGTCGAGCTGATCGACGGCGTCAAGGTCCACCACGACGCCGGGTGGGCGCTCGTGCTGCCCGACCCGGAGGAACCGGTGACCCACATCTGGGCCGAGGGTGACAGCGCCCAGGACGCCCGGAACCTGGCCCAGGAGTACGCCCGCCGCATCCGCCAGATGCTCCGCTGAGCGCCCGGCATCACCCGTCGGGGTGCGCGTCCGGGCCGCCCACGTCGACTGCCCGCGCCGTCTCCCGCGTCGGGTAGCGTTCGGCGGATGAACGTCCCCGACGACCTTCGTTTCTCGTCGGACCACGAGTGGGTCCGACCGGAAGGCGACAAGATCCGCATCGGCATCACCGACTACGCACAGGACGCACTCGGCGACGTGGTCTTCGTGCAGACCCCGGAGGTCGGCGCAGCCGTCGGTGCCGGTGACTCCTTCGGCGAGGTCGAGTCGACCAAGTCGGTCTCCGAGATCTACGCCCCGGTCGCTGGCACCGTCGTCGAGGTGAACGGTGACCTCGAGGCCAGCCCGGAGCTCGTGAACTCCGACCCGTACGGGGCCGGCTGGATCGCGGTGCTCACCCCGGAGGACCCCGCCGCGGTCGAGGCACTGCTCGACGCCGCTGCCTACCGCGAACTCACCGACGGCTGAACCGACCGATGGCGAGCGACGGCATCATCTGCCCCGTGTGCAGCGTGCAGAACGCGACCGGAGCCAACTTCTGCTCCGCGTGCGGCGCCGCGCTGCCCGAGGTCGATGAGCTGGCGACCGGCACCTACCCCGTGGTTGGGGTCGACGTGCCGGGCAACGGCGAGGTCGGCCAGCTCATCGTGACCCGTGGTGGCACCGCCGGTGCCCGCTTCGCGCTCGACGCCGACACGATCCGGATCGGCCGCCATCCCGACAGCGACATCTTCCTCGACGACGTGACGGTGTCGCGTCGCCACGCCGAGGTGCGCCGAGAGGGCGACGGCCAGTACCACCTGGTCGACGTCGGCTCGCTGAACGGCACGTACCTCGACGGCGATCGCATCGAGCAGGCGCTGCTGCGTGAGGGCGCCCAGGTCCAGGTGGGGAAGTTCCGGCTGGTGTTCGTGATCGGCACCCTCGGGGGTGCTGCATGATCCCTCCTGCCTGCACGATCGGGGTGACTGCATGACCGAGGTGACGGCGAGCGGCCACCTGGCCATCGGCGAGGTCCTGTCGTTGGTCCAGGAGGACTTCCCGGACGTGACCATCTCGAAGATCCGCTTCCTCGAGAGCCAGGGTCTGATCGCCCCGGAGCGGACGGCGTCGGGCTACCGCAAGTTCTACGACGCCGACATCGACCGGCTGCGCTGGATCCTGCGCCAGCAGCGCGACCACTTCCTGCCGCTCAAGGTCATCCGCAAGATGCTCGACCAGGGTGTCGACACCGTCGACGCCCCCGGTGCGCAGCCGACCCTGTGGTCCTCGCCGGAACCCGACGACTCCGGCACCGGCACCGACACGGCGGCCGACGCCGAGACCGACGACCGGTCCGACGAGGACCGAGGCGACGAGCGCCCGGCACCGCAGCGATCGGCATCGCATCCGGCGGTCTCGTCGGCCGCCGCCCGCACCTCCGAGCCTGCGTCGAACCCCGTCGCGCCGCCCCGTCCGGGCACACCGTCGGCGAGCGCCGAACCGCTACCCGCCGAGCGTCCCGATCCCGCCGCGAGCGGCAAGGGCGGCGAGCGGGCGTCGCAAGTGCCTCCGGTCGCCGAGGAGTCGGCGCCGCCGGCCGACGACGACGTGTCGCCGCGTCCGGCGCACAGCACCCCTGCCGACGTCGTCGCGGCGCTGCAGGAGGACCCCCGCCGAGCTCGTCGGCCACGTCGGGCTGCCACGCCCGCACCCGAGCCCGCCGAGGCCTCGGCGCCACCACGCGCCGAGGACCAGCCCGTGACCGTCGAGCGTCTGAGCCGCGCCGAGCTGTGCGAGACGGCCGGCATCACCGCGGAGCTGCTCGCCGGCCTCGAGGACTTCGGCCTCATCGTGCCGGTGATCCTGGGCGGCAACCCCGCCTACGACGGCGAGGCGCTGGCGATCGCCCGCATCGCGTCCGCCTACGCGGCGCTCGGCGTCGAGCCGAGGCACCTGCGGATGTACAAGATCGCCGCCGAGCGTGAGGCCGGCTTCATCGAGCAGCTGGTCTACCCGCTGCTCAAGCAGCGCAACCCCGAGGCCCGGCGCAACGCGGTGGACCGAAGCGACGACCTGGTGCGTCTGGGCGAGGAGCTGCACTCCGCGCTGCTGCGTCGCCAGCTGGGCCCGGTGCTCGGCACCTGATGCAGCCCGGGGTGAGCGATGGGTGCCCGGCGGGCCGGGTTATGGTGGGCCGGTGATCGAACTCGAGCTCGTCGCGGTGCGCGTCGAGCTCCCGAGCAACACCCCGGTCGTGGTGTTGCGGGAGCTCGAAGGACGACATCGTCAGTTGTCGATCTTCATCGGCGGCCCCGAGGCCACTGCGATCGCGTTCGCGCTCGAAGGCGTCGAGACTCCTCGCCCGCTGACCCACGATCTCTTCTGCGACGTGCTCGACGAGCTCGGCACGCAGCTCGACCGGGTGGTCATCACCGAGCTGCGTGACACGACCTACTTCGCCGAGCTGCAGCTCACCGGCCCAGGTGGCACGCACCACATCTCGGCCCGGCCCTCCGACGCCGTGGCGCTGGCCGTTCGGGTCGGTTGCCCGATCTTCTCGGCGGACGAAGTGCTCGACGAGGCCGGCTTCATCGCCGAGGACGACCTCGACGAGGACGCCGAAGAGGAGTCCCCCGAGGCCGTGGTCGAGGAGTTCCGCCAGTTCATCGACAACGTGTCGCCCGAAGACTTCGAGTCCTGACAGCAGCGACTTCGAGTCCTGAGGCACGTCGATCCGGGCGGTGGGAGTGCGGTCGAGCCGCATCCACCCCATACTGGTGACGCGGGAGTAATTTCCCGACTGCAATTCGCCGGCCCCGGACCCGTTCCGGCGCCCCGGTGGGGTTGCATCCCTTCGATCTAGCAGCGGAGCCGGCAACCATGGACGACGTGGCGACCAACATCACCAGCGACGAGCTCGACGTCGTGGCCGACGCGAGCCCCGGCCAGGTCGGCTTCAGCGGCCGAAAGACCGCCGAGGTCGTCGGCATCACCTACCGCCAGCTCGACTACTGGGCCCGTACCGACCTGGTCCGGCCGTCGCTGGCCGAGGCCCACGGCAGCGGCTCGCGGCGCCTGTACTCCTACCGCGACCTGCTCGAGCTCAAGGTCATCAAGACCCTGCTCGACGCGGGTCTGAAGCTCGAGTCGGTGCGCCAGGTGTTCACCTACATGCGCGAGCAGCTCGGCGAGGACATCTCCTCGGCGAACCTGGTCATCAGCGGCAAGAGCTCGGTGCTCGTGCGCTCGGGTGAGGAGCTGATCGACGTGCTCCAGAAGGGGCAGGGCGTGCTCAACGTGCTCGCGCTCGCAGGTGTGAAGGACGAGATCGACGCCCGCATCGTCGAACTGCGTCCGGCCGACGAGGCGTTGCCCGTCGAGCAGCTCGACGCCGCTGCGCGCTAGGTCGCCGCGACATGTTGACCTCTCCGCTGGATCCGGTGCACCGCGCCCTGGGGGCCAAGATGGTGCCCTTCGGCGGCTGGGAGATGCCGCTGTCCTACCCCGACGGCACGCTCGAGGAGCACCGCCGCTGCCGTGAGTCCGCGGTGGTCTTCGACGTCTCGCACCTGGGCACCGTCCGGGTGAGCGGCCCGGGGGCCCTCGGTGCGTTGCAGCGCACGCTCACGAACGACCTGAACAAGATCGAACCTGGTCGGGCGCAGTACACCCACCTGCTCGACGAGGTCGATGCCTCGGTGCTCGACGACATCATCGTGTGGTGGGTCGCTCCCGACGTGTTCGACGTGATGCCGAACGCCTCGAACACCGACCGCGTCACCGACGCCCTGATCCATGCCGCCCAGGGCGAGGAGATCAGCGTCGAGGACACCACCCGCACCCGGGCGATCATCGCCGTGCAGGGTCCCGAGGCCCGCGAGCGGCTTCGTCCGTTGGTGCCGGCCGCCGCAGAGGTCGGCCGCTTCCGGCTGATGCCCTTCGAGTTCGAGGGCGAGCAGTGCCTCGTCGCCGGCACCGGCTACACCGGTGAGGACGGCGTCGAGTTCGCCGTGCCGGTCACGGTCGCCGAGCGGCTCTGGGACCTGGTCACCTCGGCGGGGATCACGCCCGCCGGCCTGGGTGCACGCGACACGCTGCGTCTCGAGGCGGCGCTGCCGCTGCACGGCCACGAGCTCGGCCCTGGCATCACGACGCTCGACGCCGGGCTCGGCTGGGTCGTGAGCTGGACCAAGGGCGACTTCCGCGGGCGTGCGGCGCTCGAGCGTCAGCGTGACGCGGGCGTGACCAAGGCGCTGCGTGGCCTGACGACCGAGGGTCGTCGGCCGCCGAGGTCGGACCAGACGGTGCTGCGCGACGGCGTGGCCGTGGGCACGATCAGCTCGGGCAACTTCTCGCCCGTGCTCGGCCACGGCATCGCACTCGCGTTCGTCGACCCCGACGTGCAGCCGGGTGACGAGCTGTCGATCGACGTGCGCGGCACCGAGGTGCCGGCGCGCTGCGTCGAGCTCCCCTTCGTCGCCAAGCACTGAGCCGGGCGCTCGGGCTGTTCAGTCCTCGAACGCTTCGGGCGGTGGGCACGAGCAGACCAGGTTGCGGTCGCCGTAACCGCCGTCGATCCGGCTGACCGGCGGCCAGTACTTCGCCTCACGCTGGTGGTGCGTCGGCCAACCCGCGATCGACCGTGCGTACGAGCGGTCCCACTCGTCGCCGCCGACCTCTTCCGCGGTGTGCGGCGCGTGCACGAGCGGGTTGTCGTCCGCCGGCCAGGTGCCGTCGCCGACCAGGTCGATCTCGCCTCGGATCGCGATCATCGCGTCGCAGAACCGGTCCAGCTCGCCCAGAGCCTCGGATTCGGTCGGCTCGATCATGAGCGTGCCCGGCACCGGGAACGACATGGTCGGCGCGTGGAAGCCGTAGTCGATGAGCCGCTTGGCGACGTCCTCGTTGGTGATGCCGGTCTGCTTCTCGATCGGGCGCAGATCGATGATGCACTCGTGCGCGACGAGGCCGTCGCTGCCGCTGTAGAGCACCGGGTAGTGCGGGCGGAGCTTCGTGGCGACGTAGTTCGCCGCCAGGATCGCCACCTCGGTCGAGCGACGCAGGCGGTCACCCATCATCGTGATGTACATCCAGGTGATCGGCAGGATGCTGGCCGACCCGAACGGCGCCGCCGACACCGCACCGGGACCCGAGTCGGGGCCGGCGCCGGACCACTGCCCGTGGTTCGGCAGGAACGGCGCCAGGTGCTCGCGCACCGCCACCGGGCCGATGCCGGGACCGCCGCCGCCGTGGGGGATGCAGAACGTCTTGTGCAGGTTCAGGTGGCTGACGTCCGCGCCGAACTCGCCCGGCTTCGCCACACCGACGAGGGCGTTCAGGTTGGCGCCGTCGACGTAGACCTGCCCGCCGGCGTCGTGGATCACGCCGCACAGCTCGCGGATGCCCTCCTCGAACACGCCGTGGGTCGAGGGGTAGGTCACCATCACCGCCGCCAGGCGCTCGGCGTGCTCGTCGGTCTTGGCCCGCAGGTCGTCCATGTCGACGTTGCCGTCGTCGTCGGTGGCGACCACGACGACGCGCATGCCGGCCATGACCGCGCTGGCGGCGTTCGTGCCGTGGGCCGACGCGGGGATGAGGCACACGTCGCGGTCCAGGTCGCCCCGTGCACGGTGGTACTCGCGGATCGCGAGCAGCCCGGCGAACTCGCCCTGGCTGCCGGCGTTGGGCTGCAGCGACACGGCGTCGTAGCCCGTGATCGTCGCGAGCGCTCCCTCGAGGTCGGCCACCAGGTCGAGGTAGCCGGCGGCCTGCGATCGAGGCGCGAACGGGTGGATCTGCGCGAACTCGGGCCACGTCACCGGGATCATCTCGGCGGTCGCGTTGAGCTTCATGGTGCACGAGCCCAGCGGGATCATCGTCCGGTCGAGCGCCAGGTCCTTGTCGGCAAGACGGCGCAGGTAGCGCAGCATCTCGGTCTCGGAGCGGTAGCGGTGGAACGTCGGGTGCGTCAGGTAGTCCGACGTGCGGTGCAGCGAGGCGTCGACCGGTGACAGCGGCGTGACCGCGGCCGCAGCGGCGACGACGGCGTCCTGCGAGGTCTCGATGCCGAACCCGGCGAGCAGGTCGGCGACGATCTCCGGGGTGGTCGTCTCGTCGAAGGAGACGCCGACCTCGTCCGCGCTGGTGCGCCGGATGTTGATGCCACGCTCGAGCACCGAGGCGACGAGCTCGTCGGCCCGTCCCGGGACACGCAGGGTGAAGGTGTCGAACACCGACCGGTCGACGACCTCGAACCCGGCGTCGCCGAGCAGACCGATCGCCGACTGCGCCAGTCGGTGGGTGCGTTCGGCGATCCGACGGAGCCCGTCGGGGCCGTGGTAGGTCGCGTACGAGGCGGCCATGACGGCGAGCAGCACCTGCGCGGTGCAGATGTTCGACGTGGCCTTCTCCCGCCGGATGTGCTGCTCGCGGGTCTGCAGCGCCAGGCGCAGCGCCCGTCGACCGTGGGCGTCGACCGACACGCCGACCAGGCGGCCCGGCAGCGAGCGACGCGACGCCTCACGCACCGCCATGAACCCGGCGTGGGGGCCGCCGAAGCCGAAGGGGACACCGAAGCGCTGGGCGGAGCCCACCACGACGTCCGCGCCCCACTCACCGGGCGGCGTCAGCAGCGTCAGGGCGAGCAGGTCGGCGGTGACGCACACGACGGCGCCGCGTGACCGGGCGGCCTCGGTGAGCGAGCGGAGGTCGCGCACCGAGCCGGAGCTGCCCGGGTAGGCGAGCAGCACGCCGAAGCACTCGTGGGCGTCGAGGTCGGTGAGCGGGTCGCCGACGACCAGCTTGATGCCGAGCGGTTCGGCCCGGGTGCGGGTAACCTCGACCACCTGCGGATGGCAGTCCGCGTCGACGAAGAACGTCTCGGCGCCGACCTTGGACTGGCGGCGGGCCAGCATCATCGCCTCGGCAGCGGCGGTGGCCTCGTCGAGCAGCGAGGCGTTCGCGATGTCCATGCCGGTCAGGTCGCTGACGACGGTCTGGAAGTTGAGCAGCGCCTCGAGGCGCCCCTGGGAGATCTCGGGCTGGTAGGGGGTGTACGCCGTATACCAGGCGGGGTTCTCGAGGATGTTGCGCAGCACCACGTTCGGTGTGTGGTTGCCGTAGTAGCCGGTGCCGATCAGGGTCGTGACGACCTGGTTGCGGTCCGCGATGCTGCGGATCGCTGCCAGCGCCGCGGTCTCGTCGGGCACCGACGGCAGTCCCAGCGGCGCGGTGTCGCGGATGGCGGCGGGCACCGTCGCCTCGATCAGCGCCTCGAGCGACGGCCGGCCGACCGCGGCGAGCATCGTCGCGATCTCCTCGGCGTCGGGCCCGACGTGGCGTTCGGCGAAATCCTCGATCGGCAGGGCAGGGTTCGACGGGGGAGTGGACATTCGGTGCTCCTGGGGGCGCGCGGTGGGGCAGGGCGTGTGCTCCCCCCTCTGTCGCCGTACCTGAGAGCTTCACGTCGACCACGGGTGGTCGGACGCTTTCCCCGTCGGTGAGCGGGCCGACCGGAGTCGTCCGCTGCTTTCCAGAGCTGCCTCACCCGTCCGGTCTGGATGCCTGAGAGATTCCGGGGCGGTTGCTCCTTCGGCGCCCGACTCGTTCGTCGGGTCTCTCCCGGTGGGGTTGCGGCTTCGATTGTGACTGTCTCGATTGCGAACCCGACGCTACTCGCCGCGCCGTTCCGGCCGCACGTGGACCCGCGGGCCCGGCATCTGGTCGGTCGACGACGAACTGCGCTCAGTCGAGCAGGTCGGGCTCCTGGGCGACGATCCAGGACCACAGCGGGTGGAAGCTGAACAGGCCGGCGACCTCGGTGCCCACCTGGCCGCGGGTCAGGGTGGCGGTCTCGTGGTCGATCGGGACCGGCTTGCCGGCGGACAGGGCCAGCAGCTGCGACTGGCAGGTCCGTTCACCCGTGATGAACCACCAGGCCGCGGCGTCGACGGTCGTGCCGACGGTGAGCAGACCGTGGTTGCGCAGGATGGCCATCTTGTTGTCGCCGAGCGCGGCGGCGATGCGAGCACCCTCGTCGACCTGGTCGACGACGCCGGTGAAGTCGTCGAAGAGCGCGTGGTCCTCGTAGAAGGCACACGAGTCCTGGGTGAGCGGATCGAGCAGCGCGCCGAGCGACGAGAACGTCTTGCCGTGCAGCGAGTGGGCGTGAGCCGCGGCGACGATGTCGGGGCGGGCCCGGTGCACCTGGGAGTGGATCGCGAACGCGGCGCTGTTGAGCGGCCAGTCGCCCTCGACGATGTTGCCGTCGTGGTCGACGCACAGCAGGTCCGACGCACGGATCTGCTTGAAGCTCATCCCGAACGGGTTCACCCAGAAGCGGTCGGCGTGCTCGGGGTCGCGAGCGGTGATGTGGCCGGCGACGCCCTCGTCGAAGCCGAAGCGGCCGAAGAGCCGGAACGCGGCAGCCAGGCGCTGCTTGAGGTGACGGCGTTCCTCGGCCGGATCGTCGAAGGACGGGAACGTGAACTTCTGCGGACGCACGGCGAGCCCCCGGGGGTGCGAGTCAGTGATGATCCACGGTAGGTGATGGCCCACGGTCCCCGCGGCCACCCGGACGTGTCGGCGCGGCGTGTCCCGGGGTGACCGTCAGGCGAGGGGTCGCCCGAAGGGCAGGCGCTCCTGCCAGGTCCGCAGGAAGTCCTCGGCGCGGTACGAGGCAGCCAGGAACGGCCCTTCGTCATGGTCGAGGATGTCGGTGGTCGTCGAAGCGATGAACGCCTCGGTGGCGGCGACGACCTGGTCCGCCGACGTCGGCGCTCCGGGCGCCCAGGCGTGCAACGGGCCGGAGGTGGTGAGGAAGTCCGGCAGCACGATGTGACCGCGTGAGGCCGCGACTGCGAGCCCCTTGGCGGTGACCGGTGCGGGGCCGATGGGCACGAGGATCGGCTGGGGCAGCGACGCGGCGAGCAGGTGGTCGACCAGGCCGGCCTTCGAGCCGCAGATCAGCACCTCGGCGTCGGTCTCGAGCGCGACGGTGGGGGAGAGGTCGGAGCCGAGTGCCTGGGGCAGGCCCTCGCCGTGCTCGGCGAGCCCGGCGACGATCGACGCCGCGTCCAGGCCGGCAGCGTCGAGCACCGTGCCCCGGGTGGTGGCCACTGCGGTCACCTTGGCGCCCGCCTCGGCGGCGAGCGAGACCAGCGCGGCGGTCGCGGCGCCGGCGCCCTCGATGGTGATGGTCCGCCCGTCCAGGCCTCCGAGCGCTGCGCTGGCTGCGGCGAGCACACCCCGGGCGAGCAGCTCGTCGGACAGGGTGCCCAACGGCCGGGGCTCGGCTCGCAGCGGTGCCCTGGTGTCGACCTGGTCGAGCCCGGCGAGCTGGTCGGCACGGACGCCCTTGCCGGCGTCGAGCGACAGGGTTCCGGCGGCCACCTGGTCACGGACGGCGTCGACGAAGGCAGCGATGCCAGCGTCGGCGGATTCCGGGGGCACGTTGACCGCGGCCGAGGCGCCCGAGATCTGGTGCCCCATGAGCGCCCAGGCGTAGGTCCGGGATCGTGCGAGCGTCCGGGCACCGTCGACGAGCACCTTCTTGGCGGATCGCACGATGCCGTCGGCCCGCTCGGCGCCGTCGAGGTCGATGATGACGAATCCGGTCATGTCGGAGTCGTCAGGTCCGGTGATCTTCTGGTGGCCCATCGCCCTGCAGTCTGCCCGAAATCCCCCGGTGGTTCGGACTCTGCGCTCCCGAACGTGAGGCGGTGGCGAAAACTTCGGAGGCCGTGTGGACGGAACCCCCCGAATCCGTCCACACGGCCTGACCGAAACCGGGAACCCCGGTGGACGTCGCCGTGCCCGGAGGCTCGTCGTCGCCCGGTGGTGCTCGACCGGCCCAACAGCAGTTGGTCCCGGGCACACTAGGGCACGGAGTGACTGCTGTCACGCGCGCGAGGTGAGAAAGAAAATCGGACTTTCCGGCGGGCAGTGCCTCGGGCGCGCCGCTGGAGCGCCGGATCCGGCACGGATCGGCCCGTCCGCCGTGGGCGTGTCAGGGCTGGCCGTGTCAGGGCTGGGCGTGTTCGACCTGGGTCGCCATGCGGGCGTCGAGCGCCGGCAGGATCTGGGCCTCGATGATCGCCCGGTGCTCCGGATGGTCGCGGTAGGTCTCGTAGTCGGCCACGTCGTCGAAGTCGCCCTGCACCACCAGGTGGGCGTTGTCCGCGGCGAGGGACAGGTCCCTGCCCACGGAGTAGGCACGGATCTCGGGGATGAGCGACGGCAGCGTCCGCAGCGACTCGGCGATCGCGGTGACGGTGGCGTCGTCGGTGCCCTGGGTGAAGCGGAGCTGGACCGTGTGGCGGATCATGCGCCCGGACGTTACCGGCGTTCGAGGATCGCTCCCCGGACGCGTCGAGAGCCCCCGAGGGGGCTCTCGACACTGCGCACCCGTTGACCGAACCGAAGCACCAGTTGGGGAGCCGGGAGGCTGTTGCACGAACCGGACGGGCGGACTCCGTTCGGTTGCTGTTGATGGTTCTGACGGGCGGGCGCCGCGAAAGTCGCGAGAAAGTTCGGAAATCTCTCGAACGAGCACAGCCCTGAACGAGCACAGCCCTGAACGAGCACAGCCCAGTCAGCGCATCAGCCCCGACACCGCGCTTCGTCGCCCGCTATTCGTCGACGCGGAACCCCTGGTCGAGCAGGGTGCGGTTCGGCAGGTGGTGACGGGTGCCGTCGTCGTCCTCGAGCTCCACGGCGGTGGCGTGGACCACCACGATCCGACCGGCGACGTCACCGCAGACGATGCGTCGACCGGCTCGCAGCTGGTGGCGCAGCGCTCGTCCGGCGGCGAGCTGCATGGCGACCTCCCGGCCGCCGAAGGCGCTGAGCATCGCGACAGCCAGGGCCGGCGTGCCGACCACGACGATGAGCAGCACGACCAGCATGGAGGACTCCACGCCGAGCTCGGTGAGCGCGACGACGATCGCCGTCGCGAGGATCGCGGCCTGCAGCGCCCGTTCCAGGCCCCGCTGACGGATGCCCGTCGCCTTGCGGGCGGACTGGCCGACCATGGCGGCCACCACGACCGACACCGCGTAGCCGGCGATGACGGTCAGGAACGCGATGAGGTAGCTCGGCAGGTTGTCGTCGAGTCGCTGACCCAGGTCCTCCAGCGCGGCGTCGTCGATGACGGCGATGGCGAGGACCAGGCCGACCGCGGTCGAGGCCCAGAAGACCAGGCGGGCGATCGTGGGCGCGTTCTCCCGGAAGCTCGCCGAGCTCGACGAGCCCAGCCCGCTGCGCAGCAGTCGTCCGGCGATCTCGCCGATCAGCAGGCCGCAGCCGAGGGCGACCGCGGCCCAGATCAGGTTCGTGTAGTCCATGGTCAGGGTCCTTCCACGTCTCTGTCGGCATCCGGGGTGCCACCTGTGAGGCTCCCATATCCGCCCGGGGTGCGGTCGGTGAAGAGCGTCTCGATCGTCCACCAGCCCACGCCGAACAGCTCGAACGCCGCTGCGAGCGGTGATCGGGCGCGCAGCGCGCTGTCGACGTCGCGGGTGGTGCGACGGTCGAGCCCGTCCGAGGGGCCGAGCAGCATCCGCAGGCGGTCGCCCAGATCGTCGCCGGGGCCGTCGTCGGCGATGCCGTCGTCGGGCACGTCGGGTTCGAGGGGTTCGTGACCGTTCACTGGTCCTCCTTGTCCTTCACCGTGTCCTGAAGGGAACGTCGGGCGCGGAGCAGGCGCGTCTTGACGGTGCCGATCGAGATGCCGAGCGTCTCGGAGATCTGCTGGTAGCTGAGCCCTTCGACCTCTCGCAGCACGACGATGGTCCGGCTCGTCTCGTCGAGGTCGTCCAGGGCCGCCTTGAGCCGCGACAGGTCGTCACGTCCACTGACCCGTGTCGCCGGGTCGTCGAGGGAGGCCGGTCCCGCATGGTCGGGCAGGTCCTCGGGGGCGGTCGAGCGGTCCCTGCGGCGACGCAGGGAGTCGATCGCCGTGTTGTGGGCGATGCGCAGGATCCAGGTGCGCGTCGAACTGTCGCCGCGGAACTCCGGCAGGCCTCGCCAGGCCTTGATCATGGTCTCCTGCACGGCGTCCTCGGCCAGGCCTCGATCGCGCAGCACCGAGAACGCGACGTGGTAGACCGCGGATGCGTGCTCGTCGATCAGGTCGCGCAGCTGCCGGTCCAGGACCGGGGGATCGGCCCGCTCGGCTCGTCGTCGTCGGCTGCGGCTCAGGGGAAACACGTGTTGACTCCGGTCGACGACGAGTGACTCGCCGTCGGTGCACGCATCAGTCTGGGGGT
Organism: Actinomycetes bacterium; assembly: GCA_023389745.1. Lineage (GTDB taxonomy): Bacteria > Actinomycetota > Acidimicrobiia > Acidimicrobiales > Microtrichaceae > JAFAFN01. Next base: position 14,805 of record JAEWED010000223.1, read on the forward strand.
GCCTCGCCCGAAACCGGCGCGCTTGCCCGATGATCCCCGCGGGAACGAAAGTGAGCGGATGCGACGGTTCGATCCCGCGGGCGGTGTGCTCGTGGTCCTGCACGGCCACGGCGACGATCCGGGCTCTGCCCGTCGATGGGGCGCCCAGGTGGCGCCGCTCGGTTGGGAGGTGGTGGCCCCTGGGGCGCCGACCCGTGACGGGGCCGAGGGTCCCGTGCGCAGCTGGTTCGACAGCGGCCCCCGTGGTGCCTCGACCCGCGAGGTGGCCGACGCAGTGGCCCGTGTGGGCGACGTCGTGCAGCGAGTGCGCGCCGGTGGGCGTCGTGTGGCCGTGGCCGGGTTCTCCCAGGGCGCGGCCGTTGCGCTGCTCATGGACCAGTTCGGCGTCGTGGCCGACGCGACGGTCGCGATGTGCGCGTTCCTGCCCGAGCTCGACGACGACCCGCCGGCACCGCCGGGCCTGGCGGGCGGGTCGGGCCCGCTGCTGGTGCTCGGCGGCAGCGACGACGACATCGTCCCGTCGTTCATGGGCGAGGACGCAGCGGTCGTGCTCGGCGCGGGTGGCCGTGACGTCACCTCGCAGGTGCTGCCCGGCGGACACGCGGTCGGCGCCGACATGGTCGACCGTGCCCGCGAGTGGCTGACGGCGCGCTTCGAGGCGACGACGCGGTTCTCGTTGGGGCTGCCGGTCGACCGGGTGTGGACGGGCACCGAGCTGGTGTCGGGCGCCGCGATCGGCGAGCTGGCGAGCGCGTACGAACGGCTCGGCTTCCACGCCACCTACGTCACCGATCATCCCGCCCCCGACGACCGCTGGCTCGCCGGTGGCGGGCACCAGGCGCTGGAGCCGACCGTGGCGCTGACCGCCGCAGCGATGGTGACCCGGCGCATCCGGCTGCACACCAACGTGTACGTCCTGCCGTACCGCAACCCGCTGCTCGCGGCGAAGGCGCTCGCGAGCGTCGACGTCGTCTCGGGCGGACGGCTGACCGTCGGCGTGGCGGCGGGCTATCTGCGGCCGGAGTTCGCCGCCCTCGGCGCCTCGTTCGAGGACCGTGGCGCGCTGCTCGACGAGGCGCTGCGGGTGCTGCCCGAGGTGTGGGCGACCCAGGGCTTCCAGGGGGAGGGTGCCGGTTGGTCCGCCCGTTGCGTGACGGCGCTGCCGACGCCGGTGCAGCGTCCCGGTCCACCGATCTGGGTCGGGGGCAACAGCACCGCAGCGCTGCGGCGGGCGGTCACCTCGGCGCAGGGCTGGTCGCCGTTCCCGACGCCGGCCGACACCACCGGACTGCGCACCGCCGCCATCTCGGACCTCGCCACCCTCGAACGACGCCTGGAGCGTGCTCGAGAGCTCTGCGAGGAGCACGGACGGACCGAGCCGTTGACGATCTGCTTCGCGCCCTTCGGGCAGTACGCCTACATGGCCGACCCCGTCGGACGACTCGACGCGCTGGTCGACGAGATCGGGAAGCTCCAGGCGCTGGGCGTCGACTGGATCACCCTGATGGTGCCCGGCGACACCCGAGCCGCGGTGCTCGACTCGGCCGCCGCGCTCGCGGGAGCGTTGGGCCTGTCCTGAGCTGGGCCGGCTACTTCATCTTCGAGAAGCGACGGACGCTGAGTGAGCCGAACACCAGCAGGATCGCGCCGCACCACAGCAGGGAGAGCACGGTCCAGTAGGCGAGCGGGTGTCCCACGCCGAGCTGCTGGACGTCGCCGATCATGTAGCCGCGGACCGCGTTGATGATCACGCTGATCGGCTGGTTCGCCGCGAACGGCTGCATCCAGCCCGGCATCGACGAGACCGGCACGTTCGCGCTCGAGATGAACGAGAACGGGATGATCAGCATCGACAGGCCCTGAGCGGCCTGGGCGTTGCCGGCCACGAGACCGATGAAGATGAAGATCCACGTGAACGCGTAGCCGGCGACGAGCATCAGGGCGAAGCCGATCACGATCTCGGCGACGCTGCCGGCGGGCCGCCAGCCCACGAGCACGCCGATGATGGCCGTGACCAGGATCCCCCAGGCGACGAGCGCACCGTCGGCCATCGACCGTCCGGCCATGACGGCCGAGCGGGGGATGGGCAGCGAGCGCAGGCGGTCGTGCACCCCGGTGGCCGATTCCTCGGCGACACCCGCGGCAGCGCTCATGCCGGACCACAGGATGACGGTCACCAGGAACCCGGGCACCAGGAAGTTCACGTAGTCGAGTGAGCCGCCCGGGTTGATCGCGCCGCCGAAGACGTAGCGGAA